>JAYUCG010000130.1:0-8311 GCA_043740455.1 Novosphingobium sp. | reverse complement strand
CTATGCGCTCGAACTCGCCAAGCGCGGTGCCAAGGTGGTGGTCAACGACCTCGGCGGATCGCGCGATGGCACCGGCCATTCGGACGCGGCGCTGAAGGTAGTCGAAGAAATCAAGGCCGCAGGCGGCGAGGCGATGTCGAACGGCGGCTCGGTCACTGAAATGGCGCAGATGGAAGAAATGGTTGCCAAAACTGTCGAAGCCTGGGGCGGTGTTCACATCCTGATCAACAACGCCGGCATCCTGCGCGACAAGAGCTTCGCCAAGATGACCATGGAAGACTGGAAGCTGGTCATCGACGTCCACCTCAACGGCAGCGCCACCTGCACCAAGGCGGTGTGGGACCTGATGCGCGAGCAGAACTACGGCCGAATCCTGATGACCGCGAGTTCGACCGGGCTTTACGGCAACTTCGGCCAAGCCAACTACGGCGCGGCCAAGCTAGGCCTCGCCGGCCTGACCAAGACGCTTCACCTCGAAGGCGCGAAGTACAACATCCACTGCAACACGCTGGCTCCGGTCGCCGGAACTCGGATGACCGAGGATCTGGGCATGCCCGAGGCTTTGTTCAATGCGCTCAAGCCCGAAAACGTCGCGCCGATGGCGCTGTATCTTGTCAGCGAAGACGCACCGACCAACATGATCTGCGGGGCGGGCGCTGGCGCGTACCATGCCGCCTACGTCACGCTCACCCCGGGCATCGCCCTCCCAGCGGACGAACGCACCCCCGAAGGCATCGCCGCCAACTGGGAAGCAATCATCGACCGCACCGGCGAAGTGGTGCCGCAGTCGGGCAGCGAACAGTCAGGCGCGGTGATGGCCGCGCTCACCAAGATTGGCGGGCTGGGCTGAGATCGCCACGTCGATGAATTGACTTGCGGCAAGCTGCATATTGCCCAACTCTGCCTCAGTTGAACTGGGGGAGTTGGGCAAGGTGGAAGATTTTGACAGGAACCTGCGTCGCCTTAAATTGTGGGCGAAATTTTCGACGGTTCTAATCTCCCTGTATGTAATTTGTTCGACTACGTTCGCGGTCGCGGGCTTTGCTATTCTCAGATCGGCCACTTCTCCTGATCAATCGATCTTGGAGATTTATGGCCTTTCTGCTGTGGCGAATGCGATAGTATTCTACATTTCTGCATTTGCTGTCGACATGTGGATTCACCGCGCGCACGATAATCTCACACAATTCGGCTTGACCGGACTTGAATTCACCCCAGGCTGGTCCTTCGTGCCGTTCGCAAACCTCGTAAAGCCTTACGAAGCGATGCGTGAGCTTCGGAGTCGCAGCCTTAGCAATCGGCTCCATGCCGCTGCGCTCCTTCCGCTGTGGTGGGGTTGCTTCCTAGTCGGTGGTATCGCGATGACCATTGGCGGACTGGCCAACAGGGAGTCGGGGGACCTCACGTTGATTTTGGCCCTGACAGGAGTCGGATCAATTCTGCGCGCCACCTCGGCAGTGCTCCTTGCTATCATAATCAGGAAGGTAAGCACGGAGCAGGCGTCCATGGAAGGCATCGGCACGGCATTCGATTGAGGCACATCAACCAATCGCCACGCTGTATTGACACAGTAACACAGTCAGGGCATCTTCTCTCGATTATAACAGGGAGAGGATGCCCATGTATTCCGAAGCAGACCTGCAATCGGTCGTTAGCGCCGGTGCACTGAGCCATGAGGCGGCGGAG
The DNA here is from genome assembly GCA_043740455.1 of Novosphingobium sp. Lineage (GTDB taxonomy): Bacteria > Pseudomonadota > Alphaproteobacteria > Sphingomonadales > Sphingomonadaceae > Novosphingobium. The sequence goes on along the minus strand of JAYUCG010000130.1, from coordinate 6,625 downwards.
GCATTTCGCGCTCACGCCGCGGGCATGCGCAGCGCGCCAGTCGCCGATGAAGAGCTTTTTCGGCTGATTACCGGATTCAACGATATTTTCGTGACCATCGCAGCGGTTCTACTGCTGGTCGCCTGCGCTGGCATCGGCGAGGCGATTACGCCGGGCGTTGCCGGGGTGCTGGTCGCTGCGGCGGCATGGGGGCTGGCTGAATTCTTCACCGTCAAGCGCCACATGGCGCTGCCTTCGATCGTGCTGCTGCTTGCCTTCGTTGGCGGGGTCGCGGCGGTGCCGATCAACTACCTGGCCGAAACCAATGCCGATCTTGGCGGACAGGCCGGAGTGCTGATCGCGGCCGGGATCGGCGCGCTTGCAGCAGGCGCTGCCTGGCTGCACTGGCGGCGCTTCATGGTGCCGATCACGGTAGCCGCAGGTGCCACAGCGGTAGCCGCGGCGGTCATTGCGCTGGTCCTGTCGGTAGCGATGGGCGGGCAGATGGATCACGACCCCCAACCGATCCTGCAGCCGCTGATCTTCGTCTGCGGACTTGGCGTCTTTGCCTTTGCGATGCGCTGGGACATGTCCGACCGGGCGCGTGAGACCCGCCGCAGCGATGTCGCTTTCTGGCTCCACCTGCTCGCCGCGCCGATGATCGCGCACCCGCTGTTCCACTGGCTGGGGGTGACCGGGGGCGAGAATATCGGCGCTGCTGCGGCCATCGGCGTGCTGGCTATCTACGTGCTGATGGGCGTGGTCGCACTGGCGGTCGATCGCCGCGCGCTGCTGGTCTCGGCGCTGGCCTATGTGCTGATCGCGATGACCTGGCTGTTCGACCGGTTCGGCATGGTCGAACTCAACGTCGCGGTGACCGGGCTGGTCATCAGTTCGGCGCTGCTCGCGCTATCGGCCTTCTGGACCCCGATCCGTTCGGCGCTGGTCCAGCGCTTGCCCGGCGAATTGCGCGGGATTCTTCCGCAGGGAGCGGTCCTCGCTGCCTGACAATAATACGCTTCGGGCAGGCCTGAATTGGGCTTGCCCGAAGCCGCTGGGCGGTTAGACCTGTGCCCCAAGGGGGATGGGGGATGCCGAACAAGCAAGCCGAAGTACAGTCAGGACCGCTCAGCGCGTTCGTGTTGATCGGGTACATATTCCTTGGCTTGTTCATTTTCGTTGCCGCAGTGTTGACGCTGATTTCGCTGCTGCTGGTGATCCGGTCGGGCTCGACCAGCTATTACGCTGTCAGCACCGATTCTACGCCTTTGACGCGGCCGCGCTGCTGTTCCTGATCGGAGCTGGCCTAACCGGCGGGGCAGCGGTTTCGCTGTGGACCCGGCGCGCTGCGGCCAACCTGCTCGACTGGGACATTCGCGGGTTCAGCTATACCCCGGCCTGGGCGGCGCTGGCCTATTGGGTGCCCGGCGTGAACCTGGTTGCTCCGGCAAGGATCATGCGTGAACTGTGGAACCTCAGCGACGGCGAAATCCCCGATCTGGCCCGCCAGACCGTCGGGCTGGTCACCGCTTGGTGGCCATGCTTCGTGATCGGCTGTCTGGTCCACAGCCTGCTTGCCTTCGTGGTAATTCTGCCGTTCCTGACCGGGATCCACGTCACCAATCTGCCCGGCGCGAACTATGCGCTGTTCTGCTTCGGCACCGCGATGCTCGCGCTTGCTGCCTTCAATCTGATCCGCATCGTGCGCCGGATCACCGTGGCCCAGCGCAGCACGACGCAGGTAGGCGATACCTTCGCCTAGCTCCGGTTGAGCTAGCCTATTACCACCTTGAGCAACCTTCGTTCGAGCGGGAATAACACGCCGGCTAGTTCATGGCCGCGCTTCAGGACTTGTCCGGCTTCACCGAAAAGGGTCCACATGCCTTGCTTGGCGCGCAGTGCCGGGCGTTTCTCGATCCGCGCCTGCGGGCGCTCGGCGGCGCGGCGGAAGCCGCTGAACGCAGCGGCATCGGCGGTGAAGTCCATCGCGTAATCGCGCCATTCGCCTGCAGCGACCATGCGACCGTAGAGATCAAGGATGCGTTGCAGTTCTTCCCGCTCAAACCCCACCTGCAGCACGCGGGCCGGGTGGGGAAAGGGCGTGATAATCGCGCTCAAGCGCGCTTCGCTCCGCCGCGCTTCTTGGCCGCAGCCTTGGCCGCCAGCACATCGCGTTCTTCCAGCAGCTGGCCCAGCCGCTTCTGCATCGTTTCCATTTCGCACTGCAGCAGTTCGAGCTTCTGCGTGGCGGGATCGAACCGTTCGCTGCACGGGGTGCCATAAGGGACGAAGTGCTGCGTTTCGGGCTTCACTTCGACCAGCGTCGGCTTGGCCGGGATGCCAACCATGGTCGCGCCTTCTGGCACGTCCTTGGTGACCACTGCATTGGCCCCGATCCGCGCCCCGCGACCCACTTCGATCGGGCCGAGGATCGCTGCGCCAAGGCTGACGATCACATCGTCGCCGATGGTCGGATGACGCTTGCCACCAATTCCGCTCGTCGGGTTGGTCCCGCCCAAAGTGGAACCTTGGTACATGGTGACGTTGTCGCCGATCTCGGCCGTCTCTCCGATCACCACGAAGCCGTGGTCGATAAAGAAATTACGTCCGATCTTCGCGCCGGGATGAATATCGATCGCGGTCAGGAAGCGGCTGATGGTGTTGACCAGCCGGGCCATGAAGAACAGCTGCGCCTCGAACAGCCAGTGCGCTGCCTTGTGCAGCCCCAGCGCCAGCACGCCGGGATAAAGCAGCACTTCCCAGCGCGAACGCGGACTGGGATCGCGCGCCACGATCGAGTCCAAGTATCGGGTCAGTTCGTCAAACATCTTGCCCCCTCAATCCCACGGCTTTCTACCTAAAGCAAGCGCGGCTCAGCCGGCCCATGCAGCGCCTCGAGCGCCTCGCGCCAGATCCCCAGGGTCGGGGCGACCTTGCGCTCAAGGCTCAGCCGGTCGATCGTCTCGGCCAACCGCTCGACGGCAAGATGGGTACGCTGGGTGCGCGGCACAAGGTATTCGGCCGCATCGGGCCCCAAGGCTAGCGCGCGGTTCTCGGCATGGACCGCAATCAACTGGGCAAGCTGCTCGTCGTCGGGCGTGCCGATGGCCAGCGCCAGCGCTGCACCGACCCGCGAGGCGAGGTCAGGCAGCATAATCCGCCATTCGCTAGTGCTGCTCGAACGGACCAGCAGCAGCGGCGTGCCCTCTTCCTGCGCGCGGTTCCAGCGGTGGAACAGCGCGGTTTCGTCCATCAGGTCGGCATCGTCGATTGCCTCGCCGCCGCCAATTTCGCTAAACAGGGCTGCGATCAGCGACTTACCTGAGCGCGGCGGTCCGCTCAGCACGGCGGTGCGGAACGGCCAGCCGGGCGCGACTTGCAGCGCTTCGAGCACCGCGCGGTTGTCGTTGCCGAGCGCGATATGGCGCGGGGTCCCCTGCCCCGCCTTCAGCGGCAGCGCGATCTGGCTCATCAGCGTTTGATCGAGAGCGCGTTAGCCCCGACCGAAACCTTGAAGCCGCGTGCGCGCAGTGCATCGGCAAGGGTTCCTATCTCGCCTTCGTAAGTCACCCGCATCAGCGAGGTTCCGCCCATCGCGAGGCTGGTGGTCGAGGCACCCTTGACCCCCGGGGCCGAGCGCACTGCGCCGAGCGCGGCATCGACCGCACTCGCATCGGGCGAGGCGAACTGGACGGTGAAGGTGTGCGTTTCGGCAGGTGCCGCACTGGGCACCGCGCTGGCGGCCGAGCTGGCGCCATCGCTTGGCGAAGCGCCGGGCGTGGCGGTCTGGCTGGGCGCCTGACCCGCGGCAATCAGCGCGGCGAGGCCCGGATCGAGCTGCTGGCGCACGTTGAGCGAGCTATCGGGCTTCAACCGTCCATCGGCGAGCGCGGCAGCGTACATCTGGTCGATCCGCATCGCGCCGTCGGCCAGCATGGCGGGCACGCCGGCTTCATCGTTCGCGGTCAGCGTCACGCTGCCAAGGAACGTGTTGTCCGGGCCATAGCGCGCGGTGAAGGTGCCGCGCACCGGCCCGCCCGGCCACTGCCGTTCGAGCCGCGCCTCGGGGATGACCACGTCGCTCGCACCGAACTGGTCGAGCACGTTGCGCCACCAGGCGCGGCTGCGGCGCCCGGGCTGACCGGCGGTCAGCAGCAGCGAATCGCCGCCCGCCCCGATCGGCCGCACGTAATCAATCCCGCTGGTCACGCTGCGGTATTCGGCCCAGGCCTTCTGCCACGCGCCCTTGACCTCGAACACTTGCGCGGTGCCGCCCGAATAAAGCACCGGGATAACCAGCATCGGCGCCGAATGTTTGACCCCGGAGCCGCCGTTCCCGCCCAGGTACTGCCCGGCGCGCGAGCGATCGAACACCACGCTCAGCGTGGCGATATAGCGGTGCGGGCCGACCTGTTCTTTCTCGACCACAATCGCCGAGACCATCGACTGGATCGAGCCTTCGTCCATGCTCGGCCCGCCCGCCTTCTTCCAAGCGTCGCGCGCGGCGAGCGCCCAGCCCTTGTCGCGCGCATCCAGTCCGTTATCGCCGGTGGTGTTCACCGCGATCCCGTTGACCTGGATGTCGCTGGTGCTGGCCAAGGGCACGATCCCGCGATCGCCCTCGATCTGGGCCCACAATCGGGGCCCGGTGAGTGCGAGCAAGGCGGCAAGCACCACGCCGAAAATCTCGGTCGCGGCAGTCGCGGGGCGCCTCGGCACGAGGTTCAGGAGGGGTGGAGCACTGGCCATCGGGGAAAACAGGGTGCCTTTTGCCCAAAGGTGCATGGAAATCCAAGCCGTAAAGCGTTACGCGGCTGGCGATGTCCGAAAAGAGCTACACTTACGAGCAAGCCGGTGTCTCGATCGCCGCGGGGAATGCGCTGGTCAAGGCGATCGGTCCCTTGGTCAAGGCGACCGCGCGGCCCGGTGCCGATGCCGAGATCGGCGGCTTCGGCGGCTTCTTCGATCCGCGCGCGGCGGGCTACAAGGATCCGCTGCTGGTCGCTGCCAACGACGGGGTCGGAACCAAGGTCAAATTGGCGATCGACCATGACCGGCATGACCGCATCGGCGAAGACCTGGTCGCGATGTGCGTCAACGATCTGATCGTCCAAGGCGCGGAACCGCTGTTTTTCCTCGACTATTTTGCCACCGGCAAGCTTGAAACCGGAGTGGCTGAGCGGGTTGTCGCGGGGATCGCCGAAGGCTGCAAGATCGCCAGTTGCGCGCTGATCGGCGGCGAAACGGCGGAAATGCCGGGGATGTACGCTGCGGGCGACTATGACCTAGCCGGTTTCTGCGTCGGCGCGGTCGAGCGCGGTGAGCAATTGACCGGCGACAAGATCGCGGCAGGCGATGTGCTTTTGGGACTCGCCAGTAGCGGGGTCCATTCGAACGGCTATTCGCTGGTCCGCCGCTTGGCCGCAGACAAAGGTTGGCGGATGGACCGCCCGGCGCTGTTCGATCCCGATCGCCTGCTGATCGACCATTTGATCGAGCCGACTAAAATTTACGTGAAGAGCCTGCTCCCGGTGGTGCGCGGCGGGCGCATCCACGCGCTGGCGCACATCACCGGCGGCGGCCTGCTTGAAAACGTGCCGCGGGTGCTGCCTGAAGGGCTCCACGCGCGAATCGATGCCGGTGCATGGGAGCAGTCGCGGCTGATGGCCTTCCTCCAGGCGCAGGGCAACATCGAGCCAGCGGAAATGGCGCGGACCTTCAACTGCGGGATCGGCATGGTCGTCGCCGTCGCGGCAGACGATGCCGCTGCTGTTACGGCCGAATTGGAAGCGGCGGGCGAGACCGTCCACGTGATCGGCGCGGTCGAGCACGGACCGCGCGGCTGCACCGTGCAAGGCGCCGACAAGGTGTGGAGCGCCCGCGGCGCGTGGGAAGCTTCGCACCTTGGCTAGTCGCGCCAAGGTTGCCGTGCTCATCTCGGGCAGCGGCACCAACATGGCGGCGCTGCTTTATGCCAGCCGGGCCGAAGACTGCCCGTTTGAGATCTGCCTCGTCGCATCGAACAATCCCGGCGCGGGCGGGCTCAAGCTCGCCGCAGCCGAGGGCGTTTCCACTTTCGTCCTTTCGCACAAAGGTATGGACCGCGCAGCGCACGATGGCGCAATGGGCGCGGCGATCCGCGCAAGCGGAGCCGAATATGTCGCGCTCGCCGGGTACATGCGTATCCTCACCCCAGAATTCGTCGGCGGGTGGGACGGCCGAATGGTCAACATCCACCCATCGCTGCTGCCCAAATACCCCGGACTGCACACGCACCGCCGCGCGTTGGAAGTTGGGGATAGTCATGGTGGCTGCTCGGTCCACCAGGTCACGGCAGAACTCGATGCCGGGCCCTTGCTCGGCCAGACCAAAGTAGCAATCCTGCCCGGGGACAGCGCCGACAACCTCGCTGCGCGGGTGCTGATCGCCGAGCACCAGCTTTACGCGCGCTGTCTGGCTGACTTGGTCGCCACCGCCAAATCGCCCGATCGCCTGATCGCCGAGGTCCGCAGCCGCGCCATGGCGCTGCCCGAGGCCGACGAGGTCACCAGCCATGGCATGCCGTGCTTCGGGGTGATCAAGGGCAAAAAATTCGCTTACGTCTCGAACGATCACCACGGCGACGGCAAGGTCGCGCTGCTGGTCA
>JAYUCG010000129.1:0-9309 GCA_043740455.1 Novosphingobium sp. | reverse complement strand
AGAACCCCGGCACCACGCCGGTCCCGTGCGGCTGCTGATCGCTGGTCCCGACCGGGCGCACGCCCCAGCTACGATCGCGGGTGCCGGCGGTGCCGGGTGCGCATTGCTGCCGCTCCCCGTCGATCTCGATCCAGCCAGTGTAGTGCCCGTTCTGGGTGAGCCGGGTGTAATCCATGAACGTGCGCGGGCCGATGCGGTGAATGAAGCGCGGCTCCTCGATCGGGAAGGCACGGCCGGTAAAGGTGAGGTCGGCCTTGAGCCCCTCCCCATCGACCGTCACCCGCAGGATCTTGAGCGGTTCGATGATCTCGATCCGGATCGGCCCGACCTGCAGATCCATCCGCTCCATCCCCAGTTCGCGGCTGGCGTGGAGGTTAACCTGCACCCCGTCGCGGATCGCCGAGAAGTGCGCGTCGGCGACGTTGAGGTGCGGGTAGATCCCGAAGGCTACCGCGAAAAATCCCGAGCCATCGAGGGCATAGCCGTTGAAGAAATAGCGGTCGTAGAAATTACGGTCGGTGCCGGCATACGCGACCGGCTCGGGCGTCTGGTGCAGCGGATAGTCATCGCCTTTGGTCAGCATTGCGGTTCTCCGGTTACACAGTCAGTTTCGCCAGGCTGCCATGCGCCAGCGCGAGTGCACAGCCGCCGCGGGCCATCGACAGGAAGTTGGCATCGCCGCGCGGTGTGCGTTCGACATAGGCTGCGCTGAACACCGCGGTCGATATGCCGTGCAAGGCGCCGACCACGTAATCGTCCCAGATTGCCTCGCGATCAAGCGCTACGCCGCGCGCGCTCATCTCGGTGCAATAGAGGTCGAGCAGCTCGTCTTCGTGGCGTTCGCGCAGCGAATTGCCGATCCCGGTGCCCATGAAATAGCCGATGTCGGTCAGCGCATTGCCCACCGCGACGGTCTGCCAGTCGAGCACCGCGATCGGTTCCGCGCCGCCCTTGATATCGAACAGCAAGTTGTCGAGCCGGAAGTCACCGTGGAGCAGGCACTTGGGCGAGCCTTCGCGGCCGAACCAATGATCTGCGGCATCGTTGAGCTGTTCGCACACCGCCATATACTCGGGTTCAAGGCTGTCCGCATAGCGGTCACGAAAGATCGATTGGGCGGCGCGGTAAAGCGCCTTGACCTGATCGATCTGCCCTTCGCGCGGGTGCAGCCACGGTGTGCCGAGGATCGCCTGGTTTTCCCAGCTCGGCGCGTGTAGCGCGGCGGCCTGACGCATCGCTTCGCGGGCATCGGCAAAGCTGCAGCTGTCGAGCTGATTGCCCCCCCGCGCCGGGCCCAGGTCCTCGAACAGCAGGATGAATTCGACCCCTTCCTCGGCCATCTCGGCGGCGAACACCTTGGGCACACGCACGCAGAGCTGCGGGGCGAGGTCACGGTAGAAGCCGACTTCCTTGGCATAGAGCCCGAAGGCGGCAGCGGTGCCGCGGCTGGTTGGGTCGGCGGCGGGAAACTTGCCCGCCAGCGTCGCGGGCGCGCTCGTCACGCGGTCGTAAGTCAGGTCGAACCGCGCCGAATCGCCGACTTGGCCGGTACCGATCGCCTGCCATTCGGCCGCCGTGACACGCGCACCATCCAATGACCCGGCAGCCTCCAGCTGCACGTTCAGCCAATCTGGCGTTACTTCGCCCGGATGCGTCGGAAACCCAGCCATGCGCTCTCCCAGCCGAACTTTGCGCCGGCTTGTTTAAGCGATCGATTAAGCTGCGCTGGGGCGCTTGGCAAGCGCGCCGAGGTTCAGCCGAGGCGCTTGAAAGCCCCAGCCCCGGCATAATGCGCCGCGTCGCCCAGCTCTTCCTCGATACGGATTAGCTGGTTGTACTTGGCGAGCCGGTCCGACCGCGCGAGGCTGCCGGTCTTAATCTGGCCGCAGTTGGTCGCCACCGCGAGGTCGGCAATGGTCGCGTCCTCAGTCTCGCCCGAACGGTGGCTCATCACCGCGGTGTATCCGGCGCGCTGCGCAATGCTGACCGCGTCGAGCGTTTCCGACAGCGAGCCGATCTGGTTGACCTTGACCAGCAACGAGTTGGCCAGCCCCATGTCGATACCCATGGTGAGCCGCTTGGGGTTGGTCACGAACAGGTCATCGCCGACCAGCTGGACCTTGTCGCCGATCAAGTTGGTGATCGCCTTCCAGCCTTCGAAATCGTCCTCGCCCATGCCGTCCTCGATCGAGCGGATCGGGTAGTCCCGCGCGAGCGCGGCAAGATAATCGGCCATTTCGTGGGGGCTGAGCGAAAGCCCTTCTCCGCTGATCTCGTACTTGCCGTTCTTGAAGAATTCGGTGGCCGCGCAATCGAGCGCCAGTGCAACCTCTTCACCAGCCTTGAAGCCCGCCTTGGCGATTGATTCCATGATGAAGTCGAGCGCGGCGCGGGTGCTCGACAGGTTCGGCGCGAACCCGCCTTCGTCGCCAACCGCAGTAGCGAGGCCCTTCTCATGGAGGCCCTTCTTCAGCGTGTGAAAAATCTCCGAACCCCACCGCACGGCTTCGGCCAAGCTCGGCGCGCCGACCGGCACGATCATGAATTCCTGGAAGTCGATCGGATTATCGGCATGTTCGCCGCCGTTGATGATGTTCATCATCGGCACCGGCAGGACGTGCGCGGAAACCCCGCCGATGTATGAATAGAGCGGCAGACCGCGCGCGTTGGCGGCGGCCTTGGCCACGGCGAGGCTGGTGCCGAGGATCGCGTTGGCGCCAAGCCGGGCCTTGTTTTCGGTCCCGTCGAGTTCGATCATGACATGGTCGATGTCACGCTGGTCTTCGGCGTCGAGACCCAGAATCGCGTCAGTGATTTCGTCGTTGACCGCCTGAACCGCCTTGAGCACGCCCTTGCCGAGGTAGCGCGACTTGTCGCCGTCACGCAGTTCGACCGCCTCGTGTGCGCCGGTCGATGCGCCCGAAGGGACTGCCGCGCGGCCGAAGCTGCCGTCGTCGAGCAACACATCGACTTCCACTGTCGGGCTGCCCCGGCTGTCGAGAATTTCGCGGGCGTGGATGTCGATGATGGTGGTCATGGCGGTTCCTTGTCGGCCGTAAGTGACTGCTGCGCGCCTTAGCAGCGCCGCCGCGCCCCGCAAGATGCATTGCTATGCAGCGTCGTTGGGGAACCACTTGAACGCTGCCGGATTGATGTCCACATAGTTCAAAGCGCTCCGCCCCCGCGGGCAATTGCATTAGAAGGGTACCAAAATGGCCGACACTCCCGCCAAGAAGCCTGCCGCAGCCAAGAAACCTGCTGCACCCAATAAGCCCGCAGCCGCGCCGAAGCCCGCAACTGCCGAAGCCAAGGCCAAGTTCTCCAAGGCGATCGACGAAGCCCGCGCGGGTGCCGCAGTGCTCGGCAAGGAAGCCCAGGCCAAGGCCGGTATTTATCGCGAACAGGTTGCCGCCAAGGGCGCCGATTGGGTCGAAGAAGCCAAGGTCATGGCGGAACAGGCGCGCGGCAAGGCCGGCGATCTGGCCAAGGATGGCAAGGCCCGGACCAGCGATGCAATCGCGGGCCTCGGCAAAATCGTGTCGGATAATGCCGGGGCGATCGATGAGAAGCTCGGCACCCGCTATGGCGACTATGCCCGGACCGCCGCCCGGTCGATGCAGGAAACTGCGGCCAAGATCGAATCGAAGAACCTGAACGAACTGGGCGACGACGCGCGCCAATTCGTCCGCAAGAGCCCGGGCCTTGCCGTCGGCATCGCTGCGGTAGCCGGTTTCTTCCTGGCCCGGCTGTTCCGTGGCGGCTCGTCGGAAGACTGATCCAGACCGATTGACAGGGCGTGCTGCGGCGCGCCATGTCGGCTGGCCATGGATGATCCGTCCCCGCCCCTATTGAAACCCGAAACCGACGCTGAGCGGTCGCTGGTTGACGATGTCAGGCAGCTTGCCAGTGATGGGCGGACCTTGCTTGAGGCGGAGTTCGCTTACCAGAAATCGCGCGCCGCAGTGGCCGGAGCCGGGATCAAGGGCATTACCGGCTGGGGCGCGCTGGCGCTGGCGTTGGTGTTCTTTGCGCTGATGGCATTGGTTTTAGGCGTGGTGCTCGGTCTAAGCGAGATGATCGGGGCTTGGGCGGCCACGGCTGTGACCGTGCTCGCGCTGCTCCTCGCCGCTGGGCTCTCCGCGCTTGCCGCCAGTCGCCGGTGGAAGCGGATGAGCGCGCTACTCGCCGATGACGCCGAACCATGAGCGACGCCGAACAACGCCTGATCGCGGACCGCGTCAATCGCAACGCAGCGCGTCAATTGGTTGAACGCGGCACAGGTCAGGTCAAGTCGGACCTGACCGCACGCGGTATCGGCGGACGGATCAAGGACAAGGTGACGGGCGAGCTCGAAGATACGCTCGCGACCGGGGTAGCAGTCGCGCGCGAAAACAAACCGGTCATCGCGGGAACGATTGGCCTCTTGCTGGTTTGGTGCTTGCGAGGCCCGCTGGGCCGACTGATCGCCCGGCGGTTCGGGGACCAGTCAGAAGTGGTTCAGCACGCAACCGATAACGGACGGGCCGATGAGGAGTAACTCCGAGTGAGCAAGATCGATCTCCGCCGTGACCGCGTTGCCAAACGCATTGCCGCTTCACAGGAACGCATGACGCGCGAAAGCGACACCCTGCCCGCGCATCCGCGCCGCGATCCCCTGCCCGATCGTTATCCGCCCGAAGACTATCGCAGTCTGGCGCGCGAATACCCCTGGCTCACGATTGCCGCCGGGCTGGGCCTTGGCGTGCTGGTTGCGGCCATGCTGCCGCGCAAGTTTGCCGGCAAGACTGCCAAGCGCGCCATGGGAATTGTCACGGTCGCCGCAGAACTTGGCCTCGCCTATGGCCGCCAGGCCCGTGACGCCGCCGGAGAGGCCGCCCATGACGGCCTGGCCATGCTTGAAGAAGGCACCGCTCCGCTGCGCCAGCGCGCCGTCTCAGCAAGCAAGACCGTTCGCAGCCGCGGCACAAGGCTTGCCGGAGAAGCGATCAAGGCAGTGGTCCGGTTGCGAAAGTAAACGTAACACTACGGACTCGCCCGCTTGCGCGTAGCGCGCGGGCTGACTATGGGCGCGCTTTCTCTCCTCCCGGGAAACAGCGCGCATGTCGGAACAGAAATTGCACCTCGTATTCGGCGGCCGGGTCATTGACCCGCAAACGGTCGAATTCGAAGACCTCGATGCGATCGATTTCGTTGGGGTGTTTCCCGACTACACCAGCGCCGAAGAAGCCTGGCGCAGCGCCGCACGGCGCACCATCGACGATGCCGAAATGAAGTACGTGGTGGTGCACCTGCACCGCCTGCTTCAGCCCGACATGCTCAAGCGCTGAGGCCGAGGCCTCAGACGAATTCGATCTTCTCGACCGCGTAGAACTTGTCGCCCGAGGGCACAGTCACTTCGATTTCTTCCCCGGCCTTGCGCCCGATCAGCGCCTTGCCAAGTGGCGAATTGTAACTGATCCGACCGACTTTGGCGTCGGCCTCATACGGCCCGACGATCTGGTATTTCACCGGCTTTTCGTCATCATCGAGCAGGCTGACAGTCGCGCCGAAGATCACCTTGTCGCCTGACAGCGAGGTCGGATCGACAATCTGCGAGCGGCTGACCTTGTCCTCAAGGTCGGAGATCATCATCTCGACCTGGCCCTGGCGTTCCTTGGCGGCGTGGTATTCCGCGTTTTCCGACAAGTCACCGTGCGCGCGCGCTTCTTCGATCGCATCAACGATCAGCGGCCGTTCTACGCGTAGCGCCTTCAGCTCGGCGATCAGGCGTTCATAGCCTTCCGCCAGCATCGGCAGCTTTTCGACACTTGCCATTACCAATTCCTCCTGCAGTCGTCCCGTTCGCAGCGACTAGAACTTTCCCCCGCGCCATCGGGCTGCGGGCGGAACCAGTCGCTTTTGGCGGAAAAACGCGATTGCTCAGCTGCTATAATAATCCTGCAACGACCGGACTTCAAGCTTTGCGCCCTCCAAGGCCGCAATTGCCTGCGCCGCCGCCACCGATGCCGCCGCCGTGGTGTAGTACGGGACCTTGCCGGTCAGCGCCGAACCGCGGATCGATTGCGAGTCCTTGAGGCTCTGCCACCCTTCCGTGGTGTTGAAAATCAACGCAATCTGCCCATCGATGATCTTGTCGACGATATGCGGCCGGCCTTCGGCAACCTTGTTGACCAGCTCCACCGGCAAACCGGCTTCGGCGAGGTAGCGCTGAGTCCCGCCGGTGGCGATCACAGTAAAGCCGCGCTCGATCAGTTGGCGCACCGCTGGCAAGATCACCGGCTTGTCGCTGTCCTTGACCGAGACGAACGCCGTCCCGCCCTCGGGCAGCCGCGTCCCTGCGCCAAGCTGGCTCTTGGCAAAGGCGATCGGGAAAGTCGCGTCGATCCCCATCACTTCGCCAGTCGATTTCATTTCGGGCGAGAGCACCGGATCGACCCCGGCAAACCGCGCGAACGGGAACACCGCTTCCTTGACCGATATGTAATCGAAGGTCCGCTTGAACGGCGGGAAGGTGCTGAGTTTCTCCCCCGCCATGACCCGCGCAGCGACCTTGGCCACCGGCTGGCCGATTGCCTTGGCCACGAACGGCACGGTGCGGCTGGCGCGCGGGTTGACCTCAATCAGGTAAACGTCCCCGTCTTTCACCGCGAACTGGATGTTCATCAGGCCTTTGACGCCGAGCGCCAAGGCCAGCAACTCAGCCTGACGCTCCATCTCGGCGATGATCTCGGCGGGCAAATTGTACGGCGGAAGGGTGCAGGCGCTGTCGCCTGAGTGAATCCCGGCTTCCTCGATGTGCTGCATCACGCCCGCGACCACAACCTCTTCGCCGTCGCACAGCGCATCGACATCGCATTCAATCGCATCGCGCAGGTACTGGTCGATCAGCACCGGGCTGTCGCCCGAGACCGAAACCGCGGTCGTGATGTAGTTATCGAGCTGCGCGATGCTGTCGACGATCTCCATCGCGCGGCCGCCCAGCACATAGCTCGGCCGCATCAGCACCGGAAAACCGATGCGATTGGCCACCGCGACTGCCTCGTCGCGGCTGCGGGCGATGCCGTTGAGCGGCTGCTTGAGGCCCAGGTCATTGACCAGCTTGGCAAAGCGCTCACGGTCTTCGGCCAGATCGATCGCATCGGGCGATGTGCCGAGGATCGGGATGCCCGCGTCTTCCAGCGCCTGCGCAAGCTTCAATGGGGTCTGCCCGCCGAACTGCACGATCACGCCCACCAGTTCGCCGTTCTGCTGCTCGACCCGCAGGATTTCGAGCACGTCCTCTGTCGTGAGCGGTTCGAAATAGAGCCGGTCCGAGGTGTCATAATCGGTGCTCACCGTTTCCGGGTTGCAGTTGATCATGATCGTCTCGAAGCCGACTTCCTCGAGCGCGTAGCAGGCGTGGCAGCAGCAGTAATCGAACTCGATCCCCTGCCCGATCCGGTTGGGTCCGCCGCCCAGGATGACGATTTTGCGGCGGTCGCTCGGCATCGCCTCGTCCTCTGGGCCAGAACCATCAGCGCCGAACAGCGGCGCCTCATACGTCGAGTACATATACGGCGTGATCGCCTCGAATTCGGCGGCGCAGCTGTCGATCCGCTTGAACACCGGATGGACTCCAAGCTTGGTGCGCAGCGCTCGCACTTCGGCCTCGGTGGTCGCCCCGGCCATTGCGCGCAGGGCGTCGTGGAGCAAGCCGGAGCGCTTGGCGCTGGTTTCGCCCATCCCGCCAGCCACGCCCACGCCGCGCACTGCCAGCACGGCGAGGCGCTTGTCGGAAAAGCCCATCGCTTTGAGGCGGCGCAGGCCCGCGGCATCGTTGGGCAGGCCATCGCGCATGATGGCGGCTTCTTCCGCGATGATTTCCTCGATGTGGCGCAGGAACCACGGATCGTAATTGGTGATGCTGTGAATTTCTTCGAGCGTGAAGCCTTCGCGGAAGGCCTGTGCGGCGATCAGCAGCCGGTCGGGGGTCTGGCGTGACAGTGCGGCGGTGATCGCATCGCGGTCCGCGCCTTCAAGCGCCAGCATGCGGTTGAACCCGTCGAGCCCGGTTTCAAGGCCGCGCAAGGCCTTCTGCATCGATTCCTTGAAGTTGCGGCCGATCGCCATGACCTCGCCGACCGATTTCATCGCAGTCGACAGCAGCGGTTCGGCGCCCTTGAACTTCTCGAACGCAAACCGCGGGATTTTGGTCACGATATAGTCGATGCTCGGCTCAAAACTCGCCGGGGTTGCGCCGGTGATTTCGTTGGTCAACTCATCAAGCGTGAAGCCCACCGCCAGCTTGGCCGCGACGCGGGCGATCGGGAAGCCGGTCGCCTTCGAGGCCAGCGCAGACGAACGCGACACGCGCGGGTTCATCTCGATCACGATCAGGCGGCCATCGGCGGGATTGACCGCGAACTGCACGTTCGATCCGCCGGTCTCGACCCCGATCTCGCGCAGCACCGCAATGCTGGCGTTGCGCATGATCTGGTATTCCTGGTCGGTCAGCGTCAGCGCGGGCGCGACGGTAATCGAATCGCCGGTGTGGACCCCCATCGGATCGACGTTCTCGATCGAACAGATGATGATGCAGTTGTCGTTACGGTCACGCACGACTTCCATCTCGAATTCTTTCCAGCCGAGCAGCGATTCCTCGATCAGAACCTCATTGGTTGGAGAGGCATCGATGCCGGACTTCACAATCTGCTCGAACTCGGCCTTGTTATACGCCACCCCGCCGCCAGTTCCGCCGAGGGTGAAACTCGGGCGGATGATCGAGGGCAAGCCGGTTCGTTCGAGCACGGCAAACGCCTCATCGACATTGTGCGCGATGCCGGAGCGTGCACTCTCCAGCCCGATCTTGGTCATCGCCTCGCGGAACCGCATCCGGTCTTCGGCCTTGTCGATCGCATCGGCATCGGCGCCGATCATGGTCACGCCGTATTTATCGAGCGTGCCGTCGTTGAACAGCGCCAGCGCGGTGTTGAGCGCAGTCTGCCCGCCCATTGTTGGCAGCAGCGCATCTGGCCGCTCTTTCTCGATGATCGCGGCGACCACTTCGGGGGTGATCGGCTCGATATAGGTCGCATCCGCCATGTCCGGGTCGGTCATGATCGTCGCTGGGTTGGAGTTGACCAGGACCACGCGGTAGCCCTCCTCCTTCAGCGCCTTGATCGCTTGGGTGCCCGAATAGTCGAATTCGCAGGCCTGACCGATGATGATCGGGCCAGCGCCAATGACGAGGATCGAGGAGATGTCAGTGCGTTTGGGCATTACAGATGCATTCCCAGCACCAGTTTAATGATACTTTTTATTGCTTCGACC
>JAYUCG010000128.1:0-24219 GCA_043740455.1 Novosphingobium sp. | reverse complement strand
AGTAACGCGCGATAGCATGCCGGGATCAAGGACGCCCTGCCGACGTTCATCGCCTATATCGGTAAGCTGCTTGGGCCACCGCGCTTCCAACGCAGCTAGTTCCAGCCGCCGCACTTCACGATATGCGATGACTAAGAAATTACCGCAGCCGCATGCAGGGTCAAAAAAGGTCAACCCGATCAGCTTGGTCAGAAACTTGTCGAGTTCCTTTTCGCGTCCGGTTTTGCGCACGATGATCGTCCCCAGTTCCGCCTTCAGATCATCCAGAAACAGTGGGCCGATGACCTTCAGGATATTGGCCTCGGTCGTATAATGCGCGCCCTTGGCCCGGCGCTGTTTGGCATCCATCACAGACTGGAACAGCGAGCCAAAAATGGCGGGCGAAACGCCGGACCAATCATGCCGCGCCGCGGCCAGTAGGTGGTCGCGCATCGCAGCTGTGAAATGGGGCGTGCGGACGCGCTCAGCAAACAATCGGCCATTCACATAGGGAAAGGCGTTCAGTTCAGCTTTCAGGGTGCTCTGGCGGGCATTTTCGGGCGTATCGAGCACGTCGAACAGGTCATTGAGCACTCGGCCCACATCGCTGCCATCGGGCTTGGTGTCATTCTCGACAAGCTGGAGGAATATGTCCTTCGGCTGAAATATGCCCGTATCATCGGCAAACAGGCAGAACAACAGGCGGACAAGTAATTGCTCCAGATCATGCCCGACGTAGCCGCTCTCTTCCAGCGCGTCGTGCAACTTGCCCATCAATTCCGCAGCCTTGATGGTGACGCCCGCCTGCGTTTCAAAGCTGACCTTGCGGCCCAGCATGAAATCAAACTCGGTGATATGCTTGTGCAGATCGGCGAGGCGGAATTTCAGTTCCTTGCGCGTTTCAAGGTCCAGCAACACCCACGTCTGGAAATCGCATGACAGCACCCAGCGCGGCTGGAGCGAGGGGTGGATACCTTCCACATAATCGAGCGCCTGCCCCTGCGCCCGACCAAGGTCGAGGCTGGCGCTTTTCTGTTCAACCAGCAACGTGCCGGGCCAGAACAGGTCAATGAAGCCATGACGGTTGTTCAGCAGCTTTACCCGCTGCTCATAGACTGCAACCTGTTTGCGCTTGATCCCGAAAATCTCGAAAAATTCATTGTAGAATGTCTGGGTCTGGCCGCGCTCGTAATGCGCATCCTTCCATTCATCGCTAAACCCCTTAGCGCGCCGTTTGATTTCATCCCAGCCTAAGCGCATGAATCCCCCTGACTTCAACCAAGGCTTAACCTGCCGGGGACCAGGCGCCAAGGCGCGTTTGGATTATCCCGACCCCCTTTCGGGAAAGGGCACAATGTCCGCCCCTTTCCGCAGCTGGTCGAGGTAGTCTGACCACCATTGCGCCATTTCCAATCGTTCCTGCCAATGCGCTCCCCGATGATATGCCGCGCGCACCTTGTCGGTGTCACCATGGGCCAAGGCGCGCTCGATGGCGTCGGGGTGCCATTTTCCGCTTTCGTTCAGCAGCGTGGAAGCCATAGCCCGGAAACCATGCGCGGTCATTTCGTCACTGGCGTAGCCCAGCCGTCGCAGTCCGGCATTGATAGTATTTTCACTCATCGGGCGCGAACGGGTGCGGATGGATGGGAAAACATAACCGGCTGGCCCGGTGACTGACCTCACCTCCTGAAACAAGGCGACGGCTTGACGCGACAGCGGGACATGGTGCGGTTTGCGCATTTTCATCTTTTCCGCCGGTATGATCCACAGCGCGCCGTCCAGATCAATCTCGTTCCAATCGGCATGGCGCAACTCGCCCGGGCGAACAAACACATGCGGGGCAATCTGCAATGCCAGTTTGGTAAAGCCCTGCCCCTTATAGCCATCAATGGCGCGCAAAAGTTGCCCAACTCGGCTAACGTCAGTGACAGCACCGTAATGTGTAACAGTGGGGGCAGTCAGCGCGCCGCGCAGATCGCGTGTTGGGTCCGATGCCAACCGCGCCGTCGCAACCGCATAACGGAAAACTGCGCTGGCCAATTGCAGTGTCCGTCGCGCGCTCTCCAGCTTGCCCTTGCTCTCCATCTTGCGAATGGCCCCCAGAACGTCGGCAGGCTCGATTTCTGCGATCGGCATGGCCCCCAAGGCAGGCTTCAGCAGGGACAGAAGATATTCACTGCGAACAGCCGTGGCTGGTGCCCAAGCCTTTGCACCATCGCGCCGCCGCTTCTTGCAATACTCGGCAGATATGACCCCAAACGTGTTGTCCGCCCCTAGCCTCGCCCGCACCTTATCGCGCTGTTTTTCGCGGGAAGGGTCTTTACCAGCTGCCATCGCCTCACGCGCATCGTCACGGCGCTTGCGGGCTTCGGCCAGGCTGACTTCGGGGTAGGTGCCAAGACCCAGCTTCTTTTCCTTGCCATCCACCCGATATTTAACCCGCCAAAGCTTGCCTCCGGTCGGCTGCACCAGCAGGAAGAGCCCCAGCGCG
This sequence comes from Novosphingobium sp., assembly GCA_043740455.1. GTDB lineage: Bacteria > Pseudomonadota > Alphaproteobacteria > Sphingomonadales > Sphingomonadaceae > Novosphingobium. The sequence goes on along the minus strand of JAYUCG010000128.1, from coordinate 21,749 downwards.
TCGCCCATTTTGTAAGGCTTAGTTCGTGGTTTGGCATTTCGGATCGCCACGTCGGTAAGCGCCATATTCCGCCACTTTCTTGAACAATGGCCCCCATCTTGGAGCCAATCCGAGTGACCCCCGGCCCATGGCCCCCACTATGGCCCCCGAAAGCTGGTGGCTCTTAGTGAACGCGATCGGACACAAGCGGCCAACTAAGCGCTAGAATATGGCAGTTTTTTAGGGATTGTCCAGACAGATACGAACATCAGCGGACAGGAAGTTGGAGCGGGTAGCGGGAATCGAACCCGCATAGCCAGCTTGGAAGGCTGGTGCTTTACCACTAAGCTATACCCGCGAGTGCCAGATGCCTCGGGCGCGGGACCCTATGCGTCAGCCGTGCCTTCCGGTCAATCCGCTTGCGCCAGCAAAAAGGCCCCCGGACGCGAGGGTCCAAGGGCCTGTTTGATTTGCCGAAAGGCTTAGTGCTTCGTGCCGGACCAGATGTTGCGGTAGGCCATGAACGACAAGACCGTCACGAACAGCATCAGCCCGACCCACATGAAACCGGTCTGGTGACGGGCTTCAAGCTTGGGCTCGGCAGTCCAGACGAGGAACGCTGAAACGTCCTGCGCCATCTGGTCCTTGGTCGCCTTGGTGCCGTCCGAATAGGTCACCAGATCGTCCGAAGCGAGCGGCGGCGGCATCGCGATGTTGAGGTTGGCGAAGTACGGATTGTAATGCAGACCATTGGCCTCGCTCGGAATGGTGAAATCCTTGTACTTCGCGGTAAGCGCGGCCGGGACCGTCGCATAACCGGTAATCAGCGAGTAGACATAAGGCGCGCCGCCATGACGCGCCTTGGTGATCAGCGACAGATCAGGCGGAATGCCCTTGCCGCCATAGACGACCGGCGGGAAGTGATCCGCCGGCTGGCCCGGACGATCCTTCATTTCGCCGCTCAGCGGATCCTTGGCGTTGATCGTTGCCTTGGCGGCAATCGCCTTGATCGCGTTCTCACTGTAGCCGAGCGCGGTCAGATCGCGATAGGCGACGTGCTTGACGCTGTGACACTGCGCACAAACGTTCGAATAGACCGCATAGCCGCGCTGCAGCTGCTGCTTGTTAAACTTGCCAAACGGGCCGTCGCTAGACAGCGAGAGCGCCTTGGGATGCTCTTCATGGAATTCCTTCTCGGCGCTGGTCGGCCAGCCGTCGGTGGCGAAGGCGATCGAGTCGATGGTCATCGACCAGACCAGACCCAGGATGAAGAAAATACCGGCGAGGATGGACAAGATGCGGATCATGGCTTTGTTCTTTCGCTCTTTCCGGGTTCAGGCCTTGGCCGCCAGCGCGGCCTGCCCATCGTGTCCGAGCACCGATTCGGTGATCGAGAAGGGCAGTGGCTCGGGCCGTTCGATCGACGAAACCAGCGGCACGATGATGAAGAAGTGGGCGAAGTAATAGATCGTCGCGAGCTGCGCGATCAGGATGTACGGTTGTTCCGGCGGCGAGACACCGCAGTAGCCCAGCACCAGCACGTCGACCACCAGCGCCCAGAAGAACTTGCGGTACAGCGGGCGGTAGGTTGCCGAACGGACCGGTGATCTGTCGAGCCAGGGCATGATGAACCACACCAGGATTGCCGCGAACATAGCCAGCACGCCCATCAGCTTGCCCGGGAAGAACAGCAGCGGCTGGGTGAAGCTGCGCAGGATCGCGTAGAACGGCCAGAAGTACCATTCGGGCACGATGTGTGCCGGGGTCTGCATCGGGTTTGCCGGGATGTAGTTGTCCGGGTGACCGAGGCTGTTGGGCATATAGAACACGAACAGGCCGTAGATCACCATGAACAGCCCGACCGTCCAGCCATCCTTGGCCGTGTAGTAGGGGTGGAATGACACGGTGTCGCTCTGGCTCTTCACTTCGACCCCGGTGGGGTTGGACGAGCCCGGGATGTGCAGCGCCCAGATGTGCAGGATAACCACGCCCAGGATCACGAAGGGCAGCAGGAAGTGCAGCGAGAAGAAGCGGTTGAGCGTCGCATTATCGGGCGCGAAACCGCCGAGCAGCCATTCCTTCACAGTATCGCCAACCAGCGGGAAGGCGGTGAAGAAGCCGGTGATCACCTGCGCCGCCCAGTAGGACATCTGGCCCCACGGCAGCACATAGCCCATGAAGGCGGTGGCCATCATCAGCAGGAAGATGACCACGCCCAGAAGCCAGATCATCTCACGCGGGGCCTTGTACGAGCCGTAATAAAACCCGCGGAAAATGTGCAGGTAAATGACCGCGAAGAACATCGCCGCGCCGTTCGAGTGGGCGTAGCGCAGCATCCAGCCCCAGTTGACGTCGCGCATGATATGCTCGGTCGAATCGAAGGCAAGCCCGGTGTTCGGGGCGAAATGCATCGCCAGCACGATGCCGGTGACGATCTGGATGACCAGGCACAGCCCGGCCATGAAGCCAAAGTTCCAGAAATAGTTGAGGTTGCGCGGCACTTCATAGCCGCCGCCAACCGCGCCGTAGATCAGGCGTGGAAGCGGGAGTCGCTCATCGAGCCAAACCATTGCGGGATGGCTGGGAGTGTACTGCTTTGCCCAGGGGAAGCTCATCGTGGTCTACCTCAACCGATCTTGACGACGGTGTCTGACGTGAATTCGTACGGCGGCACTTGCAAGTTCTTGGGAGCCGGACCCTTGCGAATGCGCGCGGCGGTATCGTAGGTCGAGCCGTGGCACGGGCAAAAATAGCCGCCAAACGCGCCGCGGCTGGCCTCTTCACCTGGCCCCGCACCCAGCGGCACGCAGCCGAGGTGCGTGCAGACGCCCATGGTGATGAGCCAGTTTTCCTTGCCCTTTTTGTTCTTGTCGGCGTTGACCGTACGGTCTTCCAGGCTTTGCGGATCGCGCAGTTCGCTGAGCGGCACGGCCTTGGCTTCGGCGATTTCCTTGGGCGTGAGGTTGCGCACGAACAGTGGCTGCTTGCGGAACAGCGCCTTGATCGCCTGCCCCGGGGCAATTGCGGAAAGATCGATCTCGGCCGAGCTTTCGGCGAGCACATCAGCCGACGGCCACATCTGGCTGATTAGCGGATAGAGGACGGTTACCCCGCCAACTCCGGCCGCGCTGACTGCCGCAATGTTGATGAAATCGCGCCGACGGACACCGTCTTCCGGGGTACCGTTGTTGTCGTCGTCAGACATGGTCGAACCGATCCTGTACTGTTCTGCCGGTCCACTCTTTGCGCCGTTCGCGCGCATCCAGTCGGACCCAATCAAATTCTGCTTGGCAAATTCTGCTTGGCAAAGCCCCTATTCGAACCGTTCGTGCCCCGCAAGTGTCGGGTGAACGGCCCGATTGGCGCGCCTGATAGACGAGGGCCATGCCCCTGCCAACTGTCTATTTGTGCAGGGTCGTTGCGGGCTTTGCATCTCGCTAGGCCAAGCCGATCAGCGAGATCTGGCGGCCATAGTCGGGTTCGTGCAAGTGGGTTGCGCGGCGGAACGAATAGAACCGCGCCGGATCGGGGTAGGTGTCGAGCCCGAGCTTGTCGATAGGGCCGATTCCCGCGGCCTCCAGCCGCGCCGCGACATAGCCTTCAAGATCGAACTGCGCATGGCCCGCGGCGCCAGCCGCAAAGAACCGCGCGTTGACCCGGTCATCGGCGCAGAACCGGTCGACAAAACCCTGATCGACTTCGTAACTTGCCTGCGCGATGCACGGACCAATCGCGGCGGCGATCCGGCTGCGCTTTGCCCCCAATGCCTCCATCGCGGCAATCGTGTTGTCAGTCACCCCGGCGAGTGCCCCCTTCCACCCGGTATGCGCTGCGCCGATCACGCCAGCCGCGCGGTCCGCCAGCAGCACCGGCGCACAGTCGGCAGTGACCACGCCGAGCACCAGCCCGGGCCGCGCGGTGGCCATTGCGTCGGCCTGCGGGCGGCGATCGTCGGCCCAGGGCACGCTGACCGTGATGCAATCGGGCGAATGAACCTGAAACACACTGACCAGCCGCGCGCCGGGCAGCACGGCACCCACCGCCAGCATCCGGTTACCCGCCACCGCACGCTCGTCATCGCCCGAGCCGAGACCGGCATTGAGCCCGGCGACCAAACCGGTCGAGCGGCCGCCGCGCCGCCCAAGGAAGCCATGCGGCACGCCCGCCAGCACATCGCTGCGAAAGAGTTCGGGGTGATCAGCCAAGGCTCTTGCTCACCTGTTCGAATGAATCCTTCGACAGCCCAGGCCCGGCGACGATTCGTTCCAGTTCGGCGCGCATCAGCGCGGCACGCTTCGCATCGATCCGCCGCCACCGGCCCAGCGGCGCAACAAAGCGCGCCGCGGTCTGCGCGTTTACCGGATCGAGCGCCAAGATCAGATCGGCGATGATCCGGAAGCCCGCCCCGCTCGCGTCATGGAAAGCGCCCGGATTGCCCGCCATCGCCATATACAGCGCGCGCACCCGGTTAGGGTTGCTCATGGTGAAATCGGGGTGCGAAGCGAGCGCGCGAACATGATCGAGCACCTGCGGGTGCAGCGATCCGGCCTGCAACGAGAACCACTTGTCGATGACCAGCGCGTTGCCGGCAAAGCGCTGATGGAACGCGGCGAGCTTTTCATCGCGCTGCGGCGTGTCGAGGCCGCACAGCACCATCAAGGCGCCTTGGCGATCGGTCATGTTGTCAGCCGCATCGAACTGCGCGGCAGCCAGCCCTGCCGCCCGTACCGGCGCGCCCGCAGCTAGCAGGGCCAAGGCCTGGGTCTTGAGCTTGCGCGCGCCGCGCGCCTCGGCAGACAGGCTGTAGGGAACCGACAGGGCACGCTGATGCAGCGCCGCAAGTTCCGCTTCAAGCTTGCCGCCAAGCTCAGCCTTGAGGCTTTCACGGGCAGCGCGGATTGCCCCGGGATCGGCCGCAGCGAACTGTTCGGCCAGGTAGCCCTCGCCGGGCAGGATCATCAATTCGCCGCGCATCAGATCATCCAGCGCTGGATCCTCGATTACCGCCTTAAAGGCGCGGACGATGTCCTCGCGGGCGGCATCGCGTTCGGCGCCGCACAGCATGCCGCCCGAAATGTCGGCGACCAGATGCTGGACGACGAGCTGCTGCAACGCCTCGTACCGCGCGAAGGGATCGTCATCATGCGCGGCGAGGAAAACGAGATCGCTGGCGCTGATATCGCTGCCGATCTGCACCGGAGCGGAGAAGCCGCGGTTCAAAGAGAGCACCGGGCGGGCGGCAAAGCCGGGAAAGGCGAACTGCATCTCGGCGCGGTCAAGCACGACGAGCTGTTCGCCCCGATGCTGGCCGCTCGCGCGATCGAACAGGGCGAGCCGCAACGGAATCACCATTGGCTGCTTGCCCGCTTGCCCCGGGGTGTCGGGCACCGCCTGGGTCAGGGTCAAGGTCGCGATATCGTCTTCATGCGTTAGTGTCGCGGTCACCTTGGGAGTCCCGGCCTGGCTGTACCACAGGCGGAACTGGGTAAGGTCGAGCCCCGCCCCAGCCTCGATCGCCGCAACAAAATCTTCGCAGGTTGCCGCTTCGCCGTCGTGGCGGTCAAAATACAGGTCGGTCCCGGCGCGGAACCGCTGCTCGCCCGCCATGGTCCGCATCATGCGGATCACCTCGGCGCCCTTGTTGTAGATCGTGGCGGTGTAGAAGTTGGAGATCTCCTGATAGCTGTCGGGCCGGATCGGGTGCGCCAATGGCCCCGAATCTTCCGGGAACTGGGCGGCGCGCAGCATCCGCACGTCCTCGATCCGTTTGACGCTGGTGCTGCCCATGTCCTGGCTGAACAACTGGTCGCGCAGCACGGTGAAGCCTTCCTTGAGGCTTAGCTGAAACCAGTCGCGGCAGGTCACCCGGTTGCCCGACCAGTTGTGGAAGTATTCGTGTGCGACCACGCCCTCGATCCCGTCATAGTCGCCATCGGTTGCGGTTTCGGGATCGGCGAGGATGTAGCGGGTGTTGAAGACGTTGAGCCCCTTGTTCTCCATCGCCCCCATGTTGAAATCGCTAACCGCGACGATGTTGAACAGGTCGAGGTCATATTCACGCCCGAAGGTCTCCTCGTCCCACTTCATCGAGGCTTTGAGCGCCTCCATCGCATGATGGGTGCGGTCCTGATCGCCATCGCGAACCCAGATATTGAGATCGACCGTGCGGCCCGACATCGTGGTGAAGCTATCGTGGTTAGCAACCAAATTACCCGCGACCAGCGCGAACAGGTAGCTCGGCTTGGGCCAAGGATCGTGCCATTCGGCCCAGTGCGCGCCGCCTTCGCCTGCGCCTGTGGCGGTGCAGTTGCCGTTGGAGAGCAGCACCGGAAAGGCTGCCTTTTCGCCTTCCATCAGCACCGAGTAGACCGACAGCACATCGGGCCGATCGGGGAAGAAGGTGATGCGGCGGAACCCCTCGGCCTCGCACTGGGTGCAGAGCATGCCGTTCGAGCCATAGAGCCCCATCAGCTGGGTGTTGCGCGCAGGTTCGATCTCAGTCGTGACACTAACCTCGTGAGCATCGCCGGGCAGTTCGATCAGCAGGTCGTAACCATCCATGCGCCAGTGGTTGACCGGCTGGCCATCGACCAGGACTGCCGCGGGGCTGAGGCCGTCGCCGTTCAGGCGCAAGGTCTGGCTCTCGCCGTTGCGCCTGACCTTGAGCGTCGCCGCCACGCGGGTTTGCGCAAGCCCCAGATTGAACGCCAATGCCACTTCGGGCACCAGCCATGCGGGCGGCTGATAGTCCTCGCGGCGGATGACCTTGGGGCCGTGATGATGCGGGGCGGCGGGAGGAGCGTCGGCGGGCGGGGTGAGGGTGGCATCCATAACGCGCGACTGTAGGGTGGTGCAGCGCCCAAGGCCAAGCCCAAACTTGCGCTTGACAGTACTGCGCATGGCGGCGCAGTGTCTTGGCAAGGCAATACACCAAGAGGGGGCTCCATTGCGCCAAAAATTCCTGTCGCTCGCCGCGCTGGCGCTGCTCGCGATTCCGAGCATCGCGCATGCCGCTGCCTTCGATGTCGAAACCGCGACCCGGGCCTGGCTCGATACGCTGCAAGGCCCGGCCCGGGCCAAGAGCGACGCCTATTTTGAGGGCGGCTACTGGCTGATCGTGTGGGGCACCCTGGTTTCGGTGCTGACCGATGGGCTGCTGCTCAATTTCCGCTTCACCGCCAAGCTGCGCACCTTTGCCGAAAGCAAGTTCAAGCGCCGCGTTCCAGTCATCTGGCTGACCGCGCTGGGCTATAGTCTGGTCGGCTGGCTGCTGACCCTGCCATGGTCGATCTACACCGGCTTCGTCCGCGAGGGGCAATATGGGCTGATGAACCAGACCTTCGGTGCCTGGATGTTCGATGCGCTCAAGGGGCTGGCAATTTCTCTGGTAATCGCACCGTTGATCATCGCGGCGATCTATGCGGTGATCCGGCGCTATCCAAAGAACTGGTGGCTGCTTGCCACCGGGGTGGTCACCCTGTTCGGCACGATTGGCTCGCTGCTCGCGCCGGTCTACATCATGCCGCTGTTCAACACCTACACCGAGCTCCCCGCCGGCCCGGTGCGCGACCGGATCGTGGCAATGGCGCAGTCCAAGCAAATCCCGGCCGAGCATATCTACTTGTTCGATGCGAGCAAGCAGACCAAGCGGATTTCGGCCAATGTCTCGGGGATCGGCCCGACCATCCGGATCAGCCTCAACGACAACCTTTTGAACCGCAGCACCCCGCAGGAAATTGCCGCGGTGATGGGCCACGAGATGGGTCACTACAAATTGAACCACGCCTGGTGGGGCTTGCTGTTCACGTCGTGCCTTGCCGCGCTCGCGCTGTTTCTGGTATCGCACCTCGCCCCGGGTTTGATTGCCCGATACGGCGAGCGCTGGGGGATTCGCGATCTGGCCGATCCTGCCTCGCTGCCGGTGCTGGGGATCCTGTTTGCGATCCTGGGGCTCCTCGCCACGCCGATCACCAATACCATGATCCGGGTCGATGAAAGTCAGGCTGATGCCTTCGGGCTCGATGTCGCGCAAGAGCCCGACGGATTTGCCTCGGCAGCAATGAAGCTTTCCGAGTACCGGAAGATCGAGCCCGGCCCCATCGAGGAACTGCTGTTCTTCGACCATCCCTCGGGCGCAACGCGCGTGCGGATGAGCATGCAGTGGAAGAAGGACCATGTGCCCGATGCGCAGATGGTCGTGCCCCCGCCGATGCCGCAGGCCGGATTGAAGCCGCAGTAAGCCAGACCGGTGCGTCCGCGCCTGTTCATCTTTGGCCTGGGCTACAGCGCCGGGCGGATCGCCGCTGCGGCCGAGGCGCGGGGATGGGAAGCCGTCTCGACCGGACGCGCAGGCACGCTGGCCTTCGAGGATGACGGCGCGGTGCGGCTGGCGCTGGCAGATAGCGACCAGGTGCTGAGCTCGGTCCCGCCCGCCGCCGATGGCGATCCGGTGCTGGAGCGTTACGGCCAGGCGCTGGCGGGCAAGCGGCTGACCTACCTGTCCTCGACCGGGGTTTACGGCGATTGCGGCGGAGCCTGGGTCGATGAAAGCGCGCCGATTGGCACAGGCCGCCGCACCGCACGCAGCGTTGCCGATGCTGCATGGCTGGCACGTGGCGCGCGGGCGCTGCGGCTGCCGGGAATCTATGGTCCCGGCCGCTCGGCGCTCGATCGGGTCTGCGAAGGCCGGGCGCAGCGGATCGACTTGCTTGGGCAGGTGTTCAGCCGGGTGCATGTCGATGACCTTGTCAGCGGCGCACTTGCGGCTTTCGATGCACCGCCGGGGGCCTACAACCTATCTGACGATCTCCCCGCCAGCCAGAACACTGTGATCGAAGCGGCCTGCGCGCTGCTGGCTCTTGCGCCGCCGCCCATGCTCTCGCTGGAAGAAGCGCGGCTCAGCCCGCAAGCCCGCGCCTTTTACGACGAGAATCGCCGCGTCGCGAATGGCAAGGCCAAGCGCCTGCTCGGCTGGAAACTGCGCTACCCGACGTACCGCGAAGGGCTGGCGGCCTTAGCGGCGACCGCCTAGCGCCACGATCAGCCCGGCCAGTACCAGCACCGCACCGCCAATCGCCAGCGAAGTCCAGCGGTAGCCCTCGAACAGCGTCGACAGCGCCATCGCCACCACCGGGATCAGCACGCTGTTATAAGCCGCGCGGCCCGGGCCCCAATCGCGCAACAGCAGCGAATAGAGCGGGAAGGTCAGGACCGTGCCGATCAGCGCAAGATAGACGACCCCGGCGAGGTACGCCGGGGCGAGATTGATCACCGGCGGCCCGGTTGTCACCCAGGCATAGGCAGCATTGCCGAGCGAGCCGGTCAGCATTGCCCAGGCCAGCAGCACCGGGATCGCCTCGCGCCGCGCGGCCTCGCCGGCTTGCAGCACATTGGCCGCCGACGCGCTGAGGATCGCACCGGTCACCAGCGCCAGACCGAGCAGCACCGCGCCGCCGGTCGGCGCAATGTGGAATTCGTGGAGCATCAGCAAGCCGATCCCGCCCATCGCGATGGCCGAACCGAGCAGAAACCGCCGGCTGACCTGCGCGCCGATGAACAGGCGCGCAAACAGGGCGTTGGGCACAATCAGCAAAGCAAACATCACCGCCACCAACCCCGAGGTCAGATAGCGCTCGCTTTGATAAACCAGCTGGAAATTGGCGAAAAACTGAAAGAACCCGACCACGCCCGCGAGCAGCAGTCCGCGCCGCCCGAGCAGCAGCCGCTCGCCGCGGACCATTGCGAGCACGAACATGCCGAGGCAGGCCAGGCTGAACCGGTATGTCACCGACCAGGCCGGCGGCACCGGGCCCAGCTGGGTCTTGATCACCAGCCAGGTTGAGCCCCAGATCAAGGTGGTCACGGCAAAGGCAATCAGCCCGCGGGTGCGGGCGGCACTGGCATCGCTCATAATGCGGCGATCGCTGCGGCCAGCGCTGCGGCATGCGCGGGATCGGTGTTCCACGCGGTGACCAGCCGCGCGGCATTATCGCCCCAGTCGTAGAAGCTGAAGCCTTGAGCGCGCAAAGCCGCGCGCTCGGGTGCGGTCATCGTCAGGAACAGTTCATTCGCCTCGACCGGGTGCATGAGGCGGTTAGCCGCCGCCTGGCCCAATTTCTGTGCAGCGGCATTGGCGGTGCGTGCATTTTCCAGCCACAAGTTGTTCTCAAGCATCGCCAGCAACTGCGCCGCCAGGAACCGGCCTTTCGATTGCAGGTGCCCGGCCCGCTTGCGCCTGAGCCGCGCGAGACCGGCCAGCTCCATATCGAAGAAGACCAGTGCCTCGGCGCTCATCCCGCCGTTCTTGACGCAGCCGAACGACAGCGCGGCGGCGCCTTGGCAGGCCTCCCATGGGGTGCAGCCCAGGAAGGCAACGGCATTGGCGAAGCGTGCGCCATCGACGTGCAGCTTGAGCCCGTGCTGCACTACCTTTGCCGCAATTTGCACCATCTCTGCCGGTTGGTACGCACGGCCATATTCGCTCGCCTGAGTGACCGAAATGGCGTGTGGCTGGACCTGATGGACGTCTTTGCGGATCGCGCCGATCGCTGCGTCGATGGTCCCCGGGGTCAGCTTCGCCCCCTCGCCCTCGGCCAGGATCAGCTTGGCGCCATGGGTGTAAAACCCCGGTGCGCCGCACTCGTCAGTCTCGATATGGGCTTCGCGGTGGCAGATCACCCCGCCGTGCGGCGGCACCATGGTGGCGAGCGCGAGGCAGTTGGCCGCGGTCCCGGTGGCCACCCACAGCACCGCGCAAGGCCGCCTGAACAGCGCAGTGAACTTCGCGTCGAGTTCGAGGCTCAACCCGTCATTGTCATAAGGCGGCTGCGGCGCATCGGCGGCACGCATTGCGTCCCATATGCGAGGGTGCACGGCGGCGGCATTGTCGGAAAGGAACTGCATCGCCATGTTGCATTGCGGGCGGCGGCATGCCGCGTCAAGCTTCGGAGGGTTTCATGGACGACGTCACCATCACCAGCCACGATTCCGGCACTCACGGTGAATATCACGCTGCGGTCGCCGGGAGCAGCGTGATCGGGCGACTGACCTGGACCCAGCAGGGCGATGTGCGCGCCGCCGACCATACGCTGGTCCCGCCCGAAATCGGCGGGCGCGGAGTGGCAGGCAAGTTGCTCGAGGCATTGATAGCCGACGCCCGCACGCAGCATTTTCGGATCGATCCGCAGTGCAGCTATGTCATCGCCCAATTCAAGCGGCATCCCGAATGGGCCGACCTTCACGCCTGAGCCGCAGCGCATTACAAAGGTTGCTTAATTAGGCTTTACCGCGCGCGGTAAGGCGGGCTTCATCCTGCAGCGCGCATTCCGGCGTGGACCAGGGGACATCGCTGATGGAGCACGCCATGCGCTATGTCTTATATGCCGCCGCAGCGGTGGCGATTGCCGCCTTGTGGCTCAATATGAGCCCTCAGGGCAGCCGCTTCAAGCGGCACATGAACGAGCACCCCGCCGAATCGGGATCGCTGTACTGACTCAGCCGAGGATGCTTCAGGCAAGGATTCCGGGCAGGTCGAGGCCCTGATCGCGCGCGCAATCGAGTGCGATATCGTACCCCGCATCGGCGTGGCGCATCACCCCGGTGGCTGGGTCATTCCAAAGCACGCGCGCCAAGCGCCGCGCTGCTTCGGGCGTGCCATCGGCGATGATGACCATTCCCGAGTGCTGCGAATAGCCCATCCCCACGCCGCCGCCATGGTGCAGCGAGACCCAGGTCGCCCCGCTGGCACAGTTGAGCAGCGCGTTAAGCAAGGGCCAGTCTGACACCGCGTCCGAACCATCGCGCATCGCCTCGGTCTCGCGGTTGGGTGAGGCGACCGAGCCCGAATCGAGATGATCCCGCCCGATTACCACCGGGGCTTTGAGCTCGCCCGAGGCAACCATCTCGTTGAAGGCAAGGCCGAGCCGGTGGCGATCGCCAAGGCCAACCCAGCAGATCCGCGCCGGGAGCCCCTGGAACTGGATCTTCTCCCGCGCCATGTCGAGCCAGCGGTGGAGCGCCGGGTTGTCCGGCATCAGTTCCTTCACTTTGGCGTCGGTCTTGTAGATGTCTTCCGGATCGCCTGACAGCGCCACCCAGCGGAACGGCCCGATCCCGCGGCAGAACAGCGGGCGGATATAAGCGGGGACGAAGCCGGGGAAAGCAAAGGCATCGGCCACGCCTTCATCGAAGGCGACCTGGCGAATGTTGTTGCCATAGTCGGTGGTCGGCACGCCGCGCTTCTGGAATTCCAGCATCGCCTCGACATGCCGCGCCATGCTCGCCTTGGCGGCCTTCGCGACCACCTCGGGCTCGCGCTCGCGCTTTTCGGTCCATTCGGCTACCGACCAGCCGGCGGGGAGGTAACCATTGACCGGATCGTGCGCGCTGGTCTGATCGGTCAGCAGATCGGGCAGAATCCCGCGCGCGAGCATCTCGGGTAGCACTTCGGCGGCATTGCCGAGCAGGCCGACCGAGACCGGGGCATTGCTGTTTTTCGCCGCCTCGATCATTCCCATCGCCTCATCAATCGTTTCGGCCATGCGGTCGAGATAGCCAGTGCGCAGCCGCATCTCGATCCGGCTGCGCTGGCATTCGATCGCCAGGCAGCTCGCCCCCGCCATGACCGCCGCGAGCGGTTGTGCCCCGCCCATCCCGCCGAGCCCGGCGGTGAGCAGCCAGCGCCCGCCAAGATCGCCGCCGAAATGCTGGCGGCCCATTTCGACGAAGGTTTCGTAAGTGCCCTGCACGATCCCCTGGGTGCCAATGTAAATCCAGCTTCCCGCCGTCATTTGGCCGTACATTGCGAGGCCCTTCTTATCGAGCTCGCTGAAGTGTTCCCACGTCGCCCACCTGGGCACGAGGTTCGAATTGGCGATCAGCACACGCGGCGCGTCGGCGTGGGTCTTGAACACCCCCACCGGCTTGCCCGACTGGACCAGCAGCGTCTCGTCGTCGTTCAGCCGCCGCAGGGTTTCGACGATCTTGTCATAGCTTTCCCAATCGCGCGCGGCGCGGCCGATCCCGCCGTAAACCACCAGCTCTTCGGGCCGCTCGGCGACATCAGGGTGAAGGTTGTTCATCAGCATCCGCAAAGGGGCTTCGGTCAGCCAGCTTTTCGCAGTCAGCTCGGTCCCGGTCGCGGCACGGATCACGCGGCTGTTGTCGAGACGGGTCATGGTTCAGCGTCCTTCGGCAAAGGTCAGGCAGGCACCGATCAGCGCCTTGAGGGTGGGAAGAATGGCAGGTGCTTCATTGCGCGTGCTGGGCCAGCGGGCCTCATTGGGCGCGTCGGGCTCGTCCAAGTAACCGCGCATCGCCAGTTCCATCTGCACCGCATGGACGCCGTCTGCGGGCGCGGCGTAATGCCGGGTGGTCCAGCCGCCCTTGAAGCGGCCGTTGGCAACCCAGCTGTGGCCGGACTTGGCGCAGACCTTTGCCAGCACGGTCTCCAGCGCAGGATCGCAAGTCGTGCCGCCATTGGTACCCAGATTGAACTGCGGCAGCTCCCCCTCGAACAAGCGCGTAATGCTGCTGCGGATCGAGTGGGCATCGTAAAGCACGACGCGCGGGTGCTGCGCGCGCAGCCGCGCGATCTCGGCGGCCAATGCAGCGTGATAGGGATCGAAAAAGGTCTTGCGGCGCCACGCGATCTCGTCCTCCTCGGGCGCGAACCCGCGGTACAGCGGATCGCCGTCGAACGTGGTGGTGGGGCAAAGTTCAGTCGTCGCCTGCCCCGGATAGAGCGACGCGCCCGAGGGATCGCGATTGACGTCGATCAGCGAACGGCTGACCTCGGTCGCCACCGTGGTCGCGCCCATGTCGCGTACAAAGCCGTAAAGCTCGGCGATCCACCAGTCGGCATCGCACCGGGCGAGCCAGGGCGAGACGAAGCGGTCCTCGACCCCGCCCAGCCCGCTGCCGCCGTGTGGGAAGGCCACCACCAGCGGTGCGTCGCCGCGGTGGACGTGAAGCCAGTCGTTCACGCGGCCAGACCCGGCAAGTGAATCCCCACTGCATGGGCCAGCGCGCCCGAACGGATCAGCGCATTCGCGGCCTGCATATCGGGGTGGAAGTGGCGGTCTTCGGCGAGCGCGGGCACCACTGCGCGGAGCAATCGCCGCGCCGCCTCGAGCGCGGATGACGAGGCGAGCAATGCGTGGAACTCGCAGCCCTGCACTGCGGCAAGGAGCTCGATCCCGAGCACCGCCTCGGCATTGGCCAGCATCGGCGCGAGGCGGCGGGCGCCATGCGCCGCCATCGAAACATGGTCTTCTTGGTTGGCCGAAGTGGGGATCGAATCGACACTCGCCGGATAGGCCATCTGCTTGTTCTCGCTGACCAGCGCGGCGGCGGTAACCTGCGGGATCATGAAGCCGGAGTTGAGTCCGGGATGCGCCGTGAGGAAGGCGGGCAAGCCCGATAGTGCCGGATCGACCAGCATCGCGATCCGCCGCTCGGCAATGCTGCCGGTCTCGCACAGCGCCAGCGCGATCATGTCGGCGGCCAAGGCGACCGGTTCGGCGTGGAAGTTGCCGCCCGATAGTGCCTCGTCCGTGTCGGGGAAGATCAGCGGATTGTCCGAAACCCCGTTGGCCTCTGTCAGCAAAGTGGTTGCCGCCTGGCGCAACAGGTCGAGCACCGCGCCCATGACTTGCGGCTGGCAGCGCAGGCAATAGGGGTCCTGCACGCGGGGGTCATTGATGCTGTGGCTGGCGCGGATTGCGCTGCCGGCCATCAGTTCGCGCAAGGTGGCCGCAACCTCGATCTGCCCGCGATGGCGGCGCAGCGCGTGGATGCGCGGATCGAACGGGGTGTCCGAGCCCTTGGCCGCCTCGGTCGAAAGCGCGCCGGTGACCAGCGCCGAGCGGAACAGGGTCTGCGCGCCGATCAATGCGGCGAGCGCATTGGCCGTGGAGAACTGCGTACCGTTGAGCAGCGCCAGCCCCTCTTTTGGGCCGAGCTGCAGCGGCACCAGTCCAGCCTCGGTAAGGGCCTGGGCGGTATCCACCCGCGCCCCATCGACCCAGATCTCGCCCACCCCAATCATCGCCGCGGTCATGTGTGCCAGCGGCGCCAGATCGCCACTCGCCCCGACCGAGCCCTGGCACGGCACCACGGGGGTGAGACCGCGCGCGAGCATCCCCTCGAGCAGCGTAACCGTGGCGGGACGCACTCCGCTTGCACCCTGACCAAGGCTCGCGAGCTTGAGCGCCATCATCAGCCGCACCACCGGCACCGGCGAAGGCTCGCCCGTCCCCGCCGCGTGGCTCAGTACGATATTGCGCTGAAGCACGGCGAGGTCGGCGTCATCGATTCGCACCGAGGCCAGCTTCCCGAACCCGGTGTTGATCCCGTAGACCGGCTCACCTCGGGCGACGATCCGTTCGACTGCGGCAGCGCTTGCGGCAATGCGCGCGGCGGACGATGGATCGAGCTGCGCGGGGGCTCCGCGATAGACCGCTTCCCATTCGCCCAGCGAAACCTCGCCCGGATGCAGCACTACTTCGTTCATATCCCTCTCCAGACCCGCGCATGGAGCGGCTTTGCGCCCATGCGGCAAACCAGCTCAGCCGGCGCCTCGATATCCCAGATCGCCAGATCACAGCTCTTGCCCGCTTCAAGCGATCCGCATTCGGCCTGCAGACCCAGCGCGCACGCGGCATTGATCGTCACCCCGGCAAGGCATTCGGCGACGGTCAGGCGGAAACAGGTCGCGCCCATGTTCATCGCCAAAAGCAGTGACGTCAGCGGACTGGTGCCGGGGTTGCAGTCGGTCGCCATGGCAATCGGCACCCCGGCGGCACGCAGCGCGGCGATCGGGGGAAGCTGCGTCTCGCGGCAGAAATAATAGGCCCCGGGGAGCAGCATGGCGACCGTGCCCGCCGAGGCCATCGCCGCGACGCCGGCGCCATCCAGATGTTCAAGATGATCCGCCGACAAGGCCACGTAGCGCGCCGCCAGCGCGGCCCCGCCAAGGTTCGAAAGCTGCTCGGCATGAAGCTTGATCGGCAGCCCGTGGGCCTTTGCCGCATCGAACACCCGCCCGATCTGCGCCGGGCTGAAACCGATGCCTTCGCAAAATCCGTCGACCGCATCGGCCAGACCTTCGGCAGCGATCGCAGGGATCATCTCGCCGCACACGAGATCGATGTAGCCGTCAGGGTTCCCGGCGAATTCTGGCGGCAAGGCATGCGCGCCAAGGAAGGTTGTGACTACCCGCACGGCTCGAACTTCGCCCAGTCGCCGCGCGGCGCGCAGCATCTTGAGCTCCGATGCCAGGTCGAGCCCGTAGCCGCTCTTGATTTCGATCGTCCCAACGCCTTCGCCGAGCAGGGCATCGAGCCGGGGCAAGGCGCTGGCGACCAGTTCATCCTCGCTCGCGGCGCGAGTCGCGCGCATGGTCGACAGGATCCCGCCGCCCGCCCGAGCAATCTCTTCGTAGCTCGCGCCTTCGAGCCGCAGCTCAAACTCGCGCGCTCGGTTACCGGCGTGGACCAGATGCGTGTGCGCATCGACTAGCGCCGGAGTGATCCAGCGGCGCTGGCAATCGACCTTCTGCGCCGATTCGAATGCGGGAGCATCGGCTGCTGCTCCGGCAAAGACGATCCGGCCATCGCGCGCCGCCACCACCCCGTTAGCGATCGGCGCGCTGCCGGGAATCATGGTCAGGATCTGCGCATTTCGCCAGACCGTATCGCAATGCATCGCCGCCTCGTGACTAGTGGATGGCGAATATGTATAGACAATTAAACCTGATTGTATAGGCTCAAATCATGACCGCCAGTCTGCACTTTGCCGAAGCCCTGCTGCCCACCGGCTGGGCGCGCAACGTGCGGATTGAGATTGCCGCCGGGTGCTTTGCGCGAATCGAGGCGGGGATTGCAGCACAGCCCCACGACCAACGCCACGCCGTTGCCCTGCCCGGCTTGCCCAACCTCCACAGTCACGCCTTCCAGCGCGGCATGGCCGGTCTGGCCGAGCGACGCGGCAAGAGCGCCGACAGCTTCTGGACCTGGCGCGAGACGATGTACCGGTTCGTCGACCGGATCGGCCCGGAGGACCTTCAGGCCATTGCCACCCAAGCCTACGCCGAGATGCTCGAAAGCGGTTTCACCCGCGTCGGCGAGTTCCACTACCTTCACCACGATCCTGCTGGCACGCCCTATGCCGGGGCCGCCATGGCCGAAGCCATCGCCGGAGCCGCAGAAGAAAGCGGTATCGCGCTCACGCTGCTGCCGGTGTTCTACGCCCATTCGGGTTTCGGCGGGCAATACCCCGGACCGGGCCAGCGCCGGTTTGTCTGCAGCGCCGACCAGTTTGGCAAATTGCATGAGGCGAGCCGTGCGGTGCTGGCCGCCCTTCCCGAAGCCGTGCTCGGCATCGCCCCGCATTCGCTGCGCGCGGTGACGCCGGACGAGCTCTCGCTGCTGACCGCCATCGCCGGGAGAGGCCCGGTGCACATCCACGTTGCCGAGCAGCAAGCGGAGGTTGCGGACTGCATCGCCTGGAGCGGGGCGCGGCCGGTCGAGTGGCTGCTCGGCAATGCGGCCATCGATGCGCGCTGGTGCTTGGTCCATGCGACGCACATGACCGCGCAGGAATGCGATGCGCTCTCCGCCTCGGGCGCGGTTGCAGGCCTCTGCTCGGTGACCGAGGCCAACCTTGGCGACGGCCTGTTCCCGGCCCCGCGCTATATCGCGGCGGGCGGGCGGTGGGGGATCGGCAGCGATTCGAACGTAAAGATCGATGCGGCTGAGGAACTGCGCTGGCTCGAATATGGGCAGCGACTGGCCGAGCAGGCGCGCAATGTGTTCGCTGCAGATGCCGGCGCGAGCACCGGCGCGGCACTGTACAACGGTGCGCTGCTGGGCGGGGCGCAGGCACTAGGCGCTTCGATGGGACTGGCGACAGGTAACAGCGCCGATTTCCTGACCCTCGATCCCGGCCATCCCTCGCTCACGGGGGCTGCAGCCGACGGCTGGCTCGACCGCCTGATCTTTGCCGCCGGGCGCAGCGCAATCGACACGGTGTGGCGGCGCGGCAGGCAAGTCGTCGCGGGCGGGCGGCACCACGACCGTGAACGGATTGCTGCGCGTTATCGCGCGGTGCTGGCCAAGCTGCTGGCGTGAAAGCAGCGCCGCTCCACGAACGGATCCGCCGCGAGATCGAGGCGCGGATCCTCTCGGGCGCCTGGCCACCAGGTGCGCGGGTGCCGGGCGAAATTGAGCTGATGGCGCAATACGGCTGCGCGCGGATGACGGTCAACAAGGCGCTGTCAGCGCTGGCGCACGCTGGGCTGGTCGAACGCCGCCGCCGCGCCGGGACATTTGTGGCGCGGCCCCGATCGCAATCGATGGTGCTCGAGATCGCCGACCTCGCTCGCGAGGTGGTCGCGCGCGGGCAGACTTATGGCTGGCAGTTGCTGGAGCGGGCCGAAACGGTGTCCGATCTTGCTGAAATGTCCGGGCCGGTGATCGAGCTTGAAGGGGTCCACTACGCCGATGGCACTCCGCTTGCATTCGAGCACCGCCTGATCAGCGCCGAACGGGTTCCTGAAGCGGCTACTCAGGATTTCACCGCTACCGCGCCGGGAACCTGGCTGCTCGCTCACGTGCCGTGGACCGAGGCCGAGAACCGCATCAGCGCCAGTGCCGCCTGCCCCGCGCTGGCGCGTGCGCTAGGCATCGCGGCGGGTGACCCGTGCCTTACTATCACGCGGCGCACCTGGCGCGGCGGGTCGCCAGTGACATTGGTCCACCAGCACTTCATCGCCTCGCGCCACGAACTGGTCGCGCGATTCGGGGCAGCATAACGATGTGACGAAACGGAATGGTGCGTGACGCAGTCATGGCGACACCAGGCTCCGTCCCGAAATTCCCTGTTTAATGGGAATTTACAGGGAAAACTGCATTTCCCAGCGGGCAGAATCGTCGCGAGCAGCCTTCAACACTGCAGTAATCCGACCTTTTCTGGCGGAAACCCCTACGCGCCGAACAGGGAATTCAATCCCCAAGAACAGGGAACTCAGAAACTCGGAGCAGGGATCAGGCACGCAGCGAGCAGCGATTTTACAGCAGTCAGTTCGAGAAGGCAGAAATGCGTCAGCGAAGCCGAGCTAAATGAGCTCAATCGCCAAGCTCAGCGTGCAACGAAACCATGGCATACCCTTGGCTCTGCCACATCACCTGTTCGGTCGGCACCTCTACGGTGCGGGCTGCATATTCGGATATCCAGACATCGGGAACGCATTCGGCGATCTCCGAGATGCCTCGGGCAGCAGGCGGATCATCGGCTGCAATCGAATTTAACGGTACTTCTGCGCCGCAGCCGGGCTCAAATCAAGGGAAGACGTCGGACAGCCGATAGATGCGTTCGACTCGGCGATGCCGCGTCACGATTGCTGCAATCGTGTGTCGGCTGGCCTCGACGTAGCTACGGGCCATGGCCAAACTGGCGACCGAACCGTTAGTTCATTCACTCTCTTGTCGTCAGGGCAGGTACTCTGCTGGATAGAGTCGTGTGGACATCGATCCGCTAAGTCATGCCGGGGGAAACCCTTTTTGTCTGCAAAGCAGGTCAGAAATCAGATCGAGATACTGCCGCAGAGCTGACTAACCGATTTGGCAAATGGCGGTACATTTGCTTTGACAATATCCGCGGTGTGCTAACGTTTCCGCGATGACCGCGAAGAAAGCCCGATCCTGTCTATGACTGCCAGCCTTGTTATTCTAGATGGCGGCACCGGCCGCGAGCTTGCCCGCAGCGGCGCACCCTTCCACCAGCCAGAATGGTCGGCGCTGGCGCTGATCGAAGGACCGCAGTTCGTCAGCGCGGTCCACCGCTCCTTTGTCGAGGCCGGGGCGGACGTGATCACAACCAATTCCTATGCCCTCGTGCCTTTCCATATCGGCACGGATCGCTTTGCCGCCGAAGGCGCCGCGCTCGCCGCGCTCGCGGGACGGCTGGCGCGAGAGGTGGCGGATGCTTCGCCGCGTGCGGTGCACGTTGCCGGCTCGCTCCCACCGGTCTGTGGCTCCTACCGCCCGGACCTTGTCGACCTCGATCGCGCGCGCCCCGTGCTTGAGGTCTTGATCGGCGCGCTGGCTCCGAACGTCGACCACTGGCTTGCTGAAACGCTGTCGTCGCTGGGCGAGGCCCGCCTCGCCGCCGCGCTCACCGCCCCGACGGCGAAGCCGCTTTGGCTTTCCTTCACGCTGGAGGATGAGGCCGTCACGGACGAACCCGTCCTGCGCTCGGGGGAAAGCGTGACCGAAGCCGCCCGCCTCGCAGCAGATGTGGGCGCGGCAGCGCTGCTGTTCAATTGTAGCCAGCCCGAAGTGATGGAAGCCGCCGTCCGCGCCGCACGCGCACATCTGGGGGCGGAGAGCGCAATCCGCATGGGCGTCTATGCAAATGCCTTCCCACCGATGGCCGCCGATGCCGAAGCCAATTCCGCGCTCTGCCCGATCCGCGAGGATTTGACGCCCGAAGGCTATGGCCGCTTTGCCACGGCGTGGCACGCAGCGGGCGCTTCGATCCTGGGTGGCTGCTGCGGGATCGGCCCTGAGCATATCGCGGCGCTGCGCAAGAGCGCCGGAGATTTGCGCTTGCCCGGCAACCAGGTCTGAAACAATATGGCGGTCGGAGGGATGGGGATCGTCGAACGCAGAATCAACTTAGCAGACTGCCTCGCAGCCGAGCGCCGGGCACGGGTCGATCTGGCTGCGGCCCACCGGCTTGCCGTGCATTACGGTTATCACGAGGGCATCGACAACCACTTCACGCTGCTGCTGCCGGGGCACACAGACCGGTTCCTGCTGGCGCCGTTCGGGCTGCATTGGTCCGAAGTGCGGGCGAGCGATTTTCTGGTGGTCGATTTTGCCGGCAATGTCGTCGCCGGTAAGGGGCCGGTCGAGGACACCGCGTTTCACATCCATGCGCCGCTCCACGCCGCACGGCCTGACGTGCAGTGCGTGCTCCACACCCATATGCCCTATGCCACCGCGCTCAGCATGCTGGAGGACCCCGCGCTGTTGATGGCCAGTCAGAACGCCATCGGCTTCAACGGGCTGGTCGCGCTCTGCGACTACGCAGGCTTCGCGCTCGACAGCAGCGAGGGCGCGCGCATGGCCCGGGCGCTTGGCAGCAAGACCGTGCTGCTGCTGCGCAACCACGGCGTGGTGACCACCGGCACGAGCGTCGCCGACGCGTTCAACACGCTCTATTTCTTCGAACGCGCGGCGATGACCCAAATCCTCGCGCAATCGAGCGGGCTGGCTGTGCGCTGCGTACCCAAGCCGGTGCTGCAGCGCGCGGAGGAGCAATATACGACATCCGCGAAAATCGAGGGACTCGACCGGATCGAACTTCATTTCGCCGCGCTGAAGCGCATGCTGGACAGGCGGGAACCCGACTATGCCGACTGAGGGGCAGACTAAGGCGCACAGCCTCCGCACAACCGCCCCACTTGTCCTTGTCGGCCTGATGGCAACAAGCCTGTTCATCAACTACATTGATCGCGGCAATCTGGCGACAGGTGCCACCCAGATCCGCGCCGATCTCCACCTCTCGGCCACCGCCTATGGCGCGCTCGCGGCCGGGTTCTACTTTGCCTATGCCTTCTGCCAGCTTCCTTCCGGGGCCCTTTCCGATCGGATCGGTGGCAAGCTCGTGCTCGGCATCGGCGCGCTGCTGTGGTCGATTTCCACGCTGATGACGGGTTTCGTGCAGGGTTTCCTGGGACTGTTCATTCTGCGCATGATGCTCGGGAT
>JAYUCG010000127.1:0-5057 GCA_043740455.1 Novosphingobium sp. | reverse complement strand
CCTTAGGCAGCAATTAACCGCATCTTTGCAATTTGGCTTAAGCTTTGATATCTGTCAATCGGCCCTGACAGTACCGTCTAGCGCGCACCCGCCAGCGTCAGCCGCCGCTGCACCGCAGAGCCCATCCCGATCGCCTCGCGGTATTTCGCCACGGTCCGCTGGCCAACTCGAACTTCGCCTTCCTGATCAAGCTACGCTACCGCTCCGACCGGGTAGCCGAATGTCCGAGATGTTGTCGCGAGTTGACCGTCCGGTTTTAGTCTCAGAAGGGCCAAAGCGGACATTTCGCTTGCCGCATCTCTGGAACTACAATCGCTGCTCGGGCGCGTCGTCGGCAGGAGGCGATAGATTCCCCTAGGAGCCCGATCCTGCTAAGGCGGACCTATGGGTGGCTGGGGTTCAGGGCGAAGTGGCGGCAGGCCGGTTGCGGAACACTGTTTCCGCGTTGAACTGCCGTGGATGCTCAAGACCGGGCGCATTGTTCCCGGCGCACATGTCAGCTCGACCCTGCACTGGAATTGCGGCGGCGAACCGTCCGGCCATATTAATTACGAAGCGATCATGTCGGAACCTGGCTGCGAACGCTTGATCCTGAAATACTCGCGCGGCAGCGGCGCGGACAAGGAAACCGTGCGGCAGGAAGTCCGGCTGGTCTGGACCCAGCCGCATTACGGCGGCAGGCGGTGGTGGATGGTCTGCCCATACAAGGGCTCTCGCTGCGCAAAGCTGTTCCTGCCCGGTAGTGGCGACCGTTTCGCCTCGCGCGCGGCTTGGAAGGTTCAATACAAGTCGCAGCGCGTCGCTTGGCATGATCAGCCGTTTGAAAGCTTGAATCGTCTGCAGCGCAAACTGGGGTGCCGCGAAGGCTATGACGAATGGCTGTTCCGGCCCAAGGGCATGTGGCACCGGACTTTTGCACGGCACTTGGCAAAGTTTGAGCAGCTAAACGAACAATGCGACCGGGTTTGGACAGGCATGGCGGCTAGTCTAATGGGCATTCGGGCGCGCCTTTGAAACGGCGGCGCGACGAATAAAAAAACGGCGGAATTTGCAGGGCGATTTTTCACGCTGGGGGCATATCTGGGGGCATACTCAAACACCCAATTGAAATTATAGGCTAAATTCAATTTGATAGAGGCCAAGTGCGGTTCCGCCCCCGGCACCATTATCCTTTCACCTCGGCCCAAGCCGCCAGCGCCCGTGCACGGCCTTCGGCGTGGCCGATCAGCTTCCTCGGATAGCCGCGCACCGGCAGCGCGGGGTCGTGGATATCGTCATCGGACAGGTGCGCCAATTCGGGCACCCATTCGCGGATATAGCTCGCCGCTTCGAACTTCGGGGACTGGCTGAGCGGGGCCATGATCCGCACGAACATCTGCGCGTCGACCCCGCTCCCCGCAGACCATTGCCAGTTGACCGCGTTAGAACCGTAATCGGCATCGACCAAGGTATCCCAGAACCACTGCTCGCCCCGCCGCCAGTCGATCAGCAGGTGCTTGATCAGGAACGAAGCGGCAATCATCCGCACCCGGTTGTGCATCCAGCCCGAATGCCACAGCTGCCGCATCCCGGCATCGACGATCGGATAGCCGGTGCGGCCCTGTTGCCAGGCCTTGAGGTCGGCCTCGGCCTCCTCGCCTTCGCGCCACCGCAGCTTTTCAAACTGCAGCTTGGCACTTACCGCGCCGTAATCAGGCAGCTGCATGATCACGTTCTGGGCATAGTCACGCCAGCCCAGCTCACCCAGGAAGGTGCTGACGCTGCCGCCCTGACCCACCACCGAATGCCACACCGCCGAAGGCGAAATCTCACCGAAGTGCAAGTGCGGGGACAGCCGTGAGGTGCCTTCGCCTGAGGGCAGGTTGCGCGTGTCTGCATAGCGTTTGGCGTGTTGTGCAAAGTCTTGCAGACGAACCTCTGCGCCTACTTCACCCGGGGTCCATTCGGCGCGAAAACCACCGGCCCAATCGGGATTCCTGGGCAAAAGCCCCCAATCCTCGAACGCGTCGGAGCCGGGCCAACCGTCAGGCGCGGGAATGCGCTCCGGCGCGGCCTGCGGCTTTGCGGGCGGCAGGACCTGCTCCTGCAACGCGCGCCAGAACGGGGTAAAGATCTTGAACGGCGTGCCCCCGCCGGTCAGCACCGAGCCTGCCGGAGCCAAGTAATTCCCGTGATGCAACTGCATCGTCAGCACCTTGGCCACCGCCCGTTCGGCATTGCGCCACCATGGCTCGTAGTGGTGCAGCGCGTGAACCTCACCCGCGCCGATCTCGGCCGCGAGCGCGGGCAAGACTTCGGCGCACTTGCCCCGGCGCAGGATCAGGCGGGAACCTTTGGCCTCCAGCGCCGCCGCGAGGCTGGCGAGCGAATGATGCAACCACCACCGGCTCGCCCCGCCCATCTTGCGGTGCGCCGGGGTCTCGTCATCGAGCACATAGACCGGCACCACCGGCCCAGCCGCACAGGCCGCGAGCAGCGCCGCCTGATCGGCCAGCCGCAAGTCGCGGCGCAGCCACAGGATTATCGGTGCACTCACGCTTGTTCCTTCTCACCCGGCGCGGCGAGGCAGACCAGCGTCGCCACCGCAGTGCCGAGGCATAGCTGCCACGGGAAGGCCATGGTACCCAGCCATTGGGGCAGGTGCAGCGCGCTCGCCAGGTAGGGCTGGCAGCAGGCCACCGTCACAAACCCCGCAATCAGCGCCGCGATCACCGAATTGGTGCTGCCGCGCGCCGAGAACAGCGCGGTGAAGTAGACCCCGAGCAGCCCGGCATAAGCGAAGACCATCACTTGCAGCGCGAATTCGAGCAACGGCTTGTCGGTCGCGCGCTGCCAGTAGAAGCTCAGCACCGCCATGCCGAACATCGCAAATCCGGCCAGCGCCATGCCCCAACGCCCCGCCGCCACGTAGTGCCGCTCTTCGGCCCCGCCGCGCCGTTCCTTGAACGGGCGGTAGAAATCCTGCACCATCACGCTCGACATGGCGTTGAGCGCCGAATTGGTGGTGGCGATCGCGGCGGCGAACACACCCGCCGTCACCAGCCCACGCAGGCCCGGCGGCAGCTGGGTCAGGATGTAGTGCATGAAGGTGCTGATCTTCTGCCCTCCGAAAGTGGTGCCCAAGGTCAGCGCGTGCCCGCCCATCAGCTCGGGCCGCTGATAGACCACGTGGAGCAGCAGGCCGATGGTCACGAACATGAACACCACCGGCAGCGTCGCCACCAGCGAGAGGATCAGCCCGCGCACCCCGGCCTTGGCGTCTTTCGAGGCAAGCAGGCGCTGGGTCACGTCCTGGTCGGTCCCGGTGGAGGCGATATAGAGCAGCGAAACCCCGAAGATCACCGCCGGCATGGCAAATGGCTTGGCCAGGTCCCACGACCAGTCGAACAGCCGCAGCTTGTCCACTCCGCCCGGACTGTGCGCGAGGCCATCGATGATCGCACCCGCCGGCGCCGGAATGCTGGTCCACAGCCACACCAGCACCGCCAGCGCCGCGCTCAGATAGACCACGAACTGAATGAGGTCGTTGAGGATTACCGAGCGCAGCCCCCCAGCAAAGGTGAAGGCAAACGCCGCCACCATCACCAGCCCGGCGGCTACCACGATCCCGCCCGCATCGACGCTGCCGAACATCACCATCGCTACTGCTATGGCCGCGAGAAAGACCCGCGCTCCGCCCGCGAAAACCCGCCCGATCAGGAACATCAGCCCCGCAGCGCGCATCGCTCGGCGCGAAAAACGCACTTCGAGCAGCTCGTAAACCGTGGTCGCGCGGATCGCGTAAAACCGCGGGATCAGGAACTTGGCGACGAACAGCGCGCCGATCAGCCCACCGATGTTGCCCGACAGATAAGTGTAATCGCCCCTGAACCCCTGGTCCGGTCCGCCAAGGAAGGTTGCGGCGCTCTGCGTCGCCGAAAGCACCGAGATCGCCGCCATCCAGGCCGGAACGGTACCTCCGGCGAGGAAGTATTCGCGCGCACTCGCCGCGCCGCGCGGGCGGAAAATCCACCCCCCGGCGAACAGCAGCAAAGTGTAAAGCCCGATGACCACCCAATCGAGCAAGGCAAAGCTGGGATGCATGGCGCTGGGTGGCAAGTTTCCTGCGCACTTGCAACAGCGCCGCGTTTCAGGCGTTGTGTGCGGCATGAACCCCGCCTTCACTTTGTCGCGCCGCCGCATGCTGATCATCGCGCTGGTTTGTTGGACGGGCTATGCAGTAATTGCGGTCCTTGTGCTGGGTGACCGGCTGGGGTCATTCGATTCCGCCGGACTGCGCTATTTCCGCACCGAGCCGGATACGGTGCCGTGGGGCCCCCCTGTGCTGATCGAGGTGGTCCACGGCTGGACTGCGCTGGGCGGCACGCTGCTGCTCAACCTGTGCGGAACCATCGCCGTCGCCGCGCTGCTGCTGGCCCGGTGGCGGCGCAAGGCGGCCGTGCTGGCAGCCACGATGCTGAGCGGCTGGGCATTCAACACGCTGATGAAATCACTGGTCGGCCGCCCGCGCCCTATAATCGTCTCGCACCTGACCGAGGCTGGCGGGTTGAGCTTCCCAAGCGGACACAGTTTCAACTCGGCGGCGGTCTATCTGTCGATAGCGCTGGCCCTCGCCTCGCTCAGCGCGCGGCGCGGGGTGCGCTGGAGCCTGATCGCCGGGGCGGCGCTGGTCAGCGCACTGATTGCGGTAAGCCGGATTTGGCTGGGCGTGCACTATCCCAGCGATGCGATTGCCGGCTGGCTCGGCGGCACGGCTTGGGCCCTCACCGCCTATGCGCTGTTCTATCGTCCGGCGCACGAACGGGCCGTCACCGCAGCGCTTGCAAACGAGGCGGCGACGCCGAGTGAACTGATGGGCTGATCAGACGTTTGAAAGCGGCCCTTGATCAGTGGCGTCAACCGTCCAGGTCTGGCCCTTCGCCAGCAGCTTGGTGAGGTCAGTGCTCTTGCCGGCGCGCGCCGTTTCGTCCTGGGCCAGAACGGCTTCGTCGTAGGTCGGGCGGGGATCATCGTAGAGTACACCCAGCGCCATCGGGAACGGGCCGAACGGCATTTCG
>JAYUCG010000126.1:0-5940 GCA_043740455.1 Novosphingobium sp. | reverse complement strand
GAAGCGGCGGTTGGTCTTGTTGATCACATAAGTGCGCCCGCGGCGACGGATCACGCGGTTATCGCGGTGACGACCCTTGAGCGACTTGAGGCTGTTGCGAATCTTCATGATTTCCTCGGGAGCGAACAAAGCCGCCTAAAATTGAAGGTGGGCCGATACGGGCGAGTCAGTGCCAAGTCAAGCTTCAGCCGGGATCTCGCCCAATTTTCGCTCCCACTGCAGCGCGTGCGCTACGATCACATCGAGATCGGCGTACTGCGGCACCCACGGCAGCGTCGCCTTGATCCTGGCATTGTCCGAAATCAGTGCATCGGGATCGCCCGCGCGGCGGGGCTGCAGGCGGCGCTCGATGGTCAGGTTGGTCACCCGGTCGACCGCATCGAGCACTTCGAGCACCGAGAAGCCGCGGCCGTAACCAGCGTTCATGGTCAGCGATTCGGCTGGGTCGACAATCAGCGCCTCGAGCGCCAGCACATGCGCGGCGGCAAGGTCGCTGACGTGGATATAATCACGCACCCCGGTGCCGTCGGGCGTGGCATAGTCGGAGCCGAACACTTCGACGTGGGCCCGTTTGCCCAGCGCCGTTTCCACCGCGACCTTAATCAGATGCGTTGCCCCGGCGGTCGATTGCCCGGTGCGCGCACGCGGATCGGCTCCGGCGACATTGAAGTAGCGCAGCGCGCAATAGTTGATCGGATGCGCCGCAGCGACATCGGCCAGCATGGTCTCGGTCATCAGCTTGGACATGCCGTAAGGATTGATCGGCGCCTTGGGGCTGTCTTCGCGGACCGGCGATTCCTTAGGGATGCCATAGGTCGCCGCAGTCGAACTGAAGATGAAGTGCGGCACTCCGGCGGCCACCGCTGCGGCGATCAGCGCGCGGCTTTTGGCGGTGTTGTTGTGATAATATTTGAGCGGATTCTCGACCGATTCGGGCACCACGATCGAACCGGCGAAATGCATCACCGCGCGCGTGCCCTGTTCGGCGAAAATGCGCGCCAGCAGCGCCCCGTCCTCGATGTCGCCTTCGTAGAACGCTACGCCTTCGGGCACCGCCCAGCGGAAACCGGTGGTCAGGTTGTCGATCACGGCGACCGGCCAGCCCTGGTCGACTAGCGCGAGCACCGCATGGCTGCCGATATAACCGGCGCCGCCGGTGACGAGTACGGGAACTTTGTCAGTCATGATGGGGCCGTTCGCTAGCATGGCCGCGCGGCAAAGTGGTTAACGGCGCGCTGCCTGCAGACGATTTCATCTGCCGTTCAGCGAAGCGCAAGCTTTTGGGGCGAAGGACGGCCCGGTCCACAACTCCCAGACCAAGGACTTTTCATGCTGCCCTCCCGTTCAGCCGTGCTCCAAACCGTCATCGTCGCTTCGCTCGGATTGTCCGGAACAGCCCTGCTGGCGCAGCGCGGTGGCTGGGGCGGGCCCGGCTGGGATGGACCTGGCTGGCGTGAACCGGCCTGGAGCGGTCGCGGCGCGCGGCAGGCGCCTTCACGCGAAGGCAAGGTCGACGTGGCCCGGTTCCGCGCCGAGGGCGATGCCGCGCTGGCGCTGGGCCACGGTGCCATCGCAGTCGTGCCGATGGCAGCCGAACCCGATGCCGAGAGCGGCCTGCCCGATGCGGATGGACCCAACCCAACCTTCGAAGCAGCAGTAGAAGATCGCTTGGTCAAGGCTGGCTATGACACCGTGCACCTTGCACCCGGGTCTGGCCAGACTGCCGAAGTCAGGATCATGCGGGCGCAAGCCGAACCCGCCGAAGTCCCGCACAAGCCGGTGAGCGGCGAAATGACGATGGGGGTTTCGAACCACGGCTCGGTGCTCGGGGTCGCCCTGGCCTACGATGGCTCGAAGCCGCGCGGGGCGCTGATTTCCACGCGGCTCGAAGCCCGGATCCGCGATCGTTCGACCGGTGCCGTACTGTGGGAAGGGCGCGCTGACATCATCACCCGCGAAGGCGACCAACGCTGGACCGAACAAGCCGTAGCCACCAAACTGGCCGGCGTGCTGTTCGACGGCTTCCCCACCCGTACCAGCGAGCGGTAACGCCTTGCATCGCCGGGCAATCGGATTCAGGATCGCGCGCAGCCGGTCCATGAGAGGTTGCCCGCGATGAAGCGTCTTGTCCTTGCCGCACTGACCCTTGCACTTGGCGGCTGCGTCGCCCCGGTCGGACCGGTCGAGGTCACCCGTTTCCATGCGCCCGATGTGGCGCAGCTGGGCAAGGGCGCAATCGCGATCGAGCCCGCCCAAGGGAATGACCCGGCCTCGCTCGAATGGCAGACTTACAGCGCTGCGGTGATGCGCCAGCTGGCCGTGGCCGGCTATACCACCGCCCCACCGGGCAGCGGCGGGCAGGTGGCGCTGGTCAAGCTATCGCGCCGCAACTTGCAGCCTCAGGGATCGAGCCCGGTTAGCGTCGGAGTGGGCGGCTCGACCGGGACTTACGACAGTGGGCTTGGCCTGGGCATCGGGATCAACCTCTCACCCAAGCCAGCCGCGCAGGTGGAAACCGATCTTGCAGTCTCGATCCGCGACCGCGCCAGCGGGGCCACGCTGTGGGAAGGCCGGGCAAGTTTCACCGTTTCCGCAAAGTCCCCGCTCGCCACCACGGCACTTGGCGCACCCAAGATGAGCGAAGCGCTGTTTGCGGGCTTCCCCGGCCAGTCAGGTGAGACTATCGAGGCCAAATGACCACACCGATCCAGATCGACGCCGCCTTCGACAGCGGCAATATCGAAGTCCTTGCCATCGTCGGCACCACCGCAACACTGAAGATCCGGCTCGATCACCAGTCCGAGTTCTTCCAGTGGTTCCACTTCCGGGTGAGCGGCTGCGCGGGGCGCGAACTGACGCTGCGAATCACCGGGCTGGGCACCTCGGCCTATCCGGGCGGCTGGCCTGCTTACCGCGCTGCAGTGAGCGAGGACCGCGAGTTCTGGGCCCGCGCCGCCAGCAGCTTCGATGCGCACGAAGACGGCGGCACGCTGACCATTACCTACCAGCCTGACGGCGGGATCGCCTGGTTCGCCTATTTCGCGCCCTATTCGATGGAGCGGCATCATGATCTCGTCAGCCAGACCGCACTGGCCGATGGGGTGACGCAACGGGTCCTCGGCCGCAGCCTCGACGGGCAGCCGATCGATTGCCTCGAACTGGGCGAGGGCCCCAAGCAGGTCTGGCTCTATGCCCGCCAGCACCCCGGTGAAAGCATGGCCGAATGGTGGATGGAAGGCGCGCTGGGCCGGTTGACCGACGCGGCCGATCCGGTGGCGCGCAAGTTGCGCCAATTGTGCCGCTTCCACGTGGTCCCCAACGCCAACCCGGATGGGTCGCGGCGCGGTCACCTGCGGACCAACGCGGCGGGGATCAACCTCAACCGCGAATGGGCCGAGCCGAGCGCAGAGAAATCGCCCGAAGTGCTGGCGATCCGCAATGCGATGGATGAAAGTGGGCTCGATTTCGCGATCGACGTCCATGGTGACGAGGCGATCCCGGCGGTGTTTCTCGCCGGGTTCCATGGTATCCCTTCGTGGAACGAGAAGCAGCAGGCCGGTTACGACCGTTACGCTGCCATCCTTGAGCGCCGTTCGCCAGATTTCCAGACCCGACTCGGTTACCCGGTCGCGCGCGCCGGGCACGCCAACATGACCATGTCGACCAACCAGCTCGCCGAACGCTTCGGCGCGGTGACGATGACGCTGGAGATGCCGTTCAAGGACAACGACGACTTGCCTTGCGCAGTGCAGGCCTGGTCGCCTGAGCGCTCGGCGCAGCTTGGCGCCGATTGTCTGGGTGCGCTGTTGGAATGGTTGGATTCGTCCGGCTGACGCCAGTGCTGAAAGCCAAGCTATTCGCGGACCCGAATAGCGCGCCTGCCAAGCACCCTTACTTCGTCAACCTGAGCTTCGAGATCCCACCCGCAATCTGTTTGAACGCTTCGGCCAGTTCCTGGCCGTTGCTGGCCTGAAACGCGTGGCCCGGGCCGGCGCATTCGGTCATGATCGGGTTGAGCTCGGTGCCGAACGCGATGAACCAGACGGTAATGTTCTTCTTCTTCACTTCTTTGCAGGCGAAGCTGAACCGGTCTTCGACCGTCTGGGTGAGCGTGCTGCCCGAGCCGGGTGCCCAACGGCGGCGATCGATCGGCTCCATCCCGTAGGACGTATAGCTGAGATCGAGCGCCGAGGTCTGGCCATCGGTCATCATGATCAGGTTGCGATTGGTCGGCTGGCTGGGCGAAACGTCGGCGTTTTCATTCGCAAATAACCCTTGCGCTCGCCGGCACGGTGGCGCTGTTCTCGGCCGATCGCTCGGAGCCTGATGCGGCGGTGTCCACGCCGTCGGCGTCGCTCGCCGCGGCAGCTCCGATCCTTGCCCGCATGGCGCATGGCACGTTTACACAAGCCCCAGCCGCGCCGCTGGCTGAAGCCGATTCGGACGATGGGTCAGATCAGGTCATTGGCGAGACCGCTGACGATCAGGCCGCTACGCCCGATGCGCCCGGAGCGGATCCAGCACTCGGAGGTCCCCGGGTCCGGACCCAGCTCTGCTGCATAGGCAGGCCAGCTGCTGTCCTCGTCACGCAATCGGTCGGGCGGCATCGATCAAGGCGATGAACCGATCCACGCTCCTGCGCAGTAACGGCAGTCTCAGACGAGGTCGGCCGGGCCGAAGGCGTGCGGCAGCAAGGCAGATAGCCTGACTTCAAGCACCGCATCGGCCCCGACGCACAACACGATGGGGTCGGTGCCGCCAAGCTGGGCAACTTCGTTTAGCACCTGCCGGCAGCGGCCGCATGGGCTGACCGGCGCGCCCACGCCCACCGCGCCCACCTTGCCGCCGATGACCGCCACCGCTTCAAGTCTGCCGCGCTGCCCGTCGGACAGCAATTTACCCACCGCGACCGTTTCGGCGCACAGGGTCAGCCCATAGCTCGCATTCTCAACGTTGGCGCCGGTCACTACGCTGCCATCGGCAAAGCCCAGTGCCGCGCCGACGTGGAACCTCGAATAGGGCGCATAGGCCTTGTCCGCAGCAGCCAGCGCGGCGGCGATCAGGCTGTCGCGGTCCCAGCTCACTTGCCGACTACTACCCAGCGCAGCGCGGTGTCGGCCGCCGCGCTATCGAGCATCGAATTGGCAGTCCACAGCATCCACGGTCTCCCGGCATAGTCTGGCGCAAACCGCGTGCGCTCCAGCCACAAGTTGCGATCGATCTTCGCGGCGAGGTGATAGCGCTTCTCGAAGCTGCTAGAAATCTTGAGGATCGTCGGCTTGCCGGTGTGCGTCTCGATCTGGTTGAGGAAGGTCATCAATTCGCTGGTCACAGCTGCGTCGCTGACCTTCACCGGGCAGTCGTCGGCGAGCAGGTCGAGATCGACCGCTGGCGGCAGCAGGGCGGCATCGCGCGGCACCACGGTAACGAAGTTGGCCGCCTGCTTTTCCGCCGGCTGGCATGGATCGTACTTGTGCACCGCGCCGACCTGCAACCGGGCGGCGCGCGCATCTTCAAGGTTTTTCACAAAGGCCGGATCGCGAGCGAAGGCGCTTGCCGAGGCATCAAGATAGGCAAAGCTCGCGCCGATCGCCTTGGCGGCCTTCCAGTCGACCGCGCCGTCCTCGGCTCCAACCTCGATCCCCTGAACCGGGAAGTCGGCGCGTCCGGGCCGCCAGTGGTGCAGTTGCCACCAGCCCCAGCCAAGCGCGATCAGCGCGAGCAGCAACAGTGCGCCGGGCAGGCGCAGCCGCGATGCGGTGGATTTCTTGCGTACCATGCTGTGAATCGACCCCTCAGCCCCTGATATGGAGCACGCAGATCAAAGTGAACAGCCGCCTTGCAGTGGCGAAGTCGGTTTCGACCTTGCCTTCGAGCCGTTCGACCAGCAATTCAGCCGCTTCGTTGTGGACGCCGCGGCGGGCCATGTCGATCGTCTCG
>JAYUCG010000125.1:0-7670 GCA_043740455.1 Novosphingobium sp. | reverse complement strand
TCGTAAGCGTCGAGGTTCTTTTTCATCCGCCGCAGGTTGAAGAACAGCTTCTTCTGCGCCGCAGTGGTGCCCATCTTGACCAGTGACCAGCTGCGCAGGATGAACTCCTGCATCGACGCTTTGATCCACCACATTGCATATGTGGCGAGACGGAAGCCGCGGTCGGGTTCGAATTTCTTGACGCCCTGCATCAGGCCGATGTTGCCTTCGGAGATCAGCTCGGCAACCGGCAGTCCATAGCCGCGGTAACCCATCGCGATCTTGGCGACGAGCCGCAGATGGCTGGTGACCAGTTGTTTGGCGGCTTCGGGATCCTGATGTTCCTGATAGCGCTTGGCGAGCATGTATTCCTGCTCGGCGGTGAGCACCGGGAACTTCCTGATTTCCGCGAGATAACGGTTGAGGCTCTGCTCTGGCCCCAGGCTGGGCATCGTGCTGGTCGCGCGCGCAGGCAGGGTCTTCTTGACTTCGGACATGGTCTTCATTCGCCCTTTCATCGTCGGCGTACTCTTAAGGGACCCTTTAGAGGCATCCCTTTGCAGCAGCCACATGCAATATATTTATAACTCAATCGATCAGCTATTGTTCCGTAAATCGACCAACAGCGCCTCCATATCGGCAGGTAACGGACTTTCGAAGCGCAGCGGCTCGCCGGTTACCGGGTGAATGAAACCCAGCACCTTGGCGTGCAGCGCCTGCCGTTCGAACTTGTGCTTGGCCAGCAGCGGCTTCAATTTGGCCGGGGTCCGGCCGTAAGCCGGATCGCCCAGCAAAGGATGCCCAAGCGCGGTCATATGGACCCGCACCTGGTGCGTTCGCCCGGTTTCGAGCCGGCATTCGGCCAGCGCGGCGAGCTCGAACCGCTCGAGCGTTGCATAGTGCGTCACGGCATGTTTCCCGCGCCCGACCGCGACCAGCGCCATTTTCTTGCGGTTGGTATTCGACCGCGCAATCGCTCCGGTTACAGTGCCAGCTGGCGGCATCGGATTTCCGGCGACCAGCGCCAGATAAGCGCGCTCGATCGAATGATCCTCGAATTGCCGGGCCAAGCCTTCGTGCGCCGCATCGCTTTTGGCGACCACCAGCAGGCCCGATGTGTCCTTGTCGATCCGGTGGACGATGCCCGGCCGCGCGACGCCGCCGATACCCGACAGTTGCCCCTGGCAGTGATGGAGCAGCGCATTGACCAGCGTACCATCGTAATTGCCCACCGCCGGGTGAACCACCAGCCCGGCGGGCTTGTCGATCACGATCAGGTGTTCGTCCTCGAACACCACGCTCAGCGGAATGTCTTCGGGCTGCGCCTCGTCAGGGGTCACCGCCGGGATCGAGATCGCAAAGGCAGCGCCCGCCGCAGGTTTGTGGCTGGCCTGCGCGGCCGGCTTGCCGTCAAGCGTGACCCGGCCTTCGCCCATCAAGGCCTTGATCCGCTCACGCGACAGCCCGCTTGCATCGGCCAGCGCCTTGTCGAGCCGCTGGCCGGAGCTGGCGATCACGCCGGAAATAATGGATTCCCCCCCATTCATTGCTAGGCAGATGGGGATGGAGCTTGAACTGACAAGTGGCATTGAAGCCACACTGATCGAAGAAGCGGCGCGCGCGCATCCACTGGAATGCTGCGGGTTGTTGCTGGGGCAAGGCGTGGCGATCACGGCGGCGCATGCGGTTCGCAACATCCATCCCGATCCGGCACGGCATTTCGAGCTCGATCCGGCGACACTGATCGCCGCTCACCGCGCGGCGCGAGGCGGCGGGCCGCAAGTGCTCGGCTATTACCATTCGCACCCGAACGGCTTGGCCGGGCCCTCCGCCACCGATCAGGCGGAGGCGGCCGGCGACGGGCGTGTGTGGGCGATTGTGTCTACTGGCTCGATCACCTGGTGGCACGATGGGCCGCGCGGTTTCGAAGCGCTTCCCACGCGAGTCCTGCCGGGTTAAGGGATGGCTCCCAATTCAGGATATTTCATGACCGATAGCGCCGTCGATCTTGCCGCCCTCTTGTGTTCGCGCCTATGTCATGACCTGCTCAGCCCGGTGGGGGCGATGAGCAACGGTCTGGAATTGCTCGCCGAAGAGCGCGATCCGGAAATGCGCAAGCGCTGCATGGAACTGCTTGAACAGAGCGCGCGGACCAGCGCGGACAAGCTGAAGTTCTTCCGCCTCGCGTTTGGCGGGGCGAGTGGG
The DNA here is from genome assembly GCA_043740455.1 of Novosphingobium sp. Lineage (GTDB taxonomy): Bacteria > Pseudomonadota > Alphaproteobacteria > Sphingomonadales > Sphingomonadaceae > Novosphingobium. The sequence goes on along the minus strand of JAYUCG010000125.1, from coordinate 5,486 downwards.
TTTGATTATGCGGTACCGGTCGACGAAGCGCGGAGTGTGATCGACGCACTGGTTGCTGGGAACGAGCGGATTACGATCCAATGGGCGCTGGGTGTGGATGCGCTGCCCAAACCGGCGGTCAAGGTCATGCTCAACCTGGCGCACATCGGGATTGAGGCGCTGGTCCGCGGGGGCACGCTGGATGTGGGGGTCGAAAGCCGCGAAGGCGCGAGCGAGATCGTGGTCCGCGCCGCTGGCCCCAAGATCGCTTTCGACAAGGACGTCGGCCGCGCGCTCGATGGATCGCTACCGATCGCCGATCTCAGCAGCCGGACCGCGCCCGCCTGGATGCTGTGCCAGCTGGCCGCGCAGCACGGCGGCGGGCTGCAATATGCGCTGAGCGATGAGGCGCTGGTGATGGGCGCGGTGCTGCCGGAGGGGTGATGCGAGCGCAATGTCCGAACTGATCCACTCCGAATCCCCCTCACCCAACTGGAACCAGCGGCTGCTGCCGGTGTCGATGGTGGTGATGCACTACACCGGGATGAAAAACGGGGCGGAGGCGCTGGAACGGTTGTGCGACCCTGCCGCCGAGGTTTCGGCGCACTACTGCATCGAGGAAGACGGCACCGTCCACCGCCTGGTGCGCGAGGATCGCCGCGCATGGCACGCCGGGCGGGGGTTCTGGCGCGGAGTGAGCGACATCAATTCGGCCAGCGTCGGGATCGAGCTGGTCAATCCGGGGCACGAGTTCGGCTATGTCCCGTTCCCCGACGCGCAGATGGAGGCGCTGCTGCCGCTGCTCGCAGAGATCGTCCAGCGCTGGGACGTGCCGCGCGCCAACGTGGTCGGCCATTCGGACATTGCCCCAACCCGCAAGGAAGACCCGGGCGAACTGTTTGACTGGGATTTGCTGGCGGCGCACCGGCTGGCGCTCAAAACCCCGCGCGTAACCCGGCCCAGCCCGTTCGAAAACGACGGCGCGTTCTTCCTCGCGCTCGAACGCTGGGGCTACGACATCAGCGACATGCCCGCCGCGATGCGCGCCTTCCAGCGTCGGTGGAGGCCGCACATGATCGATGGGCAAGTGGACGGGGAGTGCTCGGCGATGCTGTTTTCGCTACTGCTCGACCGAGATAGCGGGAAGACGCGCTAGAGAAGCCACGGATGTTTCTTGCGCGCTGACTCCGAGCCGTAACAGACCTGACTCACCCCAGTAATAATGCCCGGCTAGCGCGGCGCCATCGCACCTTTTGAGGGGAAGTCCGATGTTCCGCAAAGCGATCCATGCGGCGCTCGCGGCTTTTGTGATGTGCCTGCCAAACCTGCCTATCGCATCAGCTTCCACGGTTAGAGTCTCGGCAATCGAGCATGCGCAATTGCTCGGCGTGCTTAACCTCCAAGGCGAATTGTTTCATGTTCAGGGGATCGACCTCGATGGCCAGCACATCTGGGTCACCTCGGTTGATGTGCGGAGCCAGCGCGGCTACCTCCATGAGTTCGATCAGGCGACGGGCAAGTTCCTCCGCCGGATCGAGCTGACCGATGGCGCGCGGTATCACCCAGGCGGGTTTTCGATCTCGGGCAATTCGATCTGGATCCCGGTGGCTGAGTACCGCTCGCACAGTTCGGCGGTCCTGGAAGAAATCGACCTTGCCACGCTGCAGATCCGCCGGAAGATTCCTGTCGCCGATCACCTCGGCAGCGCGGCGGTTGCGGGGGATCGGCTAGTCGCCGGCAATTGGGACAGCAAGCAGCTCTACATTTTCGAACTGCGCGCGGGCGGCCCGGTGCAGGTGGTACCCAATCCGACCCGCGTCCGTTACCAGGACATGAAGTTCGTCGGCGGGCAACTGGTCGCCAGCGGCCTGTCGACCTGGCACAGCGGCGAGATCGACTGGATCGATTTCCCTTCGATGAAGCTGGTCCAGACCTTGCGCACCGGGACCGCTGACCTGGTTCCCTCGCTTGACTATGTCCGTCCCTACACTGACGAGGGCATGGCAATGCGCGGCCGCGATCTTTATCTCCTGCCCGATAGCGGGCCGAACCGCCTGTTCCATTTCCGGCTCGATAAGGCCGCGCTGTCGGGCGAGGTTGCACGCCAAGAAGCGACTGGGCTGGCCCGGAATTGACGCGGCCAAGTGTCCGCGTCTTGCCACCCATCCCCCCATCCCCTACATCCCGCCCCGCCAGGGGGCCGGGCAGCCGCGGGGTTCGTCAGAACCGCGAGGAAAGTCCGGGCTCCACGAAACAAGGGTGGCGGGTAACGCCCGCCGGGCGACTTGCTTGCAGGGAAGCCCAGGGAAAGTGCCACAGAGAGCAGACCGCCTCACTTGTGAGGTAAGGGTGAAAGGGTGCGGTAAGAGCGCACCGGGTGGCTGGTAACAGGCACCGCACGGCAAACCCCACCCGGAGCAAGACCGAATAGGGGCGGCGCGCTGATCCGCAAGGATCGGCTGGTGTGTTTCGCATCGACCGCCCGGGTTGGTTGCTTGAGCCATGCGGCAACGTATGGCCTAGAGGAATGGCTGCCAGCGGGGATACGGTCTCTTTTGGGATACCGTCCGCGCTACAGAACCCGGCTTACAGGCCCCCTGGCAAATTTATCGGAACGCAAATGCCGCTGGTGCGTTTGGATTCAAAGCCGATACAATCGCGGCTGTGAGGGAAGCGAATGTCACCTGGCTTTGAGCCCTTCGCCAGTGCCGACAGGCTCATCGCCGCCTCGCCAAATCCCTATGTAGTGTTCGATCGCCAGTTCGACATCGCCTGGCTGAATGATGCCTATGCCCGCGTGACCATGCGCGAGGAGGCCGAATTGATCGGGCGCAACTTGTTCGAGGCCTTTCCGGTCGACCCTCAATCGGACAGCTACCGCCAGCTTTCCGGGTCGCTCCACCGCGTCCTCGACAGCGGCGAGCGTGACGAGATTGCGCTTATGCACTATCCCATCGAGAACCCCGATGGGTCGATGCAGTCGCGCTATTGGAGCGCCACGCACAGCCCGCTGCGCGATGCCGCTGGCACGGTTGTCCATATCCTCCAGCACACCGTCGATGTGACCGAGCTTCACGAACTGCGCACCTTGCGCGATAATGCTGGGCTGGTCAGTCGCGCCCGTGCGGTCGAACGGAGCAGTGTCGAAGTGCGCGAACAGCTGGCGCGGATGCGGACGATGGTCGAGCAGGCGCCGGGCTTCGTTGCGATTGTCGCGGGCGAACACCACCGGTTCGAGCTTGCCAATGCGGCCTACCGGCGGCTTGTTGGAGAGCGCGATCTGCTCGGCAAGACGGTTGTCGAAGCCATGCCCGAAGTGATCGACCAAGGCTTCGTCGACGTGCTCGATGGGGTGTTCCGCAGCGGCGAGCCGTTCGCCGGCAAAGCCGTGCAAGTGCGGCTGAGCAACGAAGCCGGCGACGCGGAACAAGACCGTTACCTCGATTTCATTTATCAGCCGATCACCGGCCCGGATGGCAAGGTTGGCGCGATTTTCGTACAGGGTTACGATGTTACCGACGAGGTCCGCGCTGACGAGCAGCAGCGCATCTTGATCAACGAGCTCAATCACCGGGTCAAGAATACGCTGGCGATCGTCAAGGGCCTCGCAATGCAGAGCTTCCGGGCGGTTGCGGAAGGCGAACGGGCCTACAAGGTGTTCAACCAGCGGCTCGATGCACTGGCCGCCGCGCACAGCTTGCTGACCGAGCGCAAGTGGGAAGCAGCACGGCTGTTCGAGGTGGTCGGCAGGGCACTGCGGGCGACGGCCGGTGCGCGGATCGATCACTGCACGGTTCACGGCGAGGACAGCGAACTGGGTCCGCAAACCGCGGTAGCACTGGCGATGCTGATCCACGAACTGGCGACTAACGCGATCAAGTACGGCGCTTTGTCGGTTGAAGCCGGCGCTGTCGATATCGCGACGTCCATCGATACGTCAGGCAGTGAAGCGTTGATGCGCCTGGTGTGGCGGGAGCACGGCGGGCCGCTGGTCGCGGTGCCAGCGTACACCGGTTTTGGCACCAAACTGATCAGGCGCGGCATTGCCAATCGCTGCAGCGCTGACGCCACGCTTGAATTCGCCGCTGGCGGTGTGGTCTGCACCATTGTAGCGGCGGTGCGGTGAGCGAAGCCATCTTCAACCAGCGCCGCGTCCTCGTGCTTGAGGACGAGCCGATCATCGCGATGCTGGTCGAGCAGATGCTCGAAGACGCAGGTGCGCTGGTCGATGGTCATGCGACCCTGGCTTCAGCCGAAGCAGCAATTGACCGGTTGTGCCCGGACATGGCGATCCTCGACGTCAACATTCACAACGAGACGAGCTATGCTATTGCCGCCCGTTTGGCAGAATTGCGCATTCCGGTAATCTTCGCCACCGGCTATGGCATCGGGGCTCATCCCGAAGCATTCGCGCAGATCCCTACAGTCAGCAAACCCTATGACATTTCCGAAATCGCCGCAGCGTTAGAGCAGGCGATTTCCCACAACACCACATGACCGGGAAGCGCGCGTGAACCGCCGGGTCGATTTCGTGGTCGACCAGATCGATCCCGTAAAGATGCGGGGCAACGTAGCGGTCGCGCAGCGCGATCTCATGAGCCCCTATGTCTGGCAGCCGCAGGCTGGCCGGTTTGATATGCTGGTCCGCGCCGTGCCGCGGCCGGGCGAGGAAGGCGAAACCGGCACGATCTGGTATGCGCAAAGCGCGGACGGACTGGCCTTCACCGCCAGCGACACGCCGGTGCTGTCGCCCGGACCCGGACCAGCCGATATTGGCGGATGCGAAGACCTGACCCCGATCTTTGCGCCTGATGGCAGCGTGATCGTCTATTACACCGGGGTCGATGCAACGCGCACGCACGGCGAGATGCTCTACGCCACCGGACCATCGATCGATGGGCTCGAAAAGCGCGGCATCGCCATGCCCAGCGCGCCATCCGAAGGTAATCTCAAGGAGGCGACGGTCGACCGCACCCCCGACGGTGGCTGGCGGATGTTTTATGAATATGCGCGTGGTGAGGCTTCGCTGATCGGGCTGGCAGTGGGTGAGGATGTTGCGGGACCGTGGCGCCATCTGCCCGAGCCATTCACCCCGCGCCCCGATGCTTGGGACGCCTGGCACCTGTCACCCGGGCCGCTGCTGACCACCGACAAGGACTGCCCGGTGATGTTCTATAACGGCGCGACTCATGATGCGCGGTGGCGAATCGGTTGGATCGCCTTCGATGCCGAATACACCTGCGTGGTCGATCGCTGCATCGAACCGCTGATCGTGCCTCCGCCGCGCGGCCAGCGCACCGATACCGACATCGCCTTCGCCGCTTCGGTGGTGGTCGTCGGCGACGAAATCTGGCTGTACTATTCGATCGAGGACAAGCAGCTTTGCCGGGCGGTCATCCGGCAGGTGTGACTAGGAGGCGTTGACAAATTGGCGCATCCACAGGCGGATTGAGACGATGTGGATGAAGCCGAGATAGCTGTCGGCGGTTTTGTCGTAGCGGGTTGCC
>JAYUCG010000124.1:0-9466 GCA_043740455.1 Novosphingobium sp. | reverse complement strand
GCGCAGCCAGAACCGCTGGCCCAACCTGTCCTTCGACGTGGGATCGGTACTGGGCCTCGCCGCCAAAGCGCTGCCCGCCGGGTTCTATTACAAGACCTTCTTCGGATCGGCCAAGCGGTGGATGTTCTACGAATGGTTCATCCGCCGCGCTGCTGGGCTAGGTGATGCCCCGACCGAGGGTGACCCGGATCGTTTTGCCCAGCGCGCAGGCTTTTGCGATGTTCTGGTGGTCGGGGCGGGACCGGCTGGCCTGACCGCAGCGCTTGCCGCAGCTGAAGCGGGCGACCGCGTAATCCTGGTCGAGCAGGACAGCCTGCTTGCGCCGTCGCTGGTCCGCGACCCGCAGGACCTCGATCCGGCCTGGGCGGAGGCTACGGCAGTGCGGATTCGCGCGTTGGGTGGGCGGGTCCTGCTGCGCACCACGGCGATCGGCTATTGGGACGATAATCTCATTACCTTGAGCCAGCGGCTGGCCGAACCGGGCGAGCAGCCACCGAAAGGGACCGCGCAGCGGCTGTGGAACGTCCGGGCCAAGCGGGTGGTGCTGGCTACCGGCGCGCTAGAGCGCCCGCTGGCTTTCGCGCACAACGATCGCCCCGGCGTGATGCTAAGCCAGGCGGTGCGGACTTATGTGCGGCGCTTCGGCGTGGTGCCGGGCCAGCGCGTGATAATCGCGACCAACAACGACGATGCCTACCTGACCGCCGCCGCCCTGCGCGATGCCGGGGCTGAAGTTGTCGCGGTACTGGATACCCGGCCAGCTCCTGCCGGAGCAACTAGCGGCTTTCCGGTTCACAATGACACCATGCCGCTGGCGACCAAGGGTGCGCGGCATCACTTGCGCGAAGTCAGCACCCGAGTGGACGGCAAGATCGTGCACTGGCAGGCCGACCTTCTGGCCATTTCTGGCGGCTTCACCCCGGTGGTGCACCTGCACATGCAGGCAGGCGGCGCGGCGCTGGACTGGGATGAAGCCAGCCAGTCGTTTCTGCCCGGTGCCGCGCGGCAGTCCGTCACCTCGATTGGCGCCGCGGCGAGTGCCGATCCGGTCGGCCCGATCCCTTCGCCCGAAAATCCGGGCAAGGCCTTCATCGATTTCCAGAACGACGTCTCGCTCGGCGATGTCGATCTGGCCTGGGCTGAGGGTTATCGCTCGGTCGAGCACCTCAAGCGTTACACCACGCTGGGCATGGCGACCGATCAGGGCAAGACCAGCAACATGGCGGCGCTCGGCCGGCTCGCCGAGAAGCAGGGCGTTGCCATCCCAGAGGCTGGCCTGACCACGTTCCGCCCGCCCTACACGCCCGTTACCATGGGGCTGCTGGCCGGACGGACCGAGCGCGATGCTGGAGCACATCTGCGTCGTCTGGCCCTCTACGACGTGCATCAGGCGAAGGCGCCGATATGGCAGCCGCTCGGCTATTGGAAGCGGCCTCGCGCTTATCCTGTAGGCACCGAGACGCTTGCCCAGGCAGCGCTACGCGAAGCGCGCAGCGTGCGCACTGCGGTGGGCATGACCGACGTTTCAACCCTGGCCAAGTTCGAAGTCAGTGGACCGGATGCTGCCGCGCTGCTCGAACTGATCTGCGCGACGACGGTGGCCAAGCTGGCGGGCGGGCGCGGGCGCTACACTTTCATGCTGCGCGAGGACGGGCTGGTCTTCGATGACGGCACGGTCTGGCGGCTCGGTGAAGATCGCTACCTCCTGACCAGTTCGACCGGCGGGGCCGACCGGATGGCAACGCACATCTCCTATGTCCGCCAGTTCCTGTGCCCGCAATTCGAAGTCTCCACGGTCAACGTGCAGGAACACTACGCCGGGATCGCGGTCGCCGGCCCCATGGCCAAAAACGTTCTGGCGGCGCTGACCGGCGAAGACGTGCCGCGCCACATGTCGACCGTGCAGGCTGTGATTGGCGGGGTTCCAGTCTTGGTCCTGGCAGCGAGCTACAGCGGCGAGCGCGCCTTCGAAATCTATGTCGAGGCCAGCCAGGCGGAACCGGTATGGAGCGCGTGCGAAGCCGAGGTGACGGCCCAGGGCGGCTGTCTCTACGGGATGGAGGCGATGGAATTTCTGCGCATCGAAAAGGGGCATCTGGTGGTCGGCGGGGAAATCGACGGCCGGCTCACCCCGCACGATCTGGCGCTTGGCAACATGCTCAACAAGGTCGGCGGCTATATCGGCGCGCAAGGGCTGACGCGGCCGGCGGTGAACCAACTGGGACGCAAGCAGCTGGTCGGGCTCGAAGCCCTGGCTGGGACAATCCCGGAAGGCTCAATGCTTATCATAGCCCCCGGCCAGCCAGCCCAAGGCCACGTTACCGCCGCGGGATTGCGCGTGCTCGAAGGTGGCTCGATTGCGCTAGGCCAGGTCAACGACGGCTTCGCCCGCCACGGCGAAGAATTGATCGCAAGCTCTCCCACCCGGGGACAGAGCGCGCGGGTCCGGGTCGTCGCTCCGCACTTCTACGACACAGGCGGGGAGCGTTACCGTGACTGACATTGTGATCACCCAGCTGCCCGCTGCGCCGCTAAATGTGCTGGAGATCTGGAGCAATCCGCTGGCCGTCCTCGAACGCTTTGAGAAGGCCTTTGGTCCTTCTTTGCCGCCTTTAGGATCGTCACTGCAGCTGCCGTCCATGCGGCTGATCCGCTACGAACCAACCGTCTGGCTAGTCGAAGGCGAGATTGGCGGATTGGCCGAAGTGCTCGGCTCCAACGGCAGCCTGACCGCGATCGGCGGCAGCCTTGTGCGGGTTCGGCTGAGCGGCGCGGGCTGGCGCAGCCTGCTGATGGAAGGCAGCGTCTTCGATGCGGAAGCCAGGGACTTCGCCCCCGGATGCAGCGCGGCGACAGTGATCGACCACGTGAACGTTCGACTGCTCGTCGAAAGCGAACACGCCTGCCTGGCCTATGTCCCGCTGAGCTATGCTCACGACATGATCCACTTCTGGACCGTCGCGGCAGAATCGCTGGTCTAGCTGCTACCGCCCTGCGGCCGCATGGCGCAGGGTCAGCCCCTGCGCATGACGGCGCTGGAAGCCCTTCCACAGAGTGACGCCGTTCTCGCCAGGACTGTAAGCACTCCACGGCGTTTTGTCGGGGGCGTTCCAAACGCCATCGCCGGCATCTTCAACAGGTACATTCAGGAAGCTGTTCATGCTGGTATCATGCTTGAGGTTGATCGCCAGGAATGCGGTTATGAAGTGCAGGTTGATCGCGTTCACACGATCCGCCCGCCAAATCGGGTCTTGAAACCAATCTATGTCCCACAGGCTGCCGCGCATTTGCGCAGGTGCGGGGCTGAGTCCGATGTCGTGGCCGGCTTGGCGGAATGTCAGCAGATACCGATTCGAATTCCTGGCATTCTCGAAATCGGCGAGCGCTCCGGTCTTGTAGTCGACTGTCAGGTCAGCATCGCCCTGAATCAGCAGCATGGGCGCGGTGATGCCAAGCAGGCCTGCGTCCCCCCAAGCACTGCGTGGCGCGCCGCCGGCCGGCGCAATGGCCACAATCGCCTTGACCCCCGGGACCTTGCCCTCGGCCTCGGTCGCAGTACCGCGCGCGAGCCGCTTCATCCACCCTCCTGGAACCTGGCCCATGTTCGGACCATCGGGATCAAGACTTGCACCACCAGCAGCCAGGACGCCGAAGCCGCCCTGCGAATACCCGATCAGCGCGACTTCGGCGGGGTCGATCAGCGGGCCCAGATCGTGGCGTAATGTGGCCGTAACGAAGGCAATATCGACGGGCCGGTTGAAGTTGGGCGCAGACCGCTTTTCGGCCGAGACCACATAAGGGTCGGGGTCTTCATGATGGATGGCGGCAACGACATAGCCTTTTGAGGCCAGATTCTCAGTAAGCCAGGTCATGACTGCCGGGGCATTGCTGTAGCCGTGCGAAAAGATCACCAGGGGGTAGCCCTGCCCGTCAGGCGCCGCGCCTCGAATTGCAAGACCGGGCACGGTGAACCTTGCGGGCGGTCTGGGGGACTCCCCGTAAAGGCTGCCCGAATAAGTCACCGGAGCCGCGCCGCGCCTGGCCTTGGCCGGGTACCAGATATCGACGGTCAGCGCACGGTCGTGAAGCCCGACGCGTCCGGTCGCAGGATCGACATGAAGCAGATCAGGTTGGGCCTTGTGGACGAGGGTAACGCTCCGAAACCCAACCTTGTGCGGACCAAGTGGTGCCAACTGCGGCGCATCGATGCCGGGCACGCTGGGTGGCAGCGGCGCGCCAGGGCTGGCAGCAACAAGCAAGGCGGCAAAGGCTATCATGGTAATTGTGGTCAGGCGTGCCATGTAATCTGCTCCTCCAGCCAGGGCATCTGCTGGATCAAAGGGGGGAAAGTTACCTCTTTCAGCCGCTGGCTGCATACCCGCGCAACCTGCTGAGGCAGAGCGCCAAGCTCGCCGGTTCGCGAGACAATCTGCACGGTTCGCGAAAAGCGGCCGCGCGGCATTGGTTCAATCCGGATCTGGCGCAGCAATTCCGGCGCCGCCGAAAGGCAGACCGGAGAGGTTATCGTCCAGCCCAGTCCAGCCGCAACCAGGGCAAGCTGCTGGTGCGACGATTCGACTTCCACGCCTTGGCGCAAGCCAAGCTTCAGTCGCACAATCTGTCGTTCGATCTGCTGCCCCATGCCGGTCAGCCGCGAAAACCGGATAAACGGCAACTCGGCAGGGTCCGCGTCGATCTGGAGTTGCTTCTGGTAGCTCGCCGGAACCGCGATTACGAAGCCCTCTTCGAATACCGGATGCAACTCGATATTGTCACGGTGCTCAAGGTTGAAGCTGCCGGTCACCATCATGTCGATGTCGCGGGCGAGGAATTCGCCCTGATGCTCAAGCGAAATTCCCGAGCGGATATTCCACCGTTCGGCGCGGCCGCCCAGATCGCTCATGATTGCCGCGGTCAGCTGGTTGGCCAGACTGAATGACATGGCCACCGTCAGCCGCGCCAGCGGCAGGTCGGCGCCAACGCGAACGTTATCATAGGTGCTGCGGGCCAAGGCGAGCAGGTGCTTGCCGCGTTCGAACATCGAACGACCGCTCGTCGTCAATCCCAAAGGCCGCATCGAACGATCGAACAACGGCGTCCCGATGCTCGCTTCCAGGCGCGCAATGGTTTGGGAAACTGCCGACTGGGTAATCTCCAGATGCGCGGCGCACTGGGACATGCCGCCCAGCTCGACGGTCATGATAAGAACCTCGATTGCGTGAAGATCGAACTCCTGTGCCGGCTTCATGCGATGACTTGCCCCTCGCTGGCTGGCCGAGGCCAACCGCAGCATTATCAATCCTGATATGTACCATACCCGCGTATCAAAATGCCGCTAGAGGCATTTTGCAGGCCGGACCGGGATCCGGCAGCCGGGCTCCACCCATCAATTGATCCGCGCGCCTTGCCGCAGCAATTCGCGCTGGACTGCCGCCAGGTCGAGGTCGGCAAATCCACGCCCGCTCTTGACCGCCAGTGCTGCCGCGACGCCTGCGCCCTGCCCGGCCACCGCACAGCACATCATGTTGCGCACCGCCGCGTGGCTGACCTTGTCACCGCCGATCGTGCGACCAGTGACGATCAGGTTTTTCACGCCTCGGGGCAGCATCGAACGGTACGGCACATGGAAATAGCGCCCGGTCGTCGGCAAGATAAGATAGCCGTAACCGTCGATGAATTCGGGGAAGATCCCGATGCTATCATCGAACCGGGCCTCGCCCAACACATCGCTTTCGGTCAGGTTGTAGACCGCTTCGATCTTGCGGGTATCGCGAATGCCGAGGGTCATGCCGAAGTTGCGCAGCTTGGCGTTCTCGCAGCCGGGCATGAAGGCCTTGAGCGCATCGATTGCATGCATCGCCTGCTTGCGGCCCGCCATTTCGCCGTGCGTCAGGGCATCGGGATCGGTGCCGTCGAGATAGAGGTGACACATGTTGAGGTAAGTGAGATCGCCCTGATCGGAAACGGTGCCCCAGGTGCCCGCCATGGTCTTGACGCTATCGGGGATCAGACCTGCCTCCAGCGCCTTCTGGAATGGCTTGCGCAGGAACGGGGAGAACATTTCGTCCTCCTTGCCGCTGGTCTTGACCTCCCACTCCCCGCCCACAGCCCAATCGCCGTAGGTTTGCGGATCGGCCTTCACCGCATCAATGAAGCGGGTCTTGTTGACCCCGCACATCGAAAACATCACCGAGACCGACATCATTTCGTCGACCGGGTGCTTGTCAGTCGGCGCGCCGCAGCGATGGGCGATGTCCCCATCGCCGGTCGCATCGATTACCCGCTTGGCCAGGATCGCCTCGCGCCCCGCTTTGCTTTCGACGATGACCCCGACAATGGTTTCACCTTCCATGATCGGCGCGACGAACATGCGGTGCAGCATGGGAATGACCCCCGCTTCTACCACCAGCCGATCGGCCACGAATTTGAAGCCCTCCGCATCGAGTGATTGGCTGATCGATTGGGGCTCGGGCATCGCCGCGCCCATGGCTTTGGCGCGCTCTTCGAATTCGCGCCCGATGCCTTCGCTGTCGATCGTTTGGGGATGGCGATACCACGCAAAGCCCTCGACCCCGACCTGCGTGATATTACCGCCGAAGCAGCCATAGCGTTCGAGCAACACGGTCTCGACGCCTGCCCTTGCCGACGCCAATGCGGCGGCCAGTCCGCCCGGGCCAGAGCCCACCACCAGCACGTCGGTCTCGCAGATTACGGCGATTTCGCGCGCGGGTTCTTTTACGAGGCGAGTCATCGCTGCGACACTTCCCAATCGGGCGACACGAAGAAGGGCGCGTTTGACGGGGCGAGCGGCGGCTTGCCCAGAACTAGGTCGGCACCCTTCTCACCGATCATGATCGTCGGCGCATTGAGATTGCCGGTCGTGATCGAGGGCATGACCGAGCTGTCGATCACGCGCAGGGCTTCGACCCCGATCACTTTGAGTTCGGGATCAACCACGGCCATAGGATCGCTGGGGTCGCCGATCTTGCAGGTGCATGATGGGTGGAGCGCGCTCTCGACCTGCTCGGCGATGAAAGCGTCGATCGCCTCGTCGCTGGTGCAATCCGCGCCCGGCTGAATCTCGCGCCCGCACCAGGCAGCGAAAGCAGGCTGCTGGAAAATCTCGCGGGTCAACCGGACGCAGGCGCGCATCTCCGCCCAGTCGTTGGGATGGCTCATGTAGTTGAACCGGATCTTCGGCTTGTCGCGCGGATCGGCACTGCGCAGCGTGACCGTGCCGCGGCTCTTCGAGTGCATCGGGCCGACATGCGCCTGGAAACCATGCTCGGTGGCCAAGGCGCTGCCATCGTAATTGATCGCCATCGGGAAGAAATGGTACTGGATGTCGGGGTACCTGATCCCAGCGCGGCTGCGGATGAACCCGCAGCTTTCGAAATGGCTGGTCGCGCCGATCCCGCTGCGCAGGAACAGCCACTGTGCGCCTGCCAGAGCCTTGCCGAGCAAGCCCGACTGGCCATACAGCGTGACCGGCTGGGTGCAGGCCATCTGGAAATAGAATTCGAGGTGGTCCTGCAGGTTGGCCCCGACCCCGGGCCGGTCGGCCAGCACCGGCAGGCCAAGATCCTTCAGTTCCTGTGCCGGTCCGATCCCTGAAAGCTTGAGCAGCTGGACTGAATTGATCGATCCGCCGGAGAGGATCACTTCACGCTCGGCGCGGACCTGTTGCAGCTTTCCGCCGCGCTCGAATTCGACTCCCACGGCACGCTTGCCTTCGAACAAGACGCGCGTGGCCAAGGCGTGCTGGATCACTCGCAGGTTCGATCGCTTGCGCGCCGGATAGAGGTAGGCCTTAGCCGCCGAACACCGCGTGCCCTTGCGGACGGTCATGTCCATCCGGCCGAAGCCTTCCTGACGGAAGCCATTGTAGTCCTCGGTCAGGCTGTAACCCGCCTGCTGCGCGGCATCGAGCCAGGCCTGGTGTAGCGGATTGCGTAGCGTGCCATAGTTCGTGGAGAGCGGACCCTCGCCGCCGCGATATTCGTTGCCACCCTCGGCCCGTGTTTCGGCGCGTTTGAAATAGGGCAGAACATCGGCATAGCCCCAACCTCGCGCGCCCTCTTCGTTCTGCCAGCGTTCAAAATCGAGCGCATTGCCGCGAACATAGACCAGCCCATTGATCGAGGATGAGCCGCCCAGCCCCTTGCCGCGCGGACAGTTAAGCCGCCGACCGTTGAGGTGCGGCTCCGGTTCGCTTTCGTAGCCCCAGTTCCACCGCTTGGTGTTCATCGGATAGGCCAGCGCGGCAGGCATCTGGATGAAAATCGACCGGTCACTCCCTCCAAACTCTAGCAACAGCACACGGTTTTGCCCATCTGCGCTGAGGCGGTCCGCCAATACGCAGCCGGCAGAGCCAGCCCCCACGATCACGTAATCGAAACTGTCGTCAATAAGGGGCATCGATGGGCTCCATCGCCACGTAGACGCTCTTCAATTGGGTATAGTGCTCAATTGCAGCATGGCCGTTTTCGCGGCCCAGCCCCGACTGCTTGTTGCCGCCGAAGGGCAACTCGATTGGCGTTATATTATAGGTATTGATCCAGCAGGTTCCGGCATCCAGTCGGGCAATCACCCGATGCGCCCGGGCAAGATCGCGTGTGAAGATCCCGGCAGCCAGCCCGAAATCGGTGGCATTGGCACGGGCGATTACCTCGCTCTCATCCTCAAAGTCGAGAACCGCCATCACCGGACCGAATATCTCTTCGCGCACAATCGCCATGTCGTCATGACAGTCGACGAAAATGGTCGGTTCGACAAAGTTTCCGGCAGAAGTGGTGTCGCGCTTTCCGCCAGTGAGAAGCCTCGCGCCCTGCTGCTGGCCGAGCGCGATATAGCCCAGGACCTTGTCCATGTGGTCGCGCGAAATAAGCGCTCCGATCTGGGTAGCCGGATCAAGCGGATCGCCCAGCACCATCGCCTCGGTCCGCTGCTTGAGGCGCGCCAAAAAGGTGTCACGAACCGATCTGTGCACGAATACCCGCGTTCCGTTAGTGCAGACTTCGCCGGCAGAATAGAAATTGGCCAGCAGCGCGCCAGAAACCGCTTCGTCGATATCGGCATCCTCGAACACGATCAGCGCCGATTTGCCGCCAAGCTCCAGCGTCACGTGCTTGAGCGTCCCTGCAGCATCGATCATCACTTTCTTGCCCGTGCCGACCTCTCCTGTCAGTGACATCTTGGCGATCCCCGGGTGCCGGCTCAATAGGCGACCGGTGTCCCCTTTGCCCTGTACGACCTGGAACAGACCGTCTGGCAGGCCAGCATCACGATAGATCTTTTCGAGCTCGATCGCGGTCAACGGGGTCAACTCGGCCGGCTTGAAAATCATGGCATTGCCGCAGGCCAAAGCGGGAGCCGATTTCCAGCAAGCGATCTGGATCGGATAGTTCCATGCTCCAATCCCGCCGATGACGCCCAGCGGCTCGCGCCGGGTGTAACCGAAGGCCGC
>JAYUCG010000123.1:0-42646 GCA_043740455.1 Novosphingobium sp. | reverse complement strand
GCAACGCCGCCCGAGATGCCGCCGATGCCCAGCGCGAGACGGCCAAGGGGGCGCGCGATCATGCCGCCGGGCTGCGCGCCAGTGTGGTCAAGCTCGAAGCCAAGCACAGCGAAACCAACGTGCGACTGCTGAAGGTCGTGTCGGAAGCGTCGTGCGCGCCCGCCGCCGCCAGTGCCGCGCGCGAAAAGACCGATGCGCTGATGGACCGCTTCGCCACTCTGGAAAAGCGGTTCGACTACGCTGCCGCAAAAACCGTGACGCTGGACCAGGAATTGGCCGCGCTGGCCGACGAGGCTGCGCTTGAGGCAGACTTGGCCGCGCTGCGCAAGAAGGTCGATAAAAAGAAGAGGTAGGTGACTGCGCGAGCCCGCGCGCCGCCCCACTTTGAATGGCTGGTTTACTTGACCAGTTCGACCTGTTCGAAGTCAAGCTCGACCGGGGTTGCGCGGCCGAAGATCGAGACCGAAACCTTGACCCGGTTCTTGTCGAAATCGAGTTCTTCGACGGTGCCGGTGAAGGTGTTGAACGGACCGTCGAGCACCTTGACCACATCGCCGATTTCGTAATCAACGCTCACGTGCTTCTTGGGCTCGGCCGCGGCGGCATCGCGCGCGCCGAAATAGCGGGCGGCTTCGCGGTCGGTGATCGGCTGCGGCTTGCCATTGGGGCCGAGGAAGCCGGTCACCTTAGGGGTGTTCTTGACGAGGTGATAGACGTCGTCGTTCAGACCCAGCTTGGCGAGCACATAGCCCGGCATGGTCTTGCGTTCGACCTGAACCTTCTTGCCGCGCTTCACCTCGGTGATCGTTTCGGACGGAACTTCGACCGCCTCGACCAGGGCGTCGAGCCCCATGCGCTGCGCTTCGGACAGGATCGAATCCCGAACCTTGCCTTCAAAACCGGAATAAGCGTGGATGATGTACCAGCGGGCCATAGCGTAGGTGTCTCTGCTTGTTTCGCTTCGCGCCGTCAGGCCAGCGAGAGGAGGAACTGGACGATCTTGCCGAAGACCGTGTCGACACCGAGGAAGAACAGCGCCAGCACCAGCATCATGATGCCAACGAAAATTGCCGTGGTGGTGGTTTCCTGGCGCGACGGCCAGACGACCTTGCGGGCTTCCGCCTGAACCTGCCGAACGAATTCGCCGGGATTGATTTTCGCCATGGTCTTGTCACTCACCTGTAGAGCCAATTTCCTCGCACCTTCCGCCAAGGGGATAGCGCCGCCCGGCGGCTGCTGAGCAGCTAGGCCGGAGGGGCGACTGATTCTCCTTGTGTCGGAAGACACCGCGGCACTTAGCTATGCGGCAAGGGATTTGCAAGACGGGGTTGTTTTGGGGTTCGGGCCGGCCTGGTCAAGCTATTTGCGGGTGCAAATGGCGCACCTAAAAATCATGCTTAAATCACGTCCGCTGGGATCACCCGCCGCGCCAGGATCCAGTGGTGGCCGCGGCGCACCTGGACGAAGCCGTAAGGCAAGCGCACCGGTTCTTCCTGGCCCATGTACCAGAACCAGTCGGCGTGCAGCGCGGGTTCGTAGTAGTATGTGTCGATCGTCTTGCCCGCGCGGTGATTAAGCCGGTGGAACGGATCCCGGAAATAGGCGCTGTCCTCGTTGATCGTCAGCATGTGGATGCCAGGCAGCGCGAAGTTGCAGTTGATGAAGGCATCCAATCGCACCACCGCGTAGCCGCAGATGTGTTCCTGGCTGTTGAAGCCCCATTCGTTGCGCTCGGTCACCATGTAGCTGGCGATCCGCGCGCCTTTGGGCAACCCGTCAAGCGCGCTCAGCATCTCCGCCGTCTCGCGGCTGTCACGCCGCCAATCCATCGTGGTGTAGCCGAGCCGCCCGATGAACAGCAGCGTCGCCGCCATCACCACCCAGCGCGGCGCCTTCCACGCCAGTGACAGCGCGCCGACCATCAGCCCGGCTGAAATCATCCGCGCATCGACGAGGTCACCGCCGAAAATATGCCGGGGCATGGCCAGTGAGGCGGCGAGCATCAGCAGAGCTGCCCAGCCCACCCGCCAATCCCACCGGCGGAAGGCAATCGACAGCGCGAGCATCACACCGATGATGATCGCATTGCCATAGTCAAACCAGCGCCAGGTACCGCGCATCGCCTGCTTCCAGATCGCCCATTTGTAGATTTCCGGGCGCGGGCCATAGCTTGGCGGCTTGCCGACGCCGCCACCCGTCACCAGCGCGAGCAGCGGGAAGAACAGCGGCCACGGCGCGATAAATGCGCGCCACGAACGGTCCTTGTGCCATTCGTAACCGAACACCATCAGCCCAAGGATGCCCCAGCCCGAAACGTGCGCGAGCCACACGATCAGCCCGATCGGGATGAACAGCGGCGCCCGCCACGGCTTGCCATCAAGCCGCACCCACAACGCAAAGGCGAACAGCGCCATCGCTTGCGCCAGCCCGAAATTGAGAAAACCGAGCAGCATCGAGGGCGACCAGACAAAGGCAAAGGCGAGCATCGAGGCAAGCCCGATCCGCCCGCGCAGGGTCCACTGCACGGCCATGATGCCCAGCGCGGTAAGCGGCGGGATCAGTGCGGCGATCAGCCAGCCAGCGGTTTCCAGCGGCATGAACCACGACAGCGGGCGGATCAGGATGTCGGCGCCAAGGTTGCCCATCCAGTGCCATTCGAACCCGTAATACTGCTGCAGGAACGGGCTTGTAGCGCGGTTCAGCATGACGTGGAACCGCGCCAGATGCGCCGGGTAATCGACCATCTGCGGGTACGGCGTCATCAGGAACGGCAAGCTGGCGAGCAGTGTGAAGAACAGCCCCAGCCACAAGCCTTCGCGCGGCGCGGGCGTGTCGAGCAGGAAGGTGCGCAGCCGCATCAGCGTGCCCGACCGCGGCTGATCGGCATCGGCATGCTCTGGCATCATATGCTGGACGTCTGACACAGACGGGGACTAATTGGCCGAGACCGGGCTGGCAAGCTTGAGCAGCATCGAGCCCGGTACGCGGGCCATCAGCTGGGCCCCGGCGGGCAGGCTCTGCGGCTCGGAATCGCCGATGTACCAGAGATAATCCGCGCCTTTTGCCGGGGCGAATTCAGCCAGGTCAGGCTAGGCACCTTGCGGCACGATAATTCGCTGGGAAGGATCGGCAAAACCGGCCGGAGCGCCGCGCAGCTCCATCAGATTGAAGCTATTGCCGACAAAATGCGCGTTGACCAAAGCGCTGCGGCGCACAGTTGCATAGCATGGCACGTGCTCGAACGGGTTGAGTCCTACGGCTCTTCCGGCGCGTCCACGGCCCCGGCGACGCGCGCGCCCATCGGAACTTGATCGAGCACGCTGAGCATGGTTTCGAGCTGCTGCGCCTGACCGTGCCAGGCTAGCGCGATCGGGACCACCCGGGCGAGAGTGGCCAAGGCTGCGGCGAGCATGATCGCGCGCGGGGCAGGCCAGTCGATCGCCAAGGCCAGCACCATCAGTGCCACTGCGGTCAGCCGGTAATCGGCATAGTCGCCGCCAGAAAGATGGCGCGGAAAAAACAGGGTGGCGAGCACCAGTCCCAATCCGCCCCAGCCCAGGCGGCGATCGAGGCGGCCAGCCCGCGCAGCCAGATAGACAGCGGACAGCAAGACCAGCGGCAGCAACAGGTCGAGCCCGGCATCATGAACGCGCAGCGCTTTGAGCCATATCCCGATCTGGTACCCGATCAGTCCGCCGCCATAGGAGACCCCGCCAGCACTGCCTGCGGCCAGCACCGACACCAACGGCAGGAGCAGCGGCCAGCAGGCCAGCGCGCCGCGTAGCGGTCCGTTACGGCTCAGTTCGTATCCGCCGACCAGCACGACCAGCACGCCCCACCTGGCCAGATGGCACAGCCATACCGCGCAGGCTGAGAGCAGGAACAATGCCGCACGCCAAGGCTGGCCTGCAAGCTTGATCCACCCGGCAAAGGCAAACAGCGCAAGCGCCAACGACAGGCAGAAATTGGTGAACCCCAGCGCCATCGCGGGTGACCACACCGCCGCTATCGCTAGCACCGAACCAAGCCCGCCGCTGCCGCGCAGCGTGCGCTCAACCGCAATCAGCCCCAGCCCGCGGTGAGTACCGGGATCGCCGCGCCGATCAGCCGCGCAGCAGGCTCAAGCCCCAGCAGCGGGCCCAGCACCCGCATCAGCAGATCGACCCCGAGTTTGCCGCCGACACGCCAGTGGAATTGGTACCAGTGGGCCAGCGCGGGATCGGCCGTGCCTTCCAGCATGACCCGGTAGCGCGCAAAGTGAGCGGAAAAATCGCTCTGCTGCGGCAGCGCTGCGAAGGCAAAAGGCAGTGCCAGCATCAAAGCGAGGGCCAGTGCCAGCCACAAGGCTTGACGCAGCGGCATGGCAGGTCCGATGAAGGCAGGCATGGCAAAGGCAGTCCGGTTCATCGCGGGATAAGGACTTGCTTGGGGTAAGGCCTGGCAGGAGCGGGGGGACTCGAACCCACGGCCCTCGGTTTTGGAGACCGATGCTCTACCAACTGAGCTACGCTCCTGCAGGCGGGGGTGCCTCTATCTATAACACTGCACGATGACAAGCGATCTGCATAGGTCCATAAAAGATTAGTGCACGCGCCCGCAGCCTCCCCTCCGATCGATCCGCAGTTGCTACTGCTGGCCTATCGTAGCGGCATCTTCCCGATGGCCGACGCGCGCGACGATCCGGAGATCTTCTGGGTTGAACCGCGCAAACGCGCGATTCTCCCGCTCGATGGCTTTCACTGCTCGCACTCGCTGGGCAAGGTGCTGCGCCGCGAGACGTTTCTGGTGACCTGCAACGCTGCCTTCTCTGCGGTGATCGAGGCTTGCGCCGACCCGCGCCGCGATGGCGATCAGACCTGGATCAGCACTCGTATCGCGCACAGTTATAGCGCGCTTCACGCGCTGGGGCTGGCCCATTCGATCGAGTGCTGGCTGGGCGATGAGCTCGTTGGCGGGCTTTACGGCGTGGGGTTTGATGGGGCGTTCTGCGGCGAATCGATGTTCAGCCGCAGGACCGATGCTTCGAAGGTGGCACTGGCCTGGCTGGTGGCCGCCATGCGCCGCGGCGGCGCTCAGCTGCTCGACTGCCAGTTCATGACCGGCCACCTGGCATCGCTCGGCGCGCAGGAAATTACGCAGGCCCGTTACCTGAAACTACTGCGCGCGGCTCAGCGGCCGGTGGCGGGCGAAGGATTGGCGCTGGGCGCAGGCGACGAGCTTGGCGCAGCCGAAGGCTTGGCGGTCGGCGCTGCGCTGCCCGCCGGTTTCGCCGCGCTGCTGGAAGACGCGGCGGGCGCCGGACTGTCTTCCTCGCCCGGGAACTTCATCGCACAATCCTTGACCCAGACGTCGTAGACCGGGTGCTGAACCACGCTGAGGCCGGGCGAATTCTTGAACAGCCAGCCGGAAAAGGCCTTGTGCCAGGCCAGCGGCTGATCGGCACGCTCGCGCTCCTCGACGAAGACCTGGACAAAGGCTCCGGTTTCGGGCGGCGTTTCCCATGGCAGCGTGCGCTCACACGTGGCCAGCTTGATAATGACGTTGCCGATCCGCTTGGCTTCGCCAACCTTGAGCACCACCTCTTGCGACAGGTTATTGCGCTTGTTGAGCAAGCCCAGCGTGGCGACGCGGTCTTTGACCCGGGTGCCATAATCGCTTTCCACCACCGGGGCACCCGCCGCCTGACTGGTGAAGGATTTCGGGACTTCGGTCGCCACCGCCTCGGCAGCTTCGTTCGACCCGCGATTACAGGCCGATAGTGCGGCCATCGACGCGGCCAACCAGAGCAGATGAGCGACCCGCATGGCGTTCAGGCGTCCGGAGTCCAGGCCTCGTAATCGCCGGTCGCCGCCGCACGCTTACCGCCACGCTCCAGTGCACCGGCCGGGCGATAGGCGGCGCCGGTGCCGGTGGCGTTGGGGGTATAGTCGACCTCCCAGATACGCGGCGCCGGCAGGTTGCTTTCGGGCACCTCGCCATTGGCGAACGCGCCGTGCAGCCAGCCGTGCCATTCGGCCGGCACGTTGCTCGCATCGTTGGCTCCGCCATAGATCACCCAGCGCCGCTCACGCCCGGCAAACGGATGGCTTCTGCCATAGGGCTTTTTGGCCCGGTAATAGGTGTTGCCGGTAACGTCGGAGCCGACTTTCTCCCCGGTCATCGCCGAGTTGAACAAGGTGCCGATGGTCGCGCCGTCCCACCAGGTGAAGATCTTGCCGAGGATTCCCATGGCCAACGCGTTAGCGCCTAACCCCTGCCCGGCGCAAGAGGCGGTCTAGTCCCCATCGCCCTCATCCAGCGCGGCGGCCCAGCCCTGCGCTGCCTTGATATCGCAGGCACTGACCAGCGCGCGGGCGGTATCGAACGAGTGCCCGGCGCGCAGCATGGCGGCGATCTGCTTGTCGCGAGCGGGACGGTCGAGCTCGGCGGCACCGAACGGCCCGAACCGGCGCTTGGCTGCCAGGGACAGCGCGGCGCTGCGTTCCGCCGCTGCCCCGGCGCGCAATTCGACGCGAATGTTCTCGGCGATCCCGGCGGCATTCAGCGCCTGCCCGATCCGCCGGTTGCCAAACCCCCGGCGCAGCAAGGCCCCGCTCTTGGCTCGGGCATAAGCTTCGTCATCGATGTAACCGGCGGCGACGAATTTTTGCGTCAGCGCGGTCAGGTCGGGCTCGACCTCCCCCTCCCAGCCGCGTTCGCGCAGCTTGCGGCGCAGATAATCCTCCAGCTTGGCGGCGCTGGTGGCAAAACGGGCAACGTAATGCAGCGCCAGATCGTTGAGCCGCCGCGCGTCAAGCGGCTTGGGCGGGCGCTTTTCCTTGCGTTCATACGATCTGGGTTTGGTTACCATGGCCTTATTCGTGCCACAGTCCCCGGCAAATGGAATAGCCCAGTGCAGGCGCCATGCGGGGCCTGTGAACGCTTCGGGATGCAGAGGCACCGGAATATCTGGGCTTTTGCATTGATAAGAAACGAGTTTTTTGCCGATGACCGACGCCGCCACGCTAGTGCACGACGCCGCTGGAACGCTGGTTCCGACCCCCAACCACGATGATCTGCCGCGCCGTTTGTCGGACTTTGCCACATTTGGCGAAGCGCTCGACTATGCGGCGCGCGGCAAGCGTGGGCTGAATTTCCACGATCCGCGCGGCAATCTGGTGCGCCCTTACCCGTTCAACGAACTGCGCGAAGATGCGCTGGTCGCCGCGCGCCGGCTGATCGCGCACGGCGTCCGCAAGGATGACCGGATCGCTTTGGTGGCCGAGACCGGCCCGGAATTCGCGGCGCTGTTCTGCGGCTGCATCTATGCGGGCGCCTGGCCAGTGCCGTTGCCGCTGCCAACCAGCTTCGGCGGCAAAGAAAGCTACATCGACCAGCTCACCGTCCAGCTGCAGTCGAGCGACCCGAAAGTCCTGTTCTACCCCGCCGAGATCGCCGAAATGGCCGGCGCTGCCGCCGCGCGGCAGGGCTGCGAGGGGATCGCCTGGGAAGACTTCGCGACCGGCGGTGCGTCCGATGCAGAACTGCCGTCGGCGCACACCGACGACATCTGCTACCTCCAGTATTCGAGCGGATCGACCCGCTTCCCGCACGGCGTTGCCGTTACCCATGCCTCGCTGCTCAACAACCTGGCCGGCCACGGCGAGGGCATGCACTTCTGCGGCGAAGATCGCTGCGTATCTTGGCTGCCGTGGTACCACGACATGGGGCTGGTCGGCTGCTTCCTCTCGCCGATCGCCAACCAGGTTTCGGCGGACTTTCTGAAGACCGAGGACTTCGCCCGCCGTCCCCTCGCCTGGCTCGACCTGATCAGCCGCAACCCGGGCACCACGCTCTCCTATTCGCCGACCTTTGGCTATGACATCTGCGCGCGGCGCATTTCCAGCCAGAGCCATGTCGGCGACCGCTTCGACTTATCACGCTGGCGGGTGGCCGGGAACGGTGCCGACATGATCCGCCCCGACGTGATGCAGGGCTTCGTCAATGCCTTTGCCGGGGCCGGTTTCAAAGCCAGCGCCTTCCTGCCAAGCTACGGCCTCGCCGAAGCGACGCTGGCGGTGACGATCATGCCCCCGGGCGAAGGCATCCGCGTCGAACTGGTCGAGGAGGAACGCCTCTCGGGCACCCCGCGCGACCTCAGCCGTCCCGCCCGTTATCGAGCAATCGTCAACTGTGGCAAGGCGGTCAAGGACATGGCCATCGAGATCCGCGGTGAAAAGGGCGCAGGCCTGCCCGATCACCACATCGGCAAGGTGTGGTGCAAGGGCCCGAGCGTCATGCACTCCTACTTCCGCGACCCTGAATCGACCGCCGATTGTCTGGTCGATGGCTGGCTCGATACCGGCGACATGGGCTATCTGGTCGACGGCTACCTGTTCATCGTCGGCCGGGCGAAGGACATGATCATCATCAACGGCAAGAACCACTGGCCGCAGGATATCGAATGGGCGGTCGAGCAGCTCCCCGGCTTTCATCAGGGCGACATCGCCGCCTTCTCGATCGAGACCGAAAATGGCGAGGAAGTGCCCGCGGTGCTGGTCCACTGCCGCGTTTCCGATCCGGAGGAACGGATCAAATTGCACAACCAGATCCGCGACAAGGTCCGCTCGATCACTGGCATGAACTGCGTGATCGAACTGGTCCCGCCGCGCACGCTGCCGCGCACCAGCTCAGGCAAGCTAAGCCGGGCCAAGGCCAAGAAGCTCTACCTGTCGGGCGAGATCGAGCCGTTCAAGCTAGCGGCCTAGCCAGCCGATCAAGCAGCGCGGCGATGTGCGCCTCAAGATAGGCCATCGATGGGTCGAACTGTTCGAGCAGCGAGGGTTGATCGGTCCAATCGAGCGTGCCCGTCTGGTGCAGGTTCGGTGGCAGATTGTCGAACAGCACCACCACATCGGCGCGGTCGAGGTCGGCCTGATGCAAGGCTTGCGGACGCTCCGCTGCCGGGTCGACACCGAACTGGCCGATCAGATGCTGACGGATCGCTGGGGGCAGATGATCGACCGGCGTGATCCCGCGTGACCGCACCTTCACCCCCACCCCGCGCTCGCGCGCTCGTTTGCGCATCAGTTCTCGCGCGGTGGCGCTCTTCACCGTGGCGTAGCGGCAGATGAACAAGACGCGCGGCACCCGCATGGCCAGAGCCGGAGCGGGAACTGCCGCCGCTGCCGCCAATCCCAGAAGTGCCGCGCGGCGAGTAATATTGGTCATGTCGATCGCTCCAATTAACCGAGATAGCTCAAGGCGAGGCCGCCGAGCGCCGCGACGCCGAGCACCCGGATGATGCTCCATTTGGCGCGAAAGATCAGCAGCGCGGCCAGCGCGGCTAGCAGCGCCGCACGCCAATCGAAGCTGGTGAGTTGCGGCACTTCGATCTGCCATGCGCCCAGCCCGACTTTGTCGCTCGCGAGGAACAATACGTGCAGCGCGAACCATAACGAAAGGTTGGCGATAACGCCCACTACGGCAGCGGTAATCGCAGCAAGCCCGCCCTTGAGCCGTTTGGCGTACTCGAGCCGCTCCATCCACGGGGCCAGCGCGAAGATCCACACGAAGCACGGCACGAACGTGACCCAAGTGGTCAGCCCTGCACCGAGCAGCCCGGCGACGAGCGGCGAGAATGGTGCGGACGCGCGGGATGCGGCGAGGTAGCCGACGAACTGGGTGACCATGATCAGCGGCCCCGGCGTGGTTTCGGCCAGTCCCAGCCCATCGGCCATTTCGCCCGCGCTGAGCCAGCCGAAGCCCGAGACCGCCTGCTGCGCCATATAGGCGAGCACCGCATAAGCCCCGCCGAAAGTCACCACTGCGAGCTTGGAGAAGAACACCCCGATCTGCCACAGAACATGGTCCGGGCCGAGCGTGAGCCACACCGCAAGCATTGGCGCCGCCCAGATCGCGCCGCCAATCAGCACTGCGCCAAGGCTGGTGCGCCACGGTCGCGGGGCGAATTCGGGCGGCGGCCCGGCTGGCTTG
The DNA here is from genome assembly GCA_043740455.1 of Novosphingobium sp. Lineage (GTDB taxonomy): Bacteria > Pseudomonadota > Alphaproteobacteria > Sphingomonadales > Sphingomonadaceae > Novosphingobium. The sequence goes on along the minus strand of JAYUCG010000123.1, from coordinate 32,671 downwards.
AGCGCCAGCCATTCAATCCTCAGCGCCGCAACGATAGCTCCCGCCAGACCTGCCCCCAGCACTATCAGCGGAAACGGCAGCGCCAGTACGAACAGCCCAGCAAAGGCCAGCCCCGCAATCCACCGCTTGAACGGAGTATTGAGCGCCCGCCCCGCCACCCGCAGCAAGGCTTGCACCACGATTCCCAGCACCGCCGCCTTGATCCCGAGGAACAACGCTGCAAACCAATCGAGATTGGCGGCGAGCCCGTAAAGCACCGACAGCGCAAGGATCACCAACGCGCCGGGGATCACGAACAGCAGCCCCGCCGCCAGCCCGCCCTTCACTCCGTGCAGCTTCCACCCGATCCACACTGCGAGCTGTTGCGCCTCAGGCCCTGGCAGCAGGTGGCACAGATTGAGCGCGTGGAGGTACTGGTCCTCGCTGACCCAGCCGCGCTGTTCGACAATCTCGCGGTGCATCAGCGCGATCTGCCCGACCGGACCGCCGAAGCTGAGGCAGCCGATCCGCGCAGAAACCCGCACGAGTTCGGCGAATGCGGGGGTTGGATTGGCAGTAGCCATTGCGTAAAAACACCTTTCCGTCCGCGAAAGCAGACCCGTGAAAGGCAACGCTTGGGCCGGGGCCTGACCGGGAGGTTGCTTCGCCCCGGTAGCCAACGACTATCGCGGCGGCGCGGCGCGTGCAACATTCCAGTTACGCTTGCTCCACCTGTCTTATGTTGATAACACAGCTTGCAGAACCGGCCAGGCATCCCACATTGGCCAGACAACCTAGGATACGGACCAAATCGATGGCCTCAACGCTGACCGACACCGCTGCTGCCCCCGCAATCACGCTGACCCCGCCCGATCCGGTGCCGGTGATCGCGCCCGAAGCCGCGATTGGCCTCGTTCCGGTGAGCGACGACAACAAGTCCAAGTTGGAGGCGAAGGTCGATGCGTTCGTCAACGATCTGATCGCGAGCGATTCCAATTCGCCCGAATTCGGCAAGAAGGTCGACCAGATCACCAACATGGGCCGCAAGGAAATCATGGCGGCCGCCGGCATGTCGAACCGCTTCCTCGACCGCCCGGTGCGCGCGATGGACAAGGATTCGGGCGTCGGCGCAAACCTCGCCGAACTGCGCCGTACGGTCGAAGAGCTCGATCCGGGCAAGAGCGGCAAGCTTTCCACGGGGCGCAAGTTCCTCGGCATTCTCCCGTTCGGCAACCGGATGAAGCGCTATTTCAACTCGTACCAATCGGCGCAGGGCCACATCCAATCGATTCTCACACACCTCGGTTCGGGCAAGGACGAGCTGCTGATGGACAACGCCGCGATCGATGTAGAACGGTCCAAGCTTTGGGAAGCTATGGGCAACCTCGAGCAGATGATCCACATCAGCCGCACGCTTGACGAGAAGCTCGAAGAGAAAGCCGCCGATCTCGACGCGACCGTTCCCGCGAAGGCCAAGGCGGTGCGCGAGACCGCCTTATTCTACGTGCGCCAGCGCACCCAGGACTTGCTCACCCAGATGGCGGTGGCGGTGCAGGGTTACCTCGCGCTCGATCTGGTCAAGAAGAACAACGTCGAACTGGTCAAGGGCGTTGATCGCGCCAGCACCACCACCGTCGCCGCACTGCGCACCGCGGTGACAGTGGCGCAGGCGATGACCAACCAGCGGCTGGTGCTTGAACAGGTGACCGCGCTCAATGCAACGACTGCTGGAATCATCGATTCGACCAGCACCTTGCTGCGCGACCAGACCGGCAAGATCCACGAACAGGCGGCAAGCTCGACCATTCCGGTCGAGGTGCTGCAGCGCGCGTTCCAGAACATTTACGACACGATGGACAACATCGACACGTTCAAGGTCAAGGCGCTGGAAAGCATGAAGCAGACCGTCACCACGCTGACCGCCGAAGTCGAGAAATCACGCGGCTACATCGCGCGGGCCGAGGGATCGAACCAGGCCAAGCTGGCGCACGATGCCCCCAGCGTGCTCAGCCTGGAGGGCTAGGTGACCAACGAAGCGCGCGATTCTGAAGTGATCATCCGCGAGGCGCGAAGCTCGCTGGTCAACAACCGCGATTATGGCGGGCGGCGACGGCCGGTCCCGCAAGGCGCACGGCAAATCCGCCGCGGACATTTCGGGCGCAAGCTGCGCAATGTGGCGCTAGCGGTCGTGGGCATCTGGCTGGGCCTGTCGATCCTGGGTTCGATCATCAGCGGGATCGGCTTTACTGGCCTCGCCGTCGGCGCCTTGGCAACGGTAGCGGCGGTGTGGCTGTTCGGCAGCTACCCCAAGTTCAAGGCGCCGACGCGCGACGACATCAATCCCGCCTCACCCGACGTAAAGGCACTGGTCGGGCGCACCGAGCTGTGGCTCGAAAGCCAGCGCCGGGCGCTGCCGCCGCCGGCGGTGAAATTGGTCGACACGATTTCGCTCCAGCTCGATGCACTGGGCGAGCAGCTGGTCGGGCTCGATCAGACGAGCCCGCAGGCGACTGAGGTGCGCAAACTGGTGGGCGAACACCTGCCCGATATGATAGATGGCTACCGCAAGATCCCCGATCACCTGCGCCACGAAGAACGCGCCGGGACTACCCCGGCCAAGCAGTTCATGGACGGGCTCGCCACAATCAGTCACGAGATCGACAGCGTTACCCGCCAGCTGGCATCGGGCGCGCTCGACAACCTGGCGATCCAGACCCGTTATCTCCAATACAAGTACGGCGATGCCGCCGACAAACAGGTGCCGGTCTGATGCGGGTCCCGATCGCGCATAGCCTAGGCAAGGAAGAAGCGCTGCGCCGGCTTCACGCACGCAGCGGCGACCTGGCCGGGATGATGCCCGTCGGCATGGCCGACGTCGCGGTATCATGGCCGAGCGAGGACCGCATGGCACTAGCGGTGACCGCGATGGGCAGCAGCGTCAATGCGGCGGTTGAAGTAGGTGAAAGCCAAGTCGTCGTCCAAGTCGATCTGCCGATGGCGCTTAAGTTCTTCGAGCCACTAATCCGCGGTGCAGTCGAAAAGAACGGCCAAAAACTGCTCAAATAGTCTACAGCTTGCGGTCGAGTTCCAGATAGCCTTGCGGGATCCGCAGCTGCTGCGCCGAAATTCGCGTTTCGCGCATGAACAGCAGCAAGGCCCACATCAGCAGAACGATGGCGATCACGAACGTCGCTGCGGCGACCAATTGCAAATCGGCCTCCAGCAGCTGCTGCAGGAACAGCACCGACACCGTAATCCCGATCGCCAGTCCGCTGACCACCAGCGTGGAAACCGCGCGGGTGATCAGGCGGATGCGCTGATCGATCATGCGGATTTCGGCCACAACGATGTCATGCTCGATCCCCTCGGTCGCCACGTGCACCCCTTGCAAGTGGCGCGAGCGATCGACCACCCGGCCGAGCCTGCTCGACAGCAAGTTGAGGATATTGCCGATCGCCACCAGCACGAAGACCGGGGCGAGCGCGAGCTGGATGGTTTGGGCGATCATGCCATGTCAGTATGAGCGGGCGAGCATCTGTGGCAAGCGCGGAACGCATTGCGGGCTGAAGGATTTGAAGACCATGACCACACAACGCACCAAACTCGCCGCCGCCCTGCTGCTCGCCTCGGCGGTTGCTGTCGCGGGTTGCACCAGCCTTCTCAGCAAGCACGCCGTCGGCAACACGGCGGTGCCGCAGCCGGCCAAGCCGCTCGAATTGTCACGCTATCTTGGCCATTGGTACGAACTGGCGCGATACGAACAGGGCTTCCAGAAGGACTGCGACGGCGTCACCGCCGACTATGCCCTGCGCGATGACGGCACGGTTTCGGTGGTCAACACCTGCCGCAAACCCGATGGATCGATCAAGCGCGCTGAAGGCAAGGCCAAGGTGGTCGACACCGCCACCGACGCGAAGCTGAAGGTCAGCTTCTTCCGCCCGTTCTACGGCGATTACTGGGTGCTCGACCATGCCGACGACTATTCATGGTCAATCGTCGGCGAAGGCTCGGGCCGCTATCTGTGGTTGCTGTCGCGCGATGCGACCCCCGGACAGGCGAAGCTCAACATGCTGATCCAGCGCGCCAATGCGCTGGGCTACGATACTTCGATGCTGCGGATCACCAAGCAACCGTAAGGCTAACGTCCACTCGTCAGCAGCACATCGACCACGCCCGGATCGGCGAGCGTGGAGGTATCACCGAGGTTCGAGACATCACCCTCGGCGATCTTGCGCAGGATCCGCCGCATGATCTTGCCGCTGCGGGTCTTGGGCAGGCCAGGCGCGAAGTGGATCACGTCGGGGGTGGCGATTGGGCCGATTTCCTTGCGGACCCATTTGACCAGCTCAGCGCGCACCGCATCAGACGGGTCTTCGCCGGCGTTAAGCGTAACATAGGCGTAGATGCCCTGCCCCTTGATATCGTGCGGGAAGCCGACCACCGCAGCCTCGGCCACGTCCTTGTGCGAGACCAGCGCGCTTTCGACCTCGGCAGTGCCCATGCGGTGGCCCGAGACGTTGATCACATCATCGACCCGGCCGGTGATCCAGTAATAGCCGCCTGCGTCGCGCTTGCACCCGTCGCCGGTGAAGTACTTGCCTTTGTAGGTGGTGAAATAGGTCTGAAAGAACCGTTCGTGATCGCCCCACACAGTGCGCATCTGCCCCGGCCAGCTTTGCGTGATGCAAAGATTGCCCTCGGTCGCGCCTTCGAGCACCACCCCCTCGCCATCGACGATCTGCGGCACCACGCCGAACATCGGGAAACTCGCCGCGCCGGGTTTGAGCGCATGGGCGCCAGGCAGCGGGGTCAACATGCAGGCGCCGGTTTCGGTCTGCCAGTACGTGTCGACGATCGGGCAACGGCCATCGCCGACCACGCGCCAGTACCACTCCCACGCCTCGGGATTGATCGGCTCGCCGACTGAACCGAGCAGTCGCAAGGACGTGCGGCTGGTTGATTTCACCCACTCATCGCCTTCGCGCATCAGGGCACGCAGCGCAGTCGGAGCGCCATAGAATATCTCAACCTTGTGGCGGTCGACGATCTCCCAGAAGCGGCTGTGCGTCGGGTAATTGGGTACACCTTCGAACATCAGCGTGGTCGCGCCGTTGGCGAGCGGACCGTAGACGACGTAGCTGTGCCCGGTGACCCAGCCCACATCCGCCGCGCACCAGTAAATCTCGCCGGGGCGGTAATCAAACACGTAATGGTGCGTCATCGCCGCCCAGGTGAGGTAGCCGCCGGTGGTGTGCAGCACGCCCTTGGGCTTACCGGTAGAGCCGCTGGTATAGAGGATGAACAGCGGATCCTCCGCGCCCATTTCTTCCGCCGGGCAATCGGCCGGAACGGCGTTGCGAATGTCATGCCACCAATGGTCGCGACCTTCGATGAAGCCTCCATCGTTGCCGACATGGCGCACCACCAGCACTGCATCCACCGAAGGACACTGCTCAAGCGCAGCATCGACATTGGCCTTGAGCGGCACCAGCTTGCCCCCGCGCATCCCGGCGTCGGCGGTGATCACCAGGTTGGAATCGCAATCTTGGATCCGCCCCGCCAGCGCCTCGGGGCTGAACCCGCCGAAGACGATCGAGTGGATCGCGCCGATGCGCGTGCAGGCAAGCATCGCCATCGCTGCTTCGGGGATCATCGGCAGGTAGATTGTGATTCGGTTACCGCGCTTGGCGCCCAGCGCCTTCAGCGCATTGGCCATGCGGCAGACCTCGCCGTGCAGTTCGCGGTATGTCAGCTTGCGCTGCTGCGCGGCGTCATCACCTTCCCAGATGATCGCGGTCTGCTCGCCGCGTTCCGCCAGGTGGCGATCGAGGCAATTGGCCGAGACGTTGAGCGTGCCGTCGGAAAACCACTCGATCCCGAAGTCGGCTTCATCGAACGAACACTGACTGAGCTTGGACCACGGCTTGATCCAGTCGAGCCGGGCGCTTTCCGCACGCCAGAACGCTTCAGGTTGCTCAAGCGCCGCAGCGTATTTCTCGGCATAGCCAGCCGCGTCGACATAGGCACGCTGCGCCCACTCGGCGGGAACGGGATGCGTGGTGGCCATTGGTCTCTCCGGATCAAATGCTTTGGATCGTTATGGGCCTGCACCGCGCCGCGTCAATAATACCACGATTGCTTCCACCCGAAGACCGAGGGTACCGGCTTGCCGCTGGCATCGGTAGCGGGCTTGAACCGAAAGCGCTTGAGTGCGAGCTGGCAAGTGATTGCATTGGCCTGCGTGTCCTTGCTCGGGTGGGCAACACGGCACCCGGTCGGGCTACCATCGGTGCCAACGCTGATCGCCACAATCACATAGTCGTTGATGCGAAGGTCACGGGTGGGGATCGGATAGTCGCGCGCCGAATTGATGTCCCCGGCAATCTTGACCGCCTTGGTCACCGCGCCGCCGCCGGTGCCGTTTCCGCCAGCGCTGCTGCCCGAACCATTGCCGGGCCCGCCCGCGCCGGTGCCGCTGCCCTGGCTGGCCGCGCCCGAGGTGTTGGCGTTGCCTTTGCCCGGGTTGAGTGGTGCCGGGGCCTGCTTGATCGGATTTTTCACAGACGGAGCCGTAGCCTCGCGCGGGACGGTCTTCTTGCCTTCATTGCCGCTCTTGCCAGCCGGGTCGGGTGCCTTGGGCGGTGGCGGCGGCATCCGCGGGGTGGTCACCGTCACCGAGAAAGTGTTGAGCACCGTCTCCATCACCCTAGCGGCAAAGTTTGGGGTGAATACGCGGATCACGCCAGCCGCGACCAGCAGCATGATCAGGCTGACCAGGATCGCCACGCCCACCTTGGTCCGCCGCGGCGGTGACAGGTCGAGGTCTTCGACGGCGGCCAGTTCGTGCTCCATCGGTTCCCGCTATGCCATCCTGCCTTGGGCGCTGCAATCGTGTACTGCCATCCACAGCCGCTCATGCCTCGCAGGTTTGCAACGGCCAAGGCGCGGGCTAGGAACCGTGCGATGGTCAGCGCCCCGCCTCTTTCCGCCCTGTCCCGCCGCCGCGCGCTGCAAGGGCTCGGTACGGCGGCGCTGGCCGTTTCGCTCGGCTCGCTTGGTGGCTGCGGGGAGAGCGATGACCTCAATTTCGCCGATTGGGAAAGCTACCTCGGCGAAACCACGCTCGATGATTTTCGCGACGCCACCGGCATCGACGTTTCGCTGAGCGTGATCGCCAGTGAAGACGCGCTGTTCAAACAATTGCGCAGCGGCACTACCGTGCCCGATGTGCTGATCGCCTCCAATCGGATGGTCGAGCGGCTGGTCGATGCGCATCTCCTGGCCACGCTCAGCCATTCACGCCTGCCGGGTCTCCGGAACCTCGATCCGCGCTTTGCCGATCCGGCTTATGACAAGGGGCTGGTTCATTCTGTGCCCTACACCTGGCAGGTCTATGGCATCGGCTATCGTAAATCGAAGGTGCCGGTGCCGCCCAAGGGCTGGCAGGACCTGTTCGACAACCCGGCCTTCGCCGGACAGTTTGCCCTGCCGCTCGACGCGCCCGAGCTATTCGGGATGATCGCCCGCACGATCGGCAAGGCCCCCGATGCAATCGGCCAGAAAGACGTGGCGATGCGGGCAAAGCTGCTTGAGGAGCAAATGCCGCGGATCAAGGCGTTCCATGACGACGACGGGCAGGATCTGCTGCTCAACAAGGCTGTCGATATCGTCGCTGAATTCAACGGAGATATCGCGCAGGTCATGCTGGAAGATGACGACCTGGGCTTCGTCATGCCGGGCGAAGGCAGTGAGCTCACCTGCGACGGGCTGTGCATTCCCGCCCATGCCGAGCGGCCCGGCAACGCGCACCGGTTCATCGATTACCTACTGCAAAGTCAGGTCGGGATGCGCGTGCTGCACACCATTTTGTACCCGACCCCGAACCTTGCCGCGAAAGCCCTGATGCCGAGCGATTACCAAACCAGCGGAGTGCTGTTCCCGCCCGCCCAGCTGATCGGCAAGAGCGGTTTTGCCCGCTGGAATCCACCACTGGACGAAGCGATCAAGGCTGCCGCCCAGCCGCTTACCAGTCGCGGTAAAGCGCCGGATAGGTTGCCTTCAGCTTCTTGACCCGCGGCACATCCCAGCGCTGGATGTAGGGATGCGTTGGGTTCTTGCGCATGAAGTCCTGGTGGTAGGTTTCCGCCGGATAGAACCCGCCGCTTTCGATCCGCGTCGCAACGCGGCCCTTGTAAGGCGCGCGGCTGTTGAGGTTCTTGATGTAAGCCGCAACAAACGCCTGCTGCACCGGGTTCTGCGGGAAAACCGCGCTGCGATAGCTGGGCCCTTCATCAGGGTACTGGCCGTTCTTCTGGGTCGGGTCGTGCGCGACCACGAAGTAAATTCCAAGGATATCGCCGAGCGAGACCTTGCCCGGATCGAAGGTTATGCGAATTGCTTCGGCATGGCCGGTACGCTCGGTGCTGACCATGTCGTAAGTCGCATCGCCGGCGCTGCCGCCAGCGTAACCCGAGGTCACGCCTGTCACGCCCTTCACATGCTCGAAGGTGCCCTCCATGCCCCAGAAGCAGCCGCCTGCGAGGACAATGGTTTCACTGCGCGCAGACGCGGCAGGGGCGGCCATCGGTGCGGCCACCAGCAGTAAAGCCCCGGCGGCGAGGATCGATCTCTTGAACATCGCAATTCTCCTTTGCCCCTAGGTACGTTCAGGTTCCGCAAAAGGTTACGTGACGTGCCGCATCTTGTGGCGGAATCGCGGCGAACCGTTCGAAGCCGGCCCGCGGATGGAACGGGCTACCGACCGCCGCGAGCATCGCCGTGAACGGTGAAAGATCGCCCGCCTCGGCTGCAGTCAGCGCATCATCAAGCAGGCGGTTGCGCGGAATATAGAGCGGATTGACCCGGTCCATCGCTTCCCGCCGCGCAGCAGGATCGGCCAGTTCTTCGGCGAGCCGCGCCTGCCATGTTGCGAACCAGGGACGCAGCTTGTCCGGCTCGAGCACCTGCTCCGCGACGGCACCGAAGCCATCGTCCAACGCGGCCCCCAGCGCGCGGAAAGTCATGGTGAAATCGGCCTGCCCTTCGAGCTGCCCGAGCAGATCGCGGACCAGATCGGCATCCGCGTCGCGCTCCGCAGCCAGCCCCAGCTTGGCGCGCAATTCGTGCAGCCAGTGCTCGTGGTAGCGGATCGGCCAGTCTTCCAGCAGGACCCGCGCAGCCTCGGCATCAGCCTCGTTCACTGCGGCGATCGGTTCGATCAGCGCCGCGGCAAGCCGGTACAGGTTCCACCGGCACACCGCCGGCTGCTGACCATAGGCATAGCGGCCATGCGCGTCGATCGAACTGAACACCTGCGAATCAGCGTAGGTATCGAGGAAAGCACATGGACCATAGTCGATCGTCTCGCCAGAAATGGTCACGTTGTCGGTGTTCATCACCCCGTGAACGAAGCCCAGCGCCATCCATTTTGCGACCAGCTTGGCCTGCGCTTCCGCCACCGCTTCGAGCAAGGCCAGCGGCCGGTTGGGCGCGCTGAGCAGCGCCGGATAATGCCGTTCGAGTGCATAGTCGCACAGCCGCTCCACACCCTCACGGCCCAGATGCGCCGCGGCGAATTCGAACGAGCCGATGCGCAAATGACTGGCCGCGACCCGGGTCAGCACTGCTGCAGGATGCGGCTGTTCGCGCCAGATCCCGCCGCCGGTTGCCACCACCGCAAGGCTGCGGGTGGTGGGCACGCCCAATGCTGCCATGGCCTCGGAAACGAGATACTCACGCAGCGCCGCGCTGAGTGTGCACATCCCGTCCCCGCCGCGCGAATAGGGCGTACGGCCCGATCCCTTGAACTGCAGGTCGAACTGCGCGTTATCGGGGGCAACGATCTCGCCCAGCAGCAGCGCGCGGCCATCGCCCATGGTCGGGTTGAACTGGCCGAATTGGTGTCCGGCATAGGCCAGCGCCGCAGGTTCGCTGCCGGGCACTTCGGCCGCGCCGGAAAGCCAGTCCGCCAGTTGCGGTTCGCCCGCCGTGCGGCCGGGAATGCCGAGCCGCTCGGCCACGGCATCGTTGAACAGGACGAGCCGGGGCGCCTTGGGCACCTCGGCCTGCCACGGCGTGAACATCCCGGGCAGCGCGCTAATCAGGCTGTTATCGAACGCCCAGGGGGTCATCTCAGGCGTCGTCCAGCTTCTCCAGCGACACTGCGTTCATGCAATAGCGCAGCCCGCTCGGCGCGGGGCCATCGGGGAAGACGTGGCCAAGGTGTGCATCGCAAACATTGCACGTCGCTTCGACGCGCTGCATGCTGTGGCTGGTATCGAGGTGATAGCCGACCACGCCGTCGGCCACCGGCTCACCAAAGCTGGGCCAGCCGGTGCCGCTTTCGAACTTGCTGGCGCTGTCGAACAGTTCAGTGCCGCAGCCCGCGCAGGCATAGCGGCCCGGTTTGAACAGACTGCACATCTCGTTCGCGAACGGCCGCTCGGTGCCTTTCAAACGCATCACCTGGTACTGTTCGGGCGCAAGCACTTCGCGCCATTGCTCTTCGCTGCGTTCGTCGCGGCGCGGCGGCGGATTTTCGGCACCGCGCGCCAGCGCGAGAGCGTCTCCCCAGTTCATGGCAGTTCTCCTGAACAAGTCGGCGCCACACCTTGTGCACCACCCGGCCAAGATGGGAAGCGGCGGCCAGTTCCGCAAGCGCCATCAGAACAGCCGCGATCCGTTGGGCACGTCGAAATCGGGCGCGAACAGGATCACCGCGCCCTCGTCGTCACCGAACCCCAGCGTCAGCACCTCGGACATGAATTTGCCGATCTGGCGCGGCGGGAAGTTGACCACGGCCGCCACCTTGCGGCCGGGCAGGCATTCAAGCGCGTACCGCTCGGTGATCTGCGCGCTCGATTTTTTCACGCCGATGGCGGGGCCGAAATCGATCGTCAGCTTGTAGGCCAGCTTGCGCGCTTCGGGAAAGGGCTCGACGCTGAGCACGGTGCCGATGCGTATATCGACCGAGAGGAATTGATCGAAGGTGATTTCCGCCCCGCGCGGCGCATCGGGCTCGTGGCTCAGGTGCATGCTATTCCAGCTCCAGGATCACCGCATCGACCGCCAGACTTTCGCCCTGCTTGGCGTTGATGCTCTTCACCGTTGCAGTCTTCTCGGCGCGGAGGATATTTTCCATTTTCATGGCCTCAACCACCGCGAGCGGCTGGCCGGCTTCGACCTTGTCGCCCACCGCGACATTGAGCGCAACCAGCAGCCCGGGCATCGGGCAGATCAGGAAGCGCGACAGATCGGGCGGGACTTTCTCGATCATGTGCCGGGTGAGCGGTGCAACCAGCGCGGGCAAGACCTGCACCTGATGGATGGCACCGCGCGTGGTCATCTTGAAGCCGCTACGGGTCGGGGTGAGCTTGATTCCATAAACCACCTCGCCCACTTCCGCTTCGATCAATCGGTCGCCCGGGGTGTATTCGAGCGCGAGATCGACCGGTTCGCCATCAACGGTGATCTCCTCGTCAAGGCTCACTGCGAAAGTCTTGCCGCCAAGCGTGACCGACCAATCGTAAGGCGGCTCTAGCTCGTCCGCGAGTTGGCCATCGACTTGCCGCGCCCGGTCGGCGCGCGCGGTGGCGACAAACCCGGCGACGGCTGCGAGGTGCCCCAGCACTTCGTCCGAAGTCGCCGCGCCATGGAAACCGTCGGGGTATTCTTCGGCGATGAACCCGGTGGTCAGCTCGCCCGAGCGAAAGCGCGGGTGCTGCATGATCGCGCTGACGAAATCGATGTTGTGGCCCAGCCCCTCGATCTCGAACATGTCGAGCGCGGCGATCTGCTTGTCTGCGGCTTCGTCGCGGGTTTCGCCCCAGGTCACCAGCTTGGCGATCATCGGATCGTAGAACATCGACACTTCGCCGCCCTCATAGACCCCGTCATCGACGCGGATGCCGTCGACGCCGCGGCGACCGTTGGCGGCGCCATCGTCTTCCCAGCCGGGCACCGGCGGATCGTAGCGCACCAATCGCCCGGTGGAGGGCAGGAACCCGCGATAGGGGTCTTCGGCGTAGACCCGGTTCTCGATCGCCCAACCGTCGATGCCGATATCGGCCTGCGTCATCGCGAGCTTTTCGCCATAAGCGACGCGGATCATCTGTTCGACCAGGTCGATCCCGGTAATCGCCTCGGTCACCGGATGTTCAACCTGAAGCCGGGTGTTCATTTCGAGGAAGTAGAAGCTCTCACCCGTTGGGTCTGCGCCGCTCACAATTAGTTCAACCGTGCCGGCAGAGTAATATCCGACCGCTTTAGCCAACGCGACGCACTGCTTGCCCATCGCCTTGCGCATCTTGGGCGTGACGAACGGCGACGGCGCTTCCTCGACCACCTTCTGGTGGCGGCGCTGGATGCTGCATTCGCGCTCGTTCAGATAGAGGATATTGCCGTGCTGATCGCCGAGGATCTGGATTTCGATGTGGCGCGGATTCAGGATGAATTTCTCGATGAACACGCGCTCGTCCCCGAACGAATTGAGCCCCTCGCGCTGGGTCGCCTCAAACCCTTCCTCGACGTCCTTGTCATTATACGCGAGCCGCATGCCCTTGCCGCCGCCGCCCGCGCTGGCCTTCATCATCACCGGATAACCGATCTCGCGGCTGACCGTCAGCGCCTCGGCGGTATCCGCAATCGCCTCGGGCGAGCCGGGGACAACATTGACCCCGGCGGCCTTGGCGAGCTTCTTGCTTTCGATCTTGTCGCCCATCGCGGCGATCGCGCCTACAGGAGGCCCGATAAAGGCGATCCCCTCGGCCGCCAGCGCCTCGGCAAACGAGGTCCGCTCAGACAGGAACCCATACCCCGGATGCACCGCCTCGGACCCGGTCTGCTTGGCCGCAGCGATGATCTTCTCGGCGATCAGATAGCTCTGCGCGGCGGGCGACGGGCCGATATGCACCGCCTCGTCGGCCATCTGGACAAACGGCGCGCGAGCATCTGCATCGGAGTAAACCGCGACCGTCGCGATACCCATTCGCCGCGCGGTCTTGATCACCCGACAAGCAATTTCGCCACGGTTGGCGATAAGGATTTTTTTGAACATCAGATTAGCCAATCCATCAGAGGTCAGTGCTGTTCGCGAGCTCGCGCCAGACTTCGAGTCCAAATAAAACGAGTGCGACAATCGCAATCCAGAAGATCCATTTTAATAGCCTATTGCCCCTCACGCTAAGCATCCACCGGCGGCATATTGTGCCCGAGCAGTCGCAGCATATCGGCCGCGCATTCGACCACGTTGCTGCCCGGCCCGTAGATCCCCTGGACCCCGGCTTCGCGCAGGAAATCGTAGTCCTGCGGCGGGATCACGCCGCCGGCGATGACCTTGATGTCGGGGCGGCCGGCTTCGCGCAGCTGCTGGATCAGCTCGGGGACCAGCGTCTTGTGGCCCGCTGCGAGCGATGAGGCGCCGACCGCATCGACGTCGTTCTCCAAGGCCAATGCGCAGGCTTCCTCGGGCGTCTGGAACAACGGGCCGCTAGTCACATCAAAGCCCATGTCGGTGAAGGCGCTGGCGATCACATTGGCGCCGCGGTCGTGGCCGTCTTGGCCCATTTTGGCGACCAGCAAGCGCGGCGCGCGGCCGAGGCGGCGGGCGACGGCTTCGACCCCTTCGATGACCTGGGCGTAGCGCGGATCACCGGCGTAGGCCTTGCCGTAGATGCCCGTAACCGGGACCGGCTGGGTGCCATAACGCCCGAATTCCGCCTCCATCGCATCGGAGATTTCACCCAGCGTAGCACGGGCGCGAGCGGCGCGGACGGCGAATTCCAACAAGTTGCCACCGTGCCTCGTCGCATGGGTCAGCTCCTTAAGCATCGACTGACAGACGCTCTCATCCCGCGCCGCCCGCGTCACCTTCAACCTTGCAATCTGGCCATCACGCACCGCGTGGTTATCGATGCTCAGCGTGTCGAGATGCTCTTCCTTGGCGAGCTTGTACTTGTTGACCCCGACGATCACGTCTTCGCCCTTGTCGACCCGGGCCTGCCGCGCGGCGGCGGCTTCTTCGATGCGCTGCTTGGGCATGCCGCTGGCGACCGCCTTGGTCATGCCGCCCAGCGCGCCAACTTCTTCGATCAAGGCCCAGGCCTGATCGACCAGCTCCGAGGTCAACGCCTCGACGTAATACGAGCCCCCGAGCGGATCGACCACCTTGGTGATCCCGCTCTCCTCGGCCAACACGATCTGCGTATTGCGCGCGATCCGTGCCGAGAAATCGGTCGGAAGCGCAATCGCCTCGTCGAGCGCATTGGTGTGGAGGCTCTGCGTGCCGCCCAAGGTCGCGGCCATCGCCTCGATCGTGGTGCGGATCACGTTGTTGTAAGGGTCCTGCTCCTGCAGCGAAACGCCGCTGGTCTGGCAGTGGGTGCGGAGCATCTTGGAGCGTTCATCCTTCGCCCCGAGCCCGTCCATCACCCGGTGCCACAGCGTGCGCGCGGCGCGCAGCTTGGCGACTTCCATGAAGAAGTTCATGCCGATGCCGAAGAAGAAGCTCAGCCGCCCGGCGAAAGCGTCGATATCGAGCCCGGCCGCCATCGCGCGGACCGCGTATTCCTTGCCATCGGCGATGGTGAAGGCGAGCTCCTGCACCGCGGTCGCCCCGGCCTCGTGCATGTGATAGCCCGAGATCGAGATCGAGTTGAACTTGGGCATATGCGCCGAGGTGTAGGCGATGATGTCCGAGACGATCCGCATGCTCGGCTCGGGCGGGTAGATATAGGTGTTGCGGACCATGAACTCCTTGAGGATGTCGTTCTGGATGGTCCCGTCGAGCTGCGCCTGCACGACCCCCTGCTCCTCGCCCGCGACGATGAAGAACGCCAGGATCGGGATCACTGCGCCGTTCATGGTCATGCTGACGCTCATCTGATCGAGCGGGATGCCGTCAAACAGGATCTTCATGTCCTCAACCGAGTCGATCGCCACCCCGGCCTTGCCGACATCGCCGACCACGCGCGGGTGGTCGCTGTCGTAACCGCGATGGGTCGCGAGATCGAAGGCGACCGACAGCCCCTTTTGCCCGGCGGCAAGGTTGCGGCGGTAGAAGGCGTTGCTCTCTTCGGCGGTGGAGAAGCCGGCGTATTGCCGAATCGTCCACGGCCGGCCGGCGTACATGCTCGCGCGCACGCCGCGCGTGAACGGCGCGAAACCGGGCAGGCCCGGGTCGCCGGCGTCCTCCGCCGTGTAAAGCGGCTTGATGTCGAAGCCTTCGGGCGTGTGCCAGGTCAGGTCCTTGCCCTTGACCTCCTTGGTCGCGGCGGCTTGCCAATCGGGCAGGGTCGGTTTGGTCATGCTGGTCTCTCAGGCCACAGCGCTGGGGCGCGCCGAAACGTGCGCGTGCCAGGCTTGCAGGTGGGTCAGGTCCTCGGGCACCGCCATGCCGACGAATGCGGCAAAATCGACCGTGCACAGCAGCAGGATATCGGCCACGCTGTATCCATCGGCGGCAAGGAATTCCCGGCCCGCCAACGCGCCATCGAAATAGGACAGCGCATCGAACACACGCGGGCGATTGCTCTCGCCCCATTCCAGATTGCGGCCCGGCAGGCGCTCAGTGAACTTGTGCGTATGCACCCACACCGCGCCGACCGGCGGCATCAGCACCATCTCGACCCGGCGGTTCCACATCTCGATCAGCGCCTGTTCCTTGGGACTGGTCCCGAACAGCGGCGGCTCGGGGTGCAGACCTTCAAGATAGCGGCAGATCGCGACGCTCTCGGCGATCACCGTCCCGTCGTCGAGCTGCAAGGCCGGGGTCTGTCCGCGCGGGTTGAGCGCGACGAACTCGTCCGACTTGTGCTCGCGCGCCGGGATCGAGAGATCGCGCGTGGGAAGCGCGATCCCCTTCTCCGCCACGAAAATCCGCACCCGGCGCGGGTTGGGCGCGGGGTTGGGGCTGTTGAAGAACAGCATCACTTGCCCTTGAACGCTGGTTTGCGCTTCTGGATGAACGACAGCCCGCCTTCCATCGCATCGGCGCTCGCTCCGGCAACCCGCTGGCCTTCGGCTTCAGCGAGCAGGACCTGCGGCAGCGTGCCATCCAGCGCAGTCTGGATGTTGGCCTTCATGGTCGAATACGACACGGTCGGCCCTTCGGACAGCCGCGTCGCCAGCGCCATCGCTTCATCCATCAGCGCTTCGTTCTCGACCGCTTTGTAGATCAGGCCCCAATCTTCCGCCTGCTCAGCGCCGATCTTTTCGCCCAGCATCATCATGCGGGTGGCGCGGGCCCGGCCGATCGCGCGGGCGAGCAGCCAGGTGCTGCCGCCATCGGGAACCAGCCCGATGTTGACGAAGGCCTGGAGGAAATAGGCGCTCTTGGCGGCGAGCACGAAATCACCCGCCAGCGCGATCGAACAGCCGACGCCTGCCGCCGCGCCGTTGACCGCGGTCACCACCGGCACCGGGCAGCGCAGGATCTGGCTGACCAGCGGGTTGTAGAAGTTCTGCAGCGCACGGTGGCTGCCGCCCTGCTGCTCGATCGGGCTGCGCTCGCCGCGTGCGGCGAGGTCCGCGCCCGAGCAGAAACCCTTGCCCGCCCCGGTGATCAGCACCGCGCGCGCGTCGCCCAGATCGTAGAACGCCGCGCCCAGTTCCTCGGCCAGCTGGATCGAGGCGGCGTTGAGCCGGTCGGGCCGGTTGAGCGTAAGCTTGAGCACATTGCCGACGCGTTCGGCCAGGATCGTTTCGTAAGCCATTCAGGTGTCCTCCCTTGCCCGGTCAGTTCGACCAGTGCGTGCCCTCTTTAGGCGTTTCCATGATTTCGGTGAGCACCCCCTGCATGTCGCGGGGGTGGACGAAGAAGATCAGCGTGCCGTGCGCGCCGATCCGGGGTTCGCCCAGCACGCGCTTGCCCATGCCCTCAAACTTGGCCTTGGCCGCGTGGATATCGGGCACTTCGTAGCACATGTGATGCTGCCCGCCGGCGGGGTTCTTCTCGAGGAAGCTGGCGATGCTGGCGTTGCCGGTCAGCGGCTCGATCAGCTCGATCTGGGTGCCGCTCAGCGCGCCGTCCGCGCAAGGGGTATCGACGAAGCAGACTTTGACGCCCTGATCGGGCAGGTCGAAAGGCTCATGGATCTTGGTCGCGCCCATGACATCGCGGTAGAATACGATCGAATCCGCGATGGAGGGTGTGGCGACACCGATGTGGTTGAGGCGGCCTAGTTTCATAATATTCCCTGCTAATTTCCGGCAACAATTTCGTGAAAACCGAACGCAGTTATTTCAACTGCGATATTCATGATAATGCCAAACTAAATACCGAACCTCACAGGGTCATCTTCGCGTCGAAATTCATCACCCCATCGGGGAAAAGAACCACGACGGAATCCCCGTATCATGACGAAAATGCCAAGTAAGCCGATAATTATTTCTGTCATGGCCCCTCACAGCGGAATGTTGTCATGCTTCTTCCACGGATTCTCGAGGCTCTTGGTCCTTAATTTCCGCAGCCCCAGCGCAATCCGCCGGCGGGTCGAATGCGGGTGGATCACCTCATCAATGAAGCCCTTGCTCGCTGCGACGAAGGGGTTGGCGAAGCGGTCTTCGTATTCTTTGGTGCGTTCGGCGATCTTGTCGGGGTCGCCGATGTCCGAGCGGAAGATGATCTCGACCGCGCCTTTCGCGCCCATCACCGCAATCTCGGCGGTCGGCCAGGCGTAGTTGAGGTCGCCGCGCAAGTGCTTTGAGGCCATCACGTCATAGGCCCCGCCATAGGCCTTGCGGGTGATCACGGTGATCTTGGGCACGGTCGCCTCGGCATAGGCGAATAGCAGCTTGGCGCCGTGCTTGATGATCCCGCCCAGTTCCTGCGCGGTGCCTGGGAGAAAGCCGGGGACGTCGACGAAGGTCACGATCGGGATCTCGAACGCATCGCAGAACCGCACGAACCGCGCGGCCTTCTTGCTGGCGTTGATATCGAGGCAGCCCGCCAGCACCATCGGCTGGTTGGCGACCACGCCCACTGTGCGCCCTTCGATCCGCCCGAACCCGACCAGAATGTTGCCCGCGTGGCCCGGCTGGATCTCGAAGAACTCGGCTTCGTCGAGCACTTTGCGGATCACTTCGTGCATATCATAGGGCTGGTTGGCATTGGCCGGGATCAGCGTGTCGAGGCTGTCTTCGAGCCGGTCCCACGGATCAGTGGTCGGCCGCTCGGGCACGCCCGACTGGTTGCTCAGCGGCAGATAATCGAAGAAGTCGCGCGCGGTGAGCAGCGCCTCGATATCGTTTTCGAGCGCGAGGTCGGCGACCGAGGTCTTGGTCGAATGGGTGATCGCGCCGCCCAGTTCCTCCTGCGTCACCACCTCGTTTGTCACGGTTTTCACAACATCCGGCCCGGTAACGAACATGTAGCTCGAATCCTTCACCATGAAGATGAAGTCGGTCATCGCGGGCGAATAGACCGCCCCGCCCGCACACGGCCCCATGATCAGGCTGAGCTGCGGGATCACGCCGCTCGCCAGCACATTGCGCTGGAACACCTCGGCATAGCCGCCAAGGCTCGCCACGCCTTCCTGGATGCGCGCGCCGCCGCTGTCGTTGAGGCCGATCACCGGTACACCCAGCTTCATCGCGGTGTCCATCAACTTGCAGATCTTCTGCGCGTGGCGTTCCGACAAGGAGCCGCCAAACACGGTGAAGTCCTGCGAATAGACATAGACCAACCGGCCGCTGATGGTGCCGCTGCCGGTGACCACGCCGTCGCCTGGGACGATCTGATTTTCCATCCCGAAATCGGTGCAACTATGCTCGACGTACATGTCGAGCTCTTCGAAGCTGCCCTCATCGAGCAGGATCGTGAGCCGTTCACGCGCGGTGAGCTTGCCCTTGGCATGCTGCGCATCGATCCGCTTCTGCCCCCCGCCAAGCCTTGCGGCGGCACGGCGCTGGTCCATTTCGGCGACGTTTGCAGACATGGGCACTCCGGAACATTTAACAAAGCGTGCAACTTGCGGTGCGGAGCGGGCAATGTCCAATGTGAATTTGCAAATTTGCAAATATCATATTTGCAAAACTTCGCGAAGCGGCCTAGCTTCCTTTGCGATCTTTGCGGGCTTTGCGCGAACCATAAAGTTCAAATTTTCGCGCAAAGCCCGCAAAGATCGCAAAGGATTTGGTCGTGGCGATATTGAAACGCAGAATATTTGCAGGAGAGCGGTTGAAGGCGCTGCGCGCGGAGCGGGGGCTCAATCAGGCAGCGATGGGCGCGCTGCTGGAGATTTCGACCTCGTACCTTTCGCAGCTTGAACATGACGACCGACCGCTGACCCCGGTGTTGGCCATGCGGCTGGCCCGGGCGTTCCCGCTCGATTGGCGCGAGATTGGCGCAGGGGCGAGCGAAACGCGGCTCGCGGCGCTGCGCGAGGCCAATGCCGACCCTTTGTTCGCGGAACCGATGGATGCCGCCCAGCTCGCCCGCTTTGCCGAGCAGCAGCCGCTGCTGGCCGAGCGGTTCGTGGCGCTGCATGAGGCCTATCGCCGCTCGGGCCAGCGCCTGCAGATGATTGACGAGGCACTCACCGCCGATACCGGCGGCGGACCGCGCTTGCCGTGGGAAGAGGTACGCGACTGGTTCCACCTTGCGGGCAACTACGTCGACAGCATCGACCGCGCGGCCGAGGCGCTGGCGGGCAAGCTCGGCGGTCTGTCGCCTGCGACCGGAGCCATTGAAGCCTACTTGCGCGACGCCTTGTCCGTCTCGCTGATCTATTCGGGACAGGCCGGCTTGCGCAGTTTCGACGCCGAGATGGGCCATCTGACCATCGACCCCGGCCAGCCAAGCGAAAGCCGCCGCTTCCAGCTTGCGCACCAACTAGCCGCGCTGGCGCTCAAGGACGAAATCGCTGCGGTGGTCGAGGGCGCCGCGCTGCGCAGCGCTTCCTCGCGCCAGTTGCTGTTCGTCGGACTGTGCAACTACGCCGCTGGAGCCTTGCTGATGCCCTACCTCCGCTTCCGCACCGAAGCGCGAACTCTGCGCCACGATATCGACCGGCTCGCGCAGGCCTTCTGCACGAGCTTCGAACAGACTTGTCACCGGCTTTCCACGCTCCAGCGCGAGGACATGCGCGGGGTGCCGTTCTACTTCTGCCGGGTCGACATGGCCGGCAACATTACCAAGCGGCATTCGGCAACGCGGCTGCAGTTCGCCCGGTTCGGCGGCGCTTGCCCGCTGTGGATCGTTCACGAGGCGGTGGCGATCCCCGACCGGATCCTGGTGCAATTGGCCGAAACGCCTGACGGGGTGCGCTACGTCTCGATGGCCAAGGGGTTGGTCAAGCCATCGGGCAGCTACGCCCGCGCCCCGCGCCGCTATGCCGTGGCGCTGGGCTGCGAGGCCGAGCATGCCAGCGAATTCGTCTACGCCGATGGCCTCGCGCTGACCGCCGCCAGCGCCGCCACCCGGATCGGGATATCATGCCGGATCTGCCCGCGCGCCGACTGCGACCAACGCGCCTTCCCGCCCAGCGACCGCACGATCAGCGTCGATCCCGACTACCGCGGGGTGGTGCCGTATGCGATCTCTTGACTCCAACTCACTCTTAAAAGCCCCTCCTCGTTGGGGAGGGGTTGGGGGTGGGGGTTCCACACCAGCGTGGTTCCCCCACCCCTAGCCCCTCCCCGCCGGGGAGGGGGACTGAGTAATTGCCGGTGGCATTTGGCGCGCTAACCCGCTAGAGGCGCGCGAGACCGCCGTGGCTTTACCGACCGGCCGCGTACCCAAAACCTGACACCCAGTTCCCAGACGTCCGCCCCGCTAAGCCGGTGCGCCGCGCCGCAGCCCATTGTTGATGATCATGTCCTTCGAAAATCTCCCCGAACCGCTCGCCCTCGCTCTCGCCGAAAAGGGCTATACCGAGCCGACCTCCGTGCAGGCCGCAGTCCTTGAACCCGAGGCGCTTGGCCGTGACCTGGTCGTGTCCGCCCAAACCGGTTCGGGCAAGACCATTGCCTTCGGGATCGCCATGCTGCGCGAACTGCTGGCTGATGGCGCGACCTTGCCGCCGGCCGCGGCGCCGCTCGCGCTGGTGATCGCGCCCACGCGCGAGCTCGCCTTGCAGGTCAGCCGCGAACTGGCCTGGCTTTGCGCCAAGGCCAATGCGCGCATTGCAACCTGCGTCGGCGGGATGGATCCGAGCAAGGAGCGCCGCGCCTTGAACCACGGCGCGCATATCGTGGTCGGCACCCCGGGCCGCCTGCGTGATCACCTCGAACGCG
Source organism: Novosphingobium sp. (assembly GCA_043740455.1). Classification (GTDB taxonomy): domain Bacteria; phylum Pseudomonadota; class Alphaproteobacteria; order Sphingomonadales; family Sphingomonadaceae; genus Novosphingobium. Next base: position 11,461 of record JAYUCG010000123.1, on the reverse strand, counting down.
GCGCGATGGACCTTTCCGCCATCAACTACATCGTGCTCGATGAAGCCGACGAGATGCTCGACATGGGCTTCCGCGACGACCTTGAGGAAATCCTCGACGCCGCGCCGGACACGCGCCGCACGCTGATGTTCTCGGCCACCATGCCGCGTCCGATTGCTGCGCTGGCCCAGCGCTATCAGCACGATGCGTTGCGCATTTCGACCGTCGGTGACGATCGCGGCCACGGTGACATCGATTACCAGACAGTTGCGGTCTCCCCCTCGGATATCGAAAACGCGGTGATCAACCTGCTGCGCTTCCACGAAGCCGAAACCGCGATGCTGTTCTGCGCCACGCGCGACAATGTGCGGCACTTGCACGCTACCCTGGTCGAGCGCGGGTTCGCCGCAGTGGCGCTGTCGGGCGAGCACAGCCAGAACGAGCGCAATTACGCGCTGCAGGCGCTGCGCGATGGCCGCGCCCGGGTCTGCGTCGCGACCGACGTCGCCGCGCGCGGGATCGACGTCGCGAGCCTGAGCCTGGTGGTTCACGTCGAAGTGCCGCGCGATGCGGAAACCTTGCAGCACCGTTCGGGCCGCACGGGGCGCGCCGGGCGCAAGGGTACTGCCGTTATCATCGTCCCCTACCCGCGCCGCCGCCGCGTGGAGGAAATGCTCCGCCGCGCGCGGATCAATGCGACCGCGGCCGAAGTGCCCAGCGCGGAAATGATCCGCGAACGCGATCGTCAGCGGATGTTTGAAGCCTTGCTTGAACCGGTTGAGGGCACCGAGGAAGAACTCGAACTGGCGCAGCGCCTGCTCGATCAACGCGGGGCCCTCGAACTGGCCGTGGCGATGGTTCGCCACCACAGCAAGTCGATGCCCGAACCCGAAGAACTGATCGACCTGTCCAAGCGCGGCGAAGACCCGCGCGCCGATAAATCGCATCATCGCGAAGGGTTTGACGATACCGTGTGGTTCCGCATGGATATCGGCCGCCGCCAGAACGCCGATCCGCGCTGGATCCTGCCGTTGCTGTGCCGCCGCGGCCACATCACCCGCAACGAGATCGGCGCGATCCGCATCGCCGCCAACGAAACCTTCTTCCAGGTCCCGCGCAGCATCGAGGCCAAGGTTCGCGAAGCCTTGCAGCGCACCATGACCGAGGGCGCCGAAGACGAAAGCGGGATCCGCATCGAGCCTTCGCCCGAAGGTGCCCAGGGCGGCGGACACAGCGGCGGTCAGACTTCGCGGCAGCCCGCGCGCGCTCCGGTCAAGCGGGCTGAAACCCGCGCCCCGGTGCAGCAACGCGATGAACGGCCAGCCCCTGCTGCGGAACAGCCGGCCCGGGAGCCTTACAAGAAACCTTACGAACCCGCGGCCAAACCGGCAGAGCGCAAGCAGCTTCGGGTGACCCCAGGCTCTGAACCGCGCACTGATCGTAAACCCCCGCGCACGGGCCGGCCGGGACAAAAGCCGCCGTTCAAGGGCGGGGCAAAGTCGTTCAAGCCCGGTGGGGCAAAGCCATTCAAGCCCGGTGGGCCAAAGCAAACGGGCGCGAACCGTAAAGGTCCGCGCCCGCGCTAGCTTGAAAATTGCCGCAGGCTTTTCGGCCTGCGGCAACCGAAGGGTTTACGCCGCTTCGATGTTCACTGCCGAGGTCTTGCCACGCTGATCGGTTTCCAGCTCATACTTGATGCGCTGGTCCTTGTTGAGCGTGGTCATGCCCGAACGTTCCACGGCACTGATGTGCACGAAGTTGTCAGGAGCGCCATCGTCCGGTGCAATGAAGCCATAACCCTTGTCGGTATTGAAGAATTTAACGGTGCCCACGGGCATAATCTGTTCCTTTCACGGATATCAGAATGATCCGCAGGCACTGTGCCGGCGGAGCAGGAGGCGTGAATAGGAGAGAGAGGGTGCCGAAGCGCCCAAAGTCCCGTCTCAAGCGACGTAGCGGCGATCCTCTACGCTTATCCGAGCCTTTCAGCAAGGCCAGTGATCGGAACCTTGGCGAAGGCGGCGCGTTTGCCCGTCTATGACGCAGGTTTGTCAGGCATTGGAGTATTTGCGGGAAATGACTTCACGGCACAGTGCGGGCAAGCGCGGCATCACCAGGAAACGCTTCGGCAAGCACTGGCGCTACTTCGATCCCCGTGGTCGGGAGATCGTAAAAGCGTTAGAAATCGAACGGCTGGACCGCATCGGCCTGCCCCCGGCCTATACCGATTGCTGGCTCAGCCCGGACCCTGACAGCCCGGTCCAGGGCATCGGCTACGACGCGCGCGGGCGCCGCCAATATCGCTACCATCCTGATTTTCGCGCCAGACAGGAAGCCGACAAGTTCGACCGCTGCATCGAATTCGGGCGACGCCTGCCGCGTTTGCGGGCTGCAGTGGAGCGGGATTTGGCGGGCGATCCATCCGAAAAGACCACCGTCATTGCCGCGGTGATCCGCGTGCTCGATGAATGCCGCATCCGGGTTGGCAACCGGGCTTACGCGCGTGCCAACAAGAGCTTCGGTGCGACCACTCTGCTGCGCCGCCACATGACACTGGAGCGGGATCGCATCGCTTTCGCTTTCGCTTTCAAGGGCAAGGCAGGCAAGCAGCAGAATGTCGAAGTGCATGACAACCGGGTGGTCAAGATCGTCCGCAAGCTCGGCAAGCTGCCCGGCCAGCCAGTGTTTCAGTACCGCAGCCCCGATGGCTCGGTCAGCGCGGTAACTCCGGGCGATATCAACGGCTATATCCAGGACAAGATCGGACCGAAATTTTCGGCGAAGTTCTTTCGCACCTGGCACGCTTCGGCGGGAGCGCTGGGTGAGGCGATGCGGCTGGTCCGCCGCGGACGGCACCCCACCGTAAAAGACCTGGCCGAACCGGTCGCCGCCGATCTGGGCAACACCCCCGCAACCGCGCGCAAGAGCTACATCCATCCCGATGTTCTGGAGGTCGCGACGGGCGGTGACGTGCCCGCCGCACCCCGCCCGGGCAAATGGCTCGACGGACAAGAGAAAGCGCTTTTGGCACTGCACGATGATTGAGCAACACACCCGGCGGTCTGGAACCAAATCGCCGGACCAGTCGTTACTCAGCCATACAAGCAGGAGAAAGAAAATGGGTTTGATTATCACTTTGATCGTCGGCGGTGTGATCGGCTGGCTCGCCAGCATCGTCATGCGTACCGATGGACAGCAGGGGATCGTCCTCAACGTGGTTGTCGGCATCGTCGGCGCGGTTCTGGCCGGTTACGTCATCACCCCGTTCATCGGCGGTGCACCGATTACCAGCGGCTCGCTCGACATCCGCTCGCTGATTTCATCGTTCCTTGGCGCGGTTGTCTTGCTGGCGATCGTCAACATGGTCCGTCGCGGCTCGCCGCGGTAGTCACCGAAAGGTTTATCGCACCCGGCTCAACCAACGGGCATCCTCCTCCTGGGATTGTCCTACGGCAGGCCTCGTGCCCCCGCACCTGGCCGACCGAGTGAAGCTTACCCGCCAGGGTAAGAAATCAAAGCGGTCGCTTCGGCGACCGCTTTTTTTGGCCAATCGCACCCAAGACAGGTAAGCTTGCCCCATGCCGGCCACTTGGATCGAACCCCGCCCCAATGGCATCTATGTTGCGCCTGCCGACGTGTGGATCGATCCCGCCGCGCCGCAACCCAATGCCGTGATCACCCACGGCCATGCCGACCATGCCCGCAGCGGCCACGGTCAAGTTTGGGCAACACCCGAAACTCTGGCAATCATGGCGCTGCGCTACGGCACCGCAGACGGCGTCGCACTCCCTTATGGTGACGGGTTCGAGCGCGGCGGCGTGCGCTTCAGCCTGCATCCGGCCGGTCATGTGCTTGGGTCTGCCCAGATCCTGCTGGAATATGCTGGCGAACGCGTCGTGGTAAGCGGCGATTACAAGCGCCGGGCGGATCCGACCTGCACGCCGTTCGAACCGGTCGCCTGCGACGTTTTCATCACCGAGGCAACGTTCGGCTTGCCGGTCTTTCGCCATCCTCCGCTGGCCGAGGAGATCGCGAAGCTTCTCGCCCGGCGCGCGGCCGAGCCAGACCGCTGTGTCCTAGTCGGCACCTATGCGCTGGGCAAGGCGCAGCGGATGATCGCCGAACTGCGCCGCGCGGGCTGGAATGAGCCGATCTTCATCCACGGTGCGCTGGAACGGATGTGCCAGCTGTACGAAGGTTTTGGCGTCGATCTGGGCGAACTGCGGTTGGTTTCGGCAGCCACGCGCGACGATATGCGCGGGGCCATCGTGCTGTGCCCGCCCAGCGCGCTGACCGACACCTGGAGCCGGCGCATGCCCGATCCGATCACCGCCATGGCATCGGGCTGGATGCGGGTGCGGGGGCGCGCCCGGCAGCGCAACGTCGAATTGCCGCTGATCGTATCGGACCATGCCGACTGGGACGAACTGACCGCCACGATCCGCGAGCTTGCCCCGCAGGAAACTTGGATCACCCACGGCAGCGAGGAAGGCCTGCTGCGCTGGTGCGAACTGCACCAGATGCGCGCCCGCGCGCTCGCCTTGGTCGGCCGCGACGAAGAGGATGACAGCTGATGCGCCGGTTCGCCCAGCTGGTCGATACGCTGGTCTACACCCGGTCGCGCAATGCCAAGCTTGCGGCAATCGCGGACTACCTGAAGGCCACCCCCGATCCTGAGCGCGGGTGGGCGCTGGCCGCCTTGACCGACAGTCTAAACTTCCCGGCGGTCAAGAGCGCGACGATCCGGGCGGTTGCCGCAACCAGGGTCGATCCCGAATTGCTGAGACTGTCGCGGCTTCATGTCGGCGACACCGCAGAGACCGTGGCGCTGATCTGGCCGGATGGCGCGCCGGCCCAGCGCGGCGACCCGAGCGTTGATGAAGTCGTGGCCGCGCTTGCCAATGCCACCCGCGTCACTGCGCCCGAAATCCTGGCCGGCCTGCTGGACCGGCTGGACGCCAATAGCCGCTATGCCATGCTCAAGCTGGCCACCGGCGGCATGCGAATCGGGATCTCGGCGCGGCTCGCAAAAACCGCCTTTGCTCAGGCCTTCTTTGTCCCGATCGATACGGTCGACGAGCTGTGGCATGCCCTGACGCCGCCCTACCTCGAACTGTTCGCTTGGGCAGCCGAGGGCGGCGCGCAGCCGGACATTTCGGCAACGCCATTTTTCCGGCCGTTCATGCTGTCGCACCCGTTCGAAGGCGACGATCTTGACCTCGCGACCTACGCTGCGGAGTGGAAATGGGACGGCATCCGGGTCCAGCTCGGGCACCTTGGCGGCGAGACCCGCGTCTACAGCCGTGGCGGTGAGGATATCAGCGCGACCTTTCCTGAACTGGGCGCCGCACTTCAGGTCGACGCCGTGGTAGACGGTGAACTGCTGGTGCGCGGGACAGTGCAGGGCGGTGGGGCGGCGAGTTTCAATGCGCTGCAGCAACGCCTGGGCCGCAAGGTCGTCACCAAGAAGATGCTCGAACAGTACCCCGCCTTCGTGCGGCTCTACGATGTGCTGATGGTCGGCCAGGACGATTTACGTGCTCTGCCTTGGTCGCGGCGGCGCGAGCGGCTCGAGGACCTTATCAGCCGCCTGCCCGCTGAGCGGTTCGACCTCTCACCGGTCCTCGAAGTCGGCAGCTTCGCCGCCTTGGCACAGCTACGCGACGGCGCGCGCGATGCGGCCGTCGAGGGCGTAATGCTCAAGCGCCGCGAGAGTCCGTATCAGGCCGGGCGCAAGGTTGGCGAATGGTACAAATGGAAGCGGGACCCGCTCACCGCCGACTGCGTGATGATGTATGCCCAGCGCGGCAACGGGCGCCGCGCCTCGTTCTATTCGGATTACACCTTCGGCTGCTGGAGCGAGAGCGGCGAACTGCTTCCGGTGGGAAAGGCCTATTCGGGATTTACCGACGAAGAGCTCAAGATGCTCGACCGCTTCGTACGCGAGTATACCGTCGCCAAGTTCGGCCCGGTGCGCGAGGTAGAGAAGACGCTGGTGCTCGAAGTGGCGTTCGATTCGATCCACGCCAGTTCGCGGCACAAGTCAGGCCTCGCCATGCGCTTTCCGCGGATTCACCGAATCCGCACCGACAAGCCGGCCGCGGAAGCCGATCGCATTGCCACCTTGCTGGCTATGGCGACTTGATCGGTCGTAGCGCGATCAGCGCAAGTTCCCGGTCGAGGCCACTTCCAGGTCGTGGATCAGCGATTCGTGCGCAGAACCTTCATTGCCAGGGGTGCGCGGCGGCATCGCCCCGCCTTCGAGCATCTCGGTGAGCGCGGCCCGCGCCCGGCCGACCCGGCTTTTCATCGTACCGACCGCGGTCTGGCAGATTTTGGCTGCTTCCTCGTAGCTGAAGCCGCCTGCCCCGACAAGCAGGATCGCCTCGCGCCGCTCACGCGGCAAGGTCATCAGCGCGCGGCGCATGTCAGCCAGATGCAGCGGATCTTCCTGACCCATCGGCGCTTGCAGTGTCCGTTCCGCCACCCCTTCGTCATAGTCACCGACGAACTTGTTGCGGCGCATTTCGGTCAGGTAGCAGTTGCGCAGGATCGTGAAGGTCCAAGCCCGAAGGTTCGTCCCCGGCTCAAACCGGTCACGTGCCGCCCACGCCTTGAGCATCGCTTCCTGGACCAGGTCATCGGCAAAGTCAGGGCGGCCGCACAACGACCGCGCGAAAGCACGCAGGTGGGGGATCGTTGCGGCAAGCTGCCGCTTGAACTGGGCAGCATCGGCTGCCGAATGTTCATTGGCCATCGGCTGCACGGTCGAGCTTGTCGAGAAGTTGCGCCAGATCATCGGGCAACTCTTCTTCGACGACTTGATTATACAGGCGCTGCAGGCCCTTTGCCCAAGCTGGCTGTGCCGGGGCAGTCGCGTGCCGCTGTGACTTCTTTGCCGAAGCTGCACCGACCGCACGGGCTTCGGGGCTGTTACCGCGCTTGGTCAAGAGCTGCTCCGGTTGGTCATGAAACGAGTAGTTCAAGGCTTAATCCGTTCAAAATTCCTTGGCAACGCATCGGCGAAACCGGGCCGGGGACCAGTGCTGGTCGCGGCCACTGGCCTGTTCCGAATACGCTGCGCGCTGGGAACCCAAGTATCTGTTTCGGAACGAAATTCGTCTTTGAATCAGATATCTTGATCCTCGCCGGGGACACTGCAGAAAATCCGCGAGTCTGCCGATTGACCATCGTGTCTTCTCCCTCCGAATTGCTGGAACGCTTGACGAAGCAGATCGTTCCTTTGCTGGCGGACGTGTTCTGACAGGTTTGCATGGCACCATAACTGACGGAACAGGAACGATTTTTGGCAACCGACAGGCCTCTTCTGCCTCGACTTCAGTACGCATCGCGTATCCTGATCCGTTTTCCGCGAGTGGTTCCGGTCGTCGCCTTCGTGCTCGCTATCGGGGGCACTGTGATGGTCGTGGTCTCGGTCGAGCATGCCAGCCGGGTTGAGCAGCGCACCGAAGTGACCGAGCGGGTGAATGCCCTTGGACAGGACCTCGAACGCCGCGTCTCGGCGGCGCAGGCTTATCTCATGTCTGGCGCGGCGCTGTTCGAGTCAGGCATGGACGTGGACCAGCAGACCTTCAACCGCTTTGCCGCGACGCTGCAAGCAGACAATGACTTCCAGGGGATCATGGCGCTGGGCTGGTCCGTTCGGATGCCGCCGGGGCAGGTCGCTGCACTCGAAAAATCAATGCAGCGCGGCGGCGCAGCTGACTATCGGGCGTGGCCGAAAGTCAGCGCCCCCAGCACCGACTATGTTGACGCGATCAAGTATATTGCGCCGGTCACGCCCGCCAATCGCAGCACAATCGGCTTTAACCTGCGGTCCGAACCAGTGCGCCGCGACGCGGTCGACCGGGCCGTAAAGACGCGCCGCCCGACCATCAGCGGCCGCGTCCGCACGCTGCATGGCGGCGATGCGCCGGGTCTGATCCTGGTGGCACCGGTCTATGAGATCGATGAGAGCGGCGCTGAGCAAGGCCCGCTCAAGGGATTTATCACCGGCGGGATGCGCGCGGACCGGTTCCTGCTCGCCTCGGTCATTGGGCAGGCAGACGGCAAGCTTGACCTTGAAGTCTACGACGAAAAGGTCGGTCTCGATCATCTGATCTTCCGCCAGGGTAATCCGGTTTCCGACAATGCTGCGATCGTCCGCTATGCGCAGGTCGCGGACCGCACATGGGTTATCAAATCCTCATTCGCTCGCCCGGGCATGCTTAGCCAGACCGGGATGCTGATCTTGCTCGCCGGGCTCATCATTGCCTCGCTGCTGCTATTCATCGTTCGGCTGGCGATTCAGCAAGCGCTGTTCGACCGGCACCAGCTCGAAGTCAGTCAGGAACAGGATGCCATTCGGGCGACGCTCACCCGCGAACTCAATCACCGGGTCAAGAACACCCTCGCGAATGTACTCTCGATCCTGTCGTTGTCGCGCCGCAATGCCAGCGATCTGGATGAGTTCGTCGCGGATTTCGATGGCCGGGTCCGCGCGCTCTCGGCGACATACAACCTGCTGACGCAAACCAGCTGGGGCGCAACCAGCGTGCTCTCTGTTATCCAGGCGGAGATGGCGCCGTACTTCGAAAGCGACCCGCCCCGCATTGTGCTCGACGGCGCCGACGCCTTGATTGCCCCCAACGATGCCCTGTCGCTGGGGTTGCTAATCCACGAACTGTTTACAAATGCGGCCAAGTTCGGCGCGCTCAGCAACGCGGCGGGCCGGGTATCTTTGCGCTGGACGCCAAGCAGCGGCGATCACTTGCTGTTCGATTGGCACGAGACCGGTGGGCCGCCCCCGCCGCAGGATCGCAAGCGCGGCTTTGGCAGCGATCTCATCGAGAAAGTGCTATCGCGCGAGCTGCATTCCGCCATCAGGATCGAATTTGCGCCAAGTGGCGCACAGGTTCGCTTCTGTGTGCCGATCCGCCAGCTGAGCAAATTCGCCTTGACCAGAAGCCGCGGAGAAGACGCATCGGCCTAGTCTCCGCGCGGTCCGGCAAATCAGTGAAAAGTGACCTTTCGGTGTTTAGGCAATCGCCGCCGTCGAGCGGAAGAACATCGCCTGGCTGATCGCTGCCTTGACCGCCGCTTCAAGGAACGGCTTGGTCACCAGATAAGTCGGTTCGGGGCGATCGCCGGTGAGCAGCTTTTCCGGATAAGCGGTGATGAAGATCACCGGCACCGAGAATTCATCCAGGATGTCGTTGACCGCATCGATGCCCGAGCTGCCATCGGCCAACTGTATATCTGCAAGCACCAGACCGGGCTTGCGATTGGCAACGATAGCCGCCGCTTCATCGCGCGTGGTGGCTGTGCCGCAAACTGTATGGCCCAGCCCCTCGACCAGCTCTTCAAGCTGCATCAAGATCAGCGCTTCGTCTTCGATGATCAGCACATCGGTCGCCGATTCGGCGTCGATTTCCTCCATCGCGCCGCGCACCAGTTCATGGGCATCGGCTTCGCTGATATCCATGATCTGCGCCGCTTCGGCGGGCGTGAAGTCTTCGATTGTCGTCAGCAGCAACGCCTGACGATTGGCCGGCGTGATCGCCGCCAACCGCTCTTCAGCGGTGGCCAGTGCACCGTCCGGCGCGTCACCCAGACGTAACAGCGAACCGCTCCCCGCCGACCAGATCTTGTTGAACGCTGAATAGAGCGCAACGCGGCCCGCGCTGATCTGATCGAGCACGCCTTTGTCAGTAAGTGCCGCTTCCAGCGTCGCGCGCACATAGGCATCGCCGGCCAGTTGAGACCCCGTCAATGCCCGGGCGTAGCGACGTAAGTAAGGCAAATGTAAAACGACAGCTTGAGACACCGCCATGAAAACCACACTCCCGTTAGACCTTGGTTCGTCAACGCGGCGAGACCCACTTGGTTCCCGCCAAAGCGCGCTTTACCGGAACGAAACGGGTCGCAGACCGTTTGTGCAGTTACGCCTAACTCCGAATACCCGCGGCAGCAACAAATGACCGCAACATCGCCATCGGGAAGTAAGTATCAGAGATCGTTGAACCAGTCAGCCAGAGCGGCGAAATCAACCGGCTTTTCGAAAACAGCACAGCCGGGAAATCGATCGGAAATGGATTTGCGCAGCGTCGTCGTGGTCAATGCAGTCGGCACACCGTTCTTGCGCAGCGCGTCGATCAGTCGCTCTTGCCCTTCGAGCGGCAAATTGACGTCGACAATGGCAGCCGTCAGCGCGGCTGACGCGGCCAGCGGGCTGGCGTTGCTTAAGTCGTTCAGCATCTTCGCCTCGGCTCCCCATGACCCAACTGTGGCCATGAGATCGAGTGCAATGAGCGGATTAGGTTCGGCGATAAGTACGGCACGACTACGAAACCGCAACGCTTCGGCGGCAGAACCAGGCATGGGCTGCCCTCCTTTGGCTTGGACGTCTTTATCCTTTCCCGGCGCTTGCTGCGCTACCATTTGACGTAGGGGTTGCGACATGACCGCCAAGGCGCCGTGGAAGCGCGATTGCATCGATTGCCCGCTGCTGCATTGCGAAGGCTTACGGCCGCTCGACAAAGCCCAGCTCAAATTCATGCAAGGGTTCAAGCAGGGCGAATTCCAGATCGAAAAAGGCACGCAGTCGCTGGTGCAAGGCTCCATCAGCCCGCACGTCTACACGGTGCTTGAGGGGGTTTTGTTCCGCTACCGCATCCTTGAAGATGGGCGGCGACAGATCGTCAATTTCGTATTCCCCGGCGACCTGATCGGATTGCAGGGGGCACTCGACGATCCCTTGCTCCACGGATGCGAAGCACTGACCCCTGCAACACTCTGTGTCTTTTCGCGCGACCGCATGGTCGAGCTGTTCGCCGAGCAGCCAAAGCTGGGCTACGACCTGACGTGGCTCGCGGCGAAGGAGGAAGCCGTACTTGAAGAACACCTGGTTGCAATCGGGCGCCGCACGGCGAAGGAGCGCGTGGTCTACCTCGCGCTATTCCTGACCGAGCGGGCCTTGGCCACGGGCTTGGACAAGAAGGGCACTTTCGCAGTCAGCATCACGCAAAACCAGATCAGCGATACTCTGGGACTATCGCTGGTGCACACCAACCGGACCTTACAGGCCCTGCGTAAACTGAAGCTGGTCAACTGGACCCTGAACTCGATTTCGATCCCCGATATCGACGCAGCCCGCGAATTTTCGCACTACGAAGGATCGGGTAGCGGCGTGCGCCCGTACATCTGAAAATATACGGGAACCCAATGTGCGTTTGCGCATTTAAGGGATGGCACGTGCAATGGCTAACCCCTCCCGCCCCCCCGCCTTGCACGTGTCCAAGACAACTTGTCCCCCGCGGTCCTTACTGCGGGGGACATTATTTATGTGGTCGGGGCCGGAGGCATGGGCGGCCGAAGTCCGGCAGTTATACCAACCTGCATTGATTATGACCCACGTGCCCATTGGCGGCGTCCGATGGACATGATGCGCCACGGTTGATCGATGAGCTTGTTCCACGCCTCG
>JAYUCG010000122.1:0-7243 GCA_043740455.1 Novosphingobium sp. | reverse complement strand
TCGAGGTGCCCAGAAAATGGCGCGACTATTGCGACGAGGTCTCCGACAATTTCCGAATCATCGACCCCAAGGATTTTCGGGTTCTCGGGTGAGCGAGGTGTAACAATTCCTTCACCCGGTTCCCCTGGTATAAGTTGTCTGCTACCATCCCGGAGCTGCGCCTGTCGGGGCCGCGGCGACAGCAGGAGGCGTACGGCATGAGTGCGAGTGGCAGTTCGGCTACCGGGCCCTATTTCACCACCCGGAAGAACCTCAACGTCGCCCAGTTGCTGCTCGAATATCTGCGCCTGGAAGGGGTGACGAAGCTGTTCGGCATTCCCGGCGCCGCCATCGTCCAGCTGAAATACGAGTTGCATGAGCGCCGGGACATTTTCGACTATGTGGTTTGTCGCCATGAGACCGGCGCCGTCTACATCGCGCATGGCTATGCCATCGTCGCCGACGCGCTGGGCGTCGTGCTCGCCACTGCGGGTCCGGGTGCGACCAACGCGCTCACCGGGGCGATGAACGCGCAAGCCGCCGGCGCGCCGATGCTGGTGATCACCGGCGAGGTCGGGCGGCAGAATTTCGGCCGCGCCTATTTGCAGGCCGGCATCGACGCGCGGCTGAATGTCGATGCGATCTATCAGAACGCGGTGCAGAACAGCGCGGTGATCGCCAGCCAGAGCGATTTCGTGACCTTGTTCCAGCAGGCCTTGCGCGATGCCCGCAATGTGCCCGGCCGGGCGGCGCATATCAGCCTGCCGGTCGATGTCGCCTGGGAATGCGTGCAGACCGGACAGAAAGACGCGCAAGGCAACAACCTGATCCAGCTGCCGCTCACGCCGGAGTGCTACCGCGCGTGCCCGAGCGGCACCGATAGCGCGCGCATCGCCAGCGCGCTCGACAATCTGCTGGGCGCTGACCGGCCGCTGCTGTTTCTCGGCAACGGCGTCCGCCGGGCGCTGCACGATCCCGCGCGCCGCGCCGCGTTCAGCGCATTCGTCGAGCGCTTCGCCATTCCGGTGATGACGACACCGGACGGCAAGGGGATTTTTCCGGAATCCCATCCGCTGTCATTGCGCAACTATGGGATGACCGCCTGCAACTGGCCGCAGCTTTATATGCATCCGGATGGGGCACCTTCCTATGACGCGCTGCTGGTGCTCGGCTCCAGCCTCGGCGAACTGGCGACGACGATCAAGCTGAAGGCGGTTTATTCCACTACCTTGCTGCCGAGCCGCCATTGCATCCAGATCGATCTGGACCAGGGCGTGATCGGGCGCAATTTTCCCATCACCCTGGGCATCGTCGCCGATGTCGGCGCCAGCATCGATGCGCTGTGCGCGCTGGGCGGCGAGCGTCCGGTGCCCGCCGGTGCCGCCGCGCGCCGCGCCGCGGTGGCGGCGATCAAACAGGACCCGGATTCGGCCTTCTTCAACGCGGCCTGGCGCAATGCCTCCACCGCGCCGGTCAACCCGGCGGCCATGATGCGGGTGATCAACGAGGAAATGACCGCGGGCCACATCTTCATCGACGCCGGTAATTGCGTGGGATGGTCGCTGAACAACCTGATCGTCGATCCGCCGCTGCACTACCACAGCGCGCTCGGCATGGGGCCGATGGGCTTCGGCGTCGGCGCGGTGATCGGCGGCAAGATGGCGGCGCCCGGGCAAGCCTGCCTCGCCATCGTCGGTGACGGCGCCTTCATGATGCATGGCGCGGAGCTGTCCACCGCCGCGCAGAACCGCATCGGCGCCGTCTGGGTCGTGCTGTATGACAATGATCTGGCGATGGCGAGCCAGGCCATGGCCACCGCCTTTCCGCCCGCCGGGCAATGGTTCGACTATTATCAGCTCGGCGCGCCCGATCTGGTGCAGTTCGCCGCCGGGCTCGGCGCGGACGCGGTGCGGGTCGGACCGGCGGAAGGCCCGGAGGCCTTCCGCGCCGCGCTGCGCTTGGCGCTGCGCCGCGCGGATGCGGACAAGAAGCCACAGGCGATCATCGTGCATATTGATCCGCACGTTGCCCCGCCTTATGGCGGTGGGGTGATCGGCCCGCCGCAATGCGGACCGACCGAATAATACCAAGTCCCGGTGGTAATGACCGTTGCAAGCAAGGCCAGGGGGTAAAGCCCCATTGGCGTTAAATTAGGACCGGACCGGGTAGCAGACGCGCGGTCTTCGTCGTCGCCTGGGATGGGCGAGGTAGCGATGGATGTTGGCGTCGGCGCGCAGCAGTGCGTTGAGACCAAGTGGACCGGTGATCGCGAGCCGGGGCTGGAGCAAGGTAGCCGTACTGCACGCGCCAGAGTGAAGGAACATAGGCCGCGTCCAGCAGGTCCTCAGGGGGAAGATTCCAGGAATTCCTGGCTGAGATCGTCGCATAACAGGGCCAGAATAAGATGCGTGGTGTGCCAACTTCGCGACGCCTGCTCAGTACGGTTGGGCAGGCGGTCGATGTGCAGCTGCGACTTTAGCCGCTTGAATGCCAGTTCGATCTGCCAGCGCAGGCGATACACGCCGAGCACCTCCTCGGGCGGATAGGCTTCGGCTGGCAATGAGGTGCCCAGGATGATGAATTCCGCCGCCACCAGGCTGCGCGGATCGAGCGTCTTCTGTTTGCGCGACGCCGCGCTGTGCAGCTTCTTGCGCATGCCCTCGCTCGCCTCGGGCGTCTTGCGCTGGATGATCAGGCGCAGCGGCAAAGCCGGTTCCAGCGGGCCGATCCTGGCTTGCACCATCACTTCGTGCGCCACCATATCGTGCGCCAGAGTGGCGAGATGTTCGATGAGGTCAAAGTTCGAACCGTCCGTCCGGCTGAGGCTGAAGCCCCGCTAACGCACCCGGACAATGAAATCGGCTTGCTCGGCGCTCTGTTGACGGAAGTGTTGCAAGCTCGCCGCGGTGCCGTAATTGCGGTCGCCGATCCGCACTTCCCCACTGATCGGTGCGCCACGGTCGATCGCCTCGGCGCCGTGCTTGTCGGTCAGTTCCAGATGCGAGAAGCCGCCACGGCCCAGGTCGTAGACCGCATGCACGCGCCAATCCGTGCCGCTGCTGGCGCGCTGGCTGATGCAGGTGCCATCGCACGCGCGCAAGATACGACCAGCCCAGCGCACGCTGCCACCGGCCGACTTCGCCGCCAGTTGGCTGGCCATCACCGCCTCCAGGAACCCGACCGCGTTGTCGAGACGATACTTCACCCCCGGGTCGCTCAGTCAGGCAAACCCGAGCATCGCCGCCCAGGCGGCCGTTTGGTTCAACGACAAACCGCCGGGGCCACGCGCCAGGGCCAGGCGGAGCAGGTGGGCGCCGGTCCCGATCGCGCGCTTGCGCTGGATCGCTCTGGTCTGCCGAGCCCGCGCTTCGAGGTCCAGATCGGCAGGCAACCGGCGCAGAAGTTCCTCGAACTGGTCCGCCGGGAAAGATGCTGTGCTGTGCGTCCGCCCCCAGAATCATCCCGATTCGCGTCGCATCAAGCACTAATTTAACGCCTATGGGGCTTTACCCCCTGGCCTTAATCTTGCTACTTGCCAGTATCAACGCGGCTTGGTATAACACGCGGCAGGCTATAGTCGGGGGCAGCATCATGTCAGGCCTTCAAACAATGCCGGATATCCTGGACGTCGCTATCGTCGGCGGCGGGGTGTCCGGGGTCTATTGCGGCTGGCGCCTGCTGGAGACGGCGGGCAAACCGGGCCGGCGGATCGCCCTGTTCGAGGCGAGCGAGCGGATCGGCGGGCGGCTGCTGTCGGTGCAGCCGCCGGGCATTCCGCATACCCGCGTCGAGCTCGGCGGCATGCGCTACACGCCGGGCCATGTTCGCGTCGCCGGGCTGCTGGCCAAGCTCGCCATTCCGTCCACGCCCTTCGCGGTGCATGAGCCGGAGAATATCCTGCATCTGCGCGGCCGCATGCTGCGCACCCAGGACGCCACCGATCCGGACAGGCTGCCGTATAATTTTCTGCCCGACGAGCGCACGCCACAGACCATGGCGAACGGCTTCACCGCGCTGGCCGCGCAGCGCATGCTGCGGGTGGTGCTGGGCAAGGATGCCGATCTCGCCAGCGTCGATTGGGACGAGGTGGCGCGGACCGGCTTGTATGAAGGCCGGTCGCTCCGCGATCTGCCACTGCGCTACATCCTGCAACGCGCGATCAGTTCCGAGGCGCTCGATTTCGCCGCCGATTCCAGCGGCTATGACACCATCCTGACCGTGTGGAACGCCGCCGATGGATTTCCCTGGAATATCGGCGATTTCGGCAAGTCGGTCACCTATCTGCATGCCGAACCCGGCTATGACACGCTGGCGCACCGGCTGGCGGATCAATTCATTGTGTTAGGCGGAACCATCGGGCTGCGCCGCAGCCTGCTGGGCTTCGATGAGGTGGCCGAGGCCGGCGAGAAACTGCTGGCGCTGCGCTTCGCCGATGGCGCCGTGGTGTTGGCGCGCCGACTGATCCTCGCCATGCCGCGCCGCGCGCTTGACCTGCTGGAACCGACCGGCCCGGTGCTGGCGCGCACCGCGGAAAACCGCGCCGTGCGGGATCTGATCGAGTCCGTCACGCCGATCCCGCTGTTCAAGCTGGCGATCTGCTATCCGTTCCCCTGGTGGCAAACGATCGATCCGGTGCAGGTCGGCGGACCGAACAGCCCTGATTGGCGCCGGATCACCGCGGGGCAATCCATCACCGATCTGCCGGTGCGCCAATGCTATTACTGGGCGGTCGATCCCACGACCCGGAACGCCGTGGTGCTGATCTATGACGACGGCACCGATCTGGATTTCTGGGCCGGTCTGCGCGAGGCGACGGCCGGGGCGGAATTCGTCGATACGCCCGCGCCGGGTGATGCAGACGCCTCGGCGGAGTGGCGGGTTCACAAGGCGCCGCTGTTGATGGTGGAAGAAGCGCATCGCCAATTGCTGCGCATGCACGGCGTTTCCGGCCGGCCCGACATTCCGCTGCCGTATGCCGCCGCATATCGCGACTGGGGCGAGGATCCGTATGGCGGCGGCGCCAATTACTGGCATCTGCACGTCGACAGCCATGCGGTCTCGCGCGCCATCCTGCAACCGAAGCCCCCGGTGGCCGCCTATATCTGTGGCGAAGCCTATTCCCATAACCAAGGCTGGGTGGAGGGCGCGCTGGAAACCGCGGACCAGTTGCTGCAAATCCATTTCAATCTGCCTGCGCCGCCATAGATTTCCGCAACGTGATGGCGGATGCAGACAGGCCCCGGATGCGGCGATAGACTGGCTGAGCTGATACGCAACGCCCCTTCGCGCCGTGTGCGGGTGACGCGCGGAACCCGATGGAGTTACTGGACAACCACATGACCATTCGCCGCCTCGCCGCCGTCCTGATCGCCGATATCACCGGCTATTCGCGGTTGATGCATGAGGATGAGGATGGCACCCATGCCCGCGTCTCGCGCATCATGCGCGAGGTAGCGGGCCCGGCCATCGGCAGTTACGATGGGCGGATCGTCAAGGGAACGGGCGACGGCTTCCTCGCCGAATTTCCGTCCGCCGTCGGCGCCGCCCGCGCAGCGGTGGCATTCCAGACCGCCGTCGCCGGCCTGGTGGAAGACGATCCGCCGGAGCGGCGCATCGTCTTCCACCAGGGCATTCACCTGGGCGAGATCATCATCGAACCCGGCGACATCTTCGGCGACGGCGTGAACATCGCGGCCCGGCTGTGCGGTTTGGCCGGCCCGGGCGAGATCATGGTTTCGGGCGCCGTGCACGAAAATCTGCTCGGCCGGATCGCCTGCGACTTCGAGGATCGCGGCGCCAGCACGCTCAAGAACATCGCCCGTCCCGTGCACGCCTTCCGTCTCATTCCCACCGAAGCAACAAATACCGCCCCGGCGCCCGCTCCGCCAACCCCCGCCGGGCCGGCGGAAAAGCCCTCCATCGTCGTGCTGCCGTTCAAGAGCCTGAGCGCCGATCCGGAACAGGATTTTCTCGCCGACGGCATGGTCGAGGATATCACCACCGCCTTGTCGCGGTTTCATTCGCTGTTCGTCATCGCCCGCAACTCGGCCTTCACGTATAAGGGCAAGGTCATCGATCTCCACCAGGTCGGGCGCGAGCTGAATGTGCGCTATGTGCTGGAAGGCAGCGTCCGCCGTGGTGGCAACCGCGTGCGCATCACCAGCCAACTGATCCAGATCGACAATCTCGCGCATATCTGGGCGGATCGCTACGACTGCGACTACGAGGATATCTTCGACGCGCAGGACAAGATCACCGCGGCGGTCGCCGCGGCGATCGAACCCGCGGTCGGCGCCGCCGAGCACCAGCGCGCTAGGCGCAAGCCACCGGAAAGCCTGGATGCGTGGGAATCCTACCACCGCGGCCTGTGGCACCACGCGCAGACCAACGCGACGGAAAACACCGAGGCGCAAGTGCTGTTCCGCCACGCCATTGAACTTGATCCGAAATTTTCCCCGGCTTTTCAGGGCCTCGTCTTTGCCATCATGGACGATGCTGTCCTCTATTTGCAGCGGCCGATCGCGGAGGCTTTGGCACTGGCCGAGCCGCTGGCGCGCAAGGCGGTGCTGCTCGATGCCACCGATTCCGGCGCCTATGTCGCGTTGAACTACGTCAGCTTCGCGCGCGGCGATCTGCAAGCCGCGCTGGCCGGGGTGGAACAGGCGCTGGCCCTCAATCCGAACAGCGCCGGCGCCTATTGGTCGAAGACCGGCAGTCTGGTCTATCTCGGTCGTTACGAGGAATCGGCGGTCGCGGCGCAAACCTACCTGCGCCTCAGCCCGCGCGATCTGCGCAGCTGGCGGGTGCTGAACCATCTGGCGGTCGGGCGCTATCTGCTGGGCGATTACCCCGGCGCGGTGGATGCGGCGGGCCAGGCGCTGCGCGCCCACCCGGACCAGCCGCTCAGCTTCCGCTGGCTGGCCGCCGCCCTGGGCCAGTTGGGCCGCGCGGAGGAAGCCCTCACGGTGATCGCCCAGGCCAGCGCCGCGCTCACGCCGGTGACGTTCGATGACTACGCGCTCGCGCGTGGTAACTGGCTGGCCCCGGAGGCGCATGAGTTGCTGCTGCAAGGCCTGCGCAAGGCCGGATGGTCACCAGCTTATGCCACGTCCCGGTGATATTGACCAATAGCGAGCAAGGCCGGGGGGCTTTGCCCCATAGGCGCTAAAATAGACCCCGGACGGGGTATACCCCGACTCCGTCAGAACCCGCAAAAATCGCTTGCGAATCACCCGCCCCAGGATTCTGCTCCGCTTCATGATCC
>JAYUCG010000121.1:0-16746 GCA_043740455.1 Novosphingobium sp. | reverse complement strand
CCCAGCCGATGTTGGGCACTTCGACCATCACCTCGCGCATCGCCGAAGGCTGGACGCGCTTCAGCGCACTGAGGAAATCGTCCCGGGTGACGGTAAGGTTCTCGAGCACTTCGGGCGGAATTGTCTGCGCCTCGAGATCGAGCTGCGGCATGATCCGCCGCACCGCGTCCATTGCCGCTTCGCGTGCCAAAGCACCGATATCTGCGCCGACGAAGCCGTGCGTGGTGCGCGACAGTTCGTTCAGATCAACGCCGGCTGCCAGCGGCATCCCGCGGGTGTGGATGCCGAGAATTTCGCGGCGACCTTTCTCGTCGGGGACGCCGACCACGATCTCGCGGTCGAAGCGGCCGGGGCGGCGCAGCGCCTCGTCAATTGCATCGGGCCGGTTGGTCGCGGCTATGACCACAATGTTGGTCCCGTTGCCGAGCCCGTCCATCAGAGTCAGAAGCTGCGCAACCAGCCGCTTTTCAGCTTCGCCGGGAGTGTTCGAGCGCTTCGGCGCGATCGAATCGATTTCGTCGATGAACACGATTGACGGAGCAGCCTTGGCGGCTTCCTCAAACACTTCGCGGAGCCGCTTTTCGCTTTCGCCATAGGCCGAGCCCGTGATTTCCGGGCCATTGATGGTGAAAAAGCTGGCTTCGCTTTCATTGGCCACCGCGCGCGCTAGCCGGGTCTTGCCGGTCCCTGGCGGGCCATGGAGCAGCACCCCCTTGGGCGGATCGACCCCGAGGCGGGTGAACAGTTCGGGATAGCGCAGCGGTAGCTCAACCATTTCGCGCAATTGCTGGATCGTATCGCCCATCCCGCCGACGTCATCGTAGTT
This sequence comes from Novosphingobium sp., assembly GCA_043740455.1. Lineage (GTDB taxonomy): Bacteria > Pseudomonadota > Alphaproteobacteria > Sphingomonadales > Sphingomonadaceae > Novosphingobium. Next base: position 15,920 of record JAYUCG010000121.1, on the reverse strand, counting down.
GACATCGCCGCGCGATCCGCGCGCTTCCTCGAATTGCTCGCGCAGTTCGACCTCGGTGTTCTCGTCGATGTGGACGATACCCTTGGGCACGGTGGCGACCACGGTCAGGCGGATCTGGGTCAGCGCAAAAGCCGGGGCGTTGAACATTCGCGCCACTTCGGGCGGCATATCGCGGACTTGCTGCTGGCCGGTGGTGGCGACGAGATCGCCCGCGACCAGTGGGCGGCCGAAGAAGTTGCGCTTCAATGCCTGACCCGGGCCCTGCAGGCGCATTTCGCGCTGCGCCGGGGCAAAGACCACGCGGCTGGCCGGGCGGCTCTCGGCCTTGCTGATCACGACATGATCGCCCGAGCCAACCTCGGCATTGGCGCGCTGGAGGCCGTCGAGCCGAATCACCGCGAGCCCTTCGTCTTCGGGATAGGCGAGCATCACGCGGGCCGCGGTCGGCCGTTTGCCCTCGATCGCGATCACGTCGCCCTCGGTCACGCCCAGTTCGGCCAGCGTATTCTTGGGCAGGCGGGCAAAGCCGTTGCCGCTTTCTTCCTGCCGCGCCGCCGCAACCTGCAGCTTTACCGTCTTTTCCTGGACTTCGGCCATCGTGCCACTTTCGCTTGTCGTTCAAGGTGAAGCGTGAAGCTAGGAACTGGCCATGCCAAATGCAAATGCACTGCCGCCCGCCCGGACTGCCGGACCCGGACGATGGACGAAAAAAAGACCGGGTCATTGCTGACCCGGCCTTGGAAAGTTTTGGGAGAGGATGCCTGAAAAGGCAGGCTCTAAATGTCACCCACCCGGTTATTGTGCAAGTGCGAAAAGATCATTTCACGTTGCATAATTTGCAACTAGACGTGCGAGAGGCTCACGGACGGCGGAATTTCAACATAAACCGGTCAGTCTTGCCGCGCACAGCAGGGTCGAACACCAGCTTGGAGTGGTTATCTTCGCTGCGCTGCAGCACGTGGCTCTCACCTTCGAAGACAAATCCGGCAGCCGCCATGTCGGCCTTGACCCGTTCCGGATCGATGCGGTGGAGCTTGTCGGCAACCTCGCGTGGATCGCCGCCGGGATTGGCGGCATGATCGATAATTACGACGTGTCCGCCGGGCTTTAGCTGGGTGAACCAGGCCGAAAGCTGTCTGGGCACATCGACCCGCTTGAAGTGGTACTTGTCCGATTCCCAGTACAGGTCGTGGTAGTTGAGGTTGGTGAAGATCAGGTCGAGCGAACGCGGCGCATACTGCATCTGCGCGATTTCAGACACCATCACATGCAGCTGCGGGACTTTGTCGGCAAAGGCGGTCCACGCCTTGGGATCGTTTTCACCGGGTGAATTGGCCGCAAAGACCATCCCCTTGGGGCCAACCGCGCGGGCCAGCAGGAACGAATAGTAGCCGCTTCCGGCCATGAAATCGAGCACGGTCTGGCCCGGCTTGGCGCCCACGAAGGCCAGGACTTCGGCCGGCATGCGCCCTTCGTCGAGCTTGCGCATATCGTCACTGCGCAGCGGATCGGCGAGCCACGCGGCGACCGGGGCGGGGCGGGCTGCCATTGTGGCGGGCTTGGCCAGCAACGGCGCGGTGAGCGCGGAAACGCCCAGCAGGGCTAGCGGAATAAGGCGGCGGTTCATGACAATTCTCCCCGGTTGTGTGATGCCAATGCACCGCGAACCGCGGCGAATAGCCAATGGTATTCGATGAACTGCCAGCGAAAGTTACCGCTCAGTGCGAAAGCAGCAACGCCGGCTCTGCCATGTCGTTCACGAAATGGCGCGTCACCCCGCCGAACAGGAACTCGCGCATCCGGGTGTGGCTGTAGGCACCCATGACCAGCAGCGCCGCGCCAAGCCGGGCGACCTCGGCAGCGATTGTTGCCTCGACCGACCCGACCTTCGCGACCTCGTGCAATTCGGCATTGATGCCATGCCGGGCAAGGTAGCGGAGCGATTCGGTGGCTGGAAACGCGCCCGCTGCGCCGTCGCTCACCGTCACGACATGGACGCTGCCGCAGCCAGCCAGCAGCGGCACCGCGCTGCGCAGGGCCCGGGCCGACTGCAGTCCGCCATCCCACGCAATCACTACGGTGCTCACCGGAACTGCGAGCGGCGCCTGGCCAAGCACAAGGACCGGACAATCCGCCTCGATCGCCAAGTCACCGGCAAAGCCGCAGACGCGCGAAATAATGGCCAGGTCTGCCAGCTTGGCCGCGCCAAGCATCGCGTCGAGCGGGGACCCTTCGGTCTTGAGCACATCGAACGGCACATCGCCTTCCGCAAGGCGGCTCTCGAGCGTTTCGGCCAGCCTGTCGTCAGCTTTGATCGCGGCCTCCAGCGCGTCCTTGGCGACGAAGGTGCCGCCGTAGGGGTTGGTGGAGACGTACGGCTCCAACGGGGTGTCGATCAGCAAGGTCACATGACCGGCCATCGCGCGAGCCAAGCCCATTGCAGTGTCGATTCGAGCAGCGCAGCAGCGATCGTGGCTGGCCTGGACGAGGATAGAACGCATATCGGCTCTCCATTCTGACTACGACAATGCGCCAATCGTGTTGGCGATCCATGATTCAGATCAAAAATCTGGTGCCTTGCCCTCCATTCTCCAATGCGCCACTGACTGGATTAGACGCATGGGGGAGCAGAACGTTGGACGATCACCAGTACGCGGCAGTGATTTTCGATTTTGGCGGAGTAATTACCGCGTCTCCGTTCGAGGCGTTCAACCGGCTCGAGGACGAGCGAGGCCTGCCGCAGGACTTCGTTCGCAGCGTTAATGCTGCCAATCCGCATGACAATGCCTGGGCCAAGTTCGAACGCGCCGAAATCGATGCCCGGACTTTCGACGTGCTGTTCGAGGCCGAGGCCGAAGCCATGGGCCATCCGCTTGAAGGTCGCGCAGTGCTGGCAGTGCTGTCAGGCTCGATCCGCCCCGCCATGGTCCGCGCGCTCGATCAGTTGGACGAGGCCGGATACCGCCTCGCCTGCATCACCAACAACGTCCCCGCCGGGCACGGCGCGGGCATGGCCCGCAGCGGCGATGCCAAGGATGTTTACGAGCAGGTCTTCGCCCGCTTCGAGGCGGTGATCGAAAGTTCCAAGGCGGGCGTGCGCAAGCCCGATCCGCGGATTTACCAGATGATGTGCGACCAGTTGGGGCTGGCCCCGGCGCAATGCGTCTACCTCGATGATCTGGGGATCAACTGCAAACCCGCTGCCGCTCTGGGCATGGCGGCGATCAAGGTAACCAGCGGCGAGCAGGCGCTCACGGAACTGTCGCAGTTGCTGGGGTTGGCGCTCGGCTGACGCACAAGGCGATTTCCTACATCGTGCGATTCTGCGACAAACGCGCGATGCGGAATGTGCCAGCTTGACGCGCAACCCGAAGTTCACACATGGTTGTAGTCAAGCTTCTGAAAGACTTAGTTATATTGCCAAGTTTCGCATGCTGTTCTACGTCCGGCCGCATCCGAATGAAATTGCGGCAGGCCAGCCCAATCTTGCATTGCGTGCAAGTTCGTCGGCGTATTGTGCAATTGCCGGCCTTGACGCATTTGCTTAGCGCCGTCTGATTCGCCCATTCGGAGAGACCATGGCCCAAAAGATTTACCCCGATGCTAGGTCTGCGCTGGACGGCCTGCTCAAGGACGGCCTGCACATCGCCTGCGGCGGTTTCGGCCTGTGCGGCATTCCGGAACGCTTGCTAGATGCTGTGCGCGACAGCGGAGTGACAGGACTCACCTTTTACTCGAACAACGCCGGGATCGATAACGAGGGTATCGGCAAGCTGCTGCGCACCCGGCAGGTGAAAAAGATGGTCTCGAGCTACGTCGGCGAGAACAAGGAGTTCGAGCGCCAGTATCTTTCGGACGAACTCGAAGTCGAATTCTGCCCGCAAGGCACACTGGCCGAGCGGATGCGTGCGGGCGGGGCCGGGATCCCGGGGTTCTACACCAAGACCGGCGTTGGCACCTTGGTCGCCGAAGGCAAGGAGGCGAAGCTCTTCGATGGCGAGGAGTACATCCTCGAACGCGGCATCGTTGCCGACCTGGCGCTGGTCAAGGCGTGGAAGGCGGATGAAACCGGCAACGTCGTGTTCCGCAAGACCGCGCGCAATTTCAACCAGCCCGCCGCGACCTGCGGCAAGGTCTGCGTTGTGGAGGTGGAGGAGATCGTGCCGGTCGGCAGTCTCGATCCCGATTGCATCCATTTGCCGGGGGTTTACGTCCAGCGCCTGATCGTCGGCAGCCCCTACGACAAGAAGATCGAATTCCGTACCACTCGCACCACGGATATGGGCTGATGACCGCGCACGATCACATCGCCAAGGGTTGGAGCCGCGACCAGATGGCGGCGCGCGCGGCCAAGGAGCTGCGCGACGGCTATTACGTCAACCTGGGCATCGGCATACCGACGCTGGTCGCGAACCACGTGCCTACTGGCATGACCGTGACCCTGCAGAGCGAGAACGGCATGCTCGGGATCGGCCCGTTCCCGACCGAGGACGCGGTCGACGCCGACCTGATTAACGCCGGCAAGCAGACGATCAGCGAACTGCCGCACTCGGCCTATTTCGACAGCGCGCAAAGCTTCGCGATGATCCGCGGCGGCAAGATCGACCTCACTGTTCTGGGCGCGATGGAAGTGGCCGAAAACGGCGACATCGCCAACTGGATGGTCCCGGGCAAGATGATCAAGGGCATGGGCGGGGCGATGGATCTTGTCGCAGGAGTCAAGAAGATCATCGTGCTGATGGAACACTGCGCCAAGGACGGGACGCCGAAATTCGTGCCCGCATGCACCCTGCCGCTGACCGGCCGTAATGTGGTCGACATGGTGATCACCGATCTCGCGGTGTTCCACCGCGCCGATCATGCCAGCCCGTTCAAGCTGATCGAGCTTGCCCCGGGCGTGACGACTGAGGATTTGGCGGCCAAGACGACGGCACATTACATCAGCTGACTTGCCCTGAAGGTCGCCGCGTTCCATCCTCTCCCAAACGGGAGAGAATGATGAACAACGAAGTCTGCCGGCTGACCGGCTGCGAGTTTCCGCTGTTTGCCTTCAGCCACTGCCGCGATGTAGTGGTGGCGGTGAGCAAGGCGGGCGGGTTCGGGGTGCTCGGCGCGACGCGGTTCACGCCTGAGCAGCTCGAGGAAGAACTCGCCTGGATCGACGAACACATCGAAGGCGCGCCGTATGGGGTCGACGTGCTGGTCCCCGAAGTGGTCGATCCGCGCGTCGCTGGAATGGCCGATAACGATGCCCGCGCCTCAGCCATTTCAGATGAACACCGCGCGTTCACGGCCGGGCTGCTCGGGCAGTATGGCATAGACGTTCCGCCCGCAGAGGTGGTGGCATGGCGCGGGCGCTCGGGCATCACCCCTGAAAACGGTTATGCCTTGATGGAGGTCGCATTTCGCCATCCCATCAAACTGATCGCCAATGCGCTGGGCATCGCCCCGCCCGAAATGATTGCGCAAGGCAAGGCGCGCGGGATTCCCGTCGCGGCCTTGGTCGGGGCCAAGGAACATGCGCTGCGCCAGGCTGCGGCCGGGGTCGATATCATCGTTGCGCAGGGAACCGAGGCGGGCGGACACTGCGGTGAGGTTTCAACGCTCGTGCTGATCCCCGAAGTGGTCCGCGCGCTGGCTAAGGCTGGGTATGACATCCCGGTGCTCGCCGCGGGCGGGATCATGACCGGCGGGCAGATGGCCGGGATGATGGCGGCAGGCGCGCAAGGCGCGTGGACCGGATCGGTCTGGCTCGCCACCCCCGAGGCGGAAACCAGCGAAGCTTTCCGCGAGAAGATGATCGCGGCGCGCAGCCGCGATACGGTGCGCTCAAGAAGCCGTACGGGAAAACCTGCGCGCCAGCTCAAGACCGCATGGCACGAGGCGTGGGACAGTTCCTCTGGACCCGGCGCGCTGCCGATGCCGCTGATGGGCATGGTCTCCGAACCGAGCTTTCAAAGAATCGAAAAGGCAGTACTGGGCGGGAACCAACAGGCCCGCGAACTCGTTTCCTACTTTGTGGGTCAAGGTGTGGGCTTGATCGATCAGGTCCGATCGGCCCGCGGGGTAGTACAGGAATTTCGCGAGGAATTCGCCGCGGCGGTCGTGGGACTAGCCGCAATGATGGAGTGAACATTTGAGTTTCCGGTCCGCCTTTCGCGAACGCTACCTCGACGTCCTCGGCTCGATTTACATCTACAACGAATTTCGCGGCTATACTTCACTCGACCGGGTGCTCGAAGCGGTGCGCCGGTGCTGCCCAGACGATCTCGCCTTCCAGGACGAGATCGCCAAGCACCGTGCGGACGAGCGCAAACATTACGTGATGTTCCGGCGCTGGTTCGAACGTCAGGGGCGAATGCCGCTCCAGGTCGACAGCGGGGTCGGCCATATCGACCGGTTCATCCAGTGGGTGTTTCGCTGCTCGATCGAGGAACTCGATACCGACCTGATCGTTGCCGATCCGCGCGAATTCGAGCAGCTTTGCCGGGTCATCATGCTGACCGAGCAGCGCGGTTATGCGCAAGTCGAGATCATCCTCAAGAACAAGACGATCATGTCCGATCCGATCCTCAAGCGGATTTTCCAGATCGTGCACAAAGACGAGCCCGACCACTTTCTGCCGTACCAGCGCTGGCTCGAAGGCCAGGGCCGCGCCACCGCCCGGTGGAACGAGCGCGCTGCCGACTGGTGTATCCACAAGATCCTGATGCTGGCCAAGCTGCCCACGCTGTTCCTCGATGCGGGCCGCGAACGGATGGAGCGTTGGCCAGACGAAGCGGCGGCGCTGCCACATTGACCCTGCCGCGCGGCGCTTTAGCATCGCGGCATGACTTACACGCTGATCACCGCCAATCGGAACTATTCAAGCTGGAGCCTGCGCCCGTGGGTGCTGATGAAAGCGCTGGGGATTGCGTTTGAAGACCGGCTTGAGCCGTTCACGAAGCCGGACAATTTCGAAGACTTCCGGGCATTTTCGCCGACCGGCCAAGTCCCGGTCCTGGTCGACGGGGAGCGGCGCGTCGCCGATTCGCTTGGAATCGCACTCTATCTCGCCGAGCGTCATGATGGCGTCTGGCCAACCGACGAAGCGGCGCGGGTCTTTGCTCAAGGTGCGACCTGCGAAATGCACGGCGGCTTCGGCCATTTGCGCAACGATTGCACGATGAACGTCGGCGTGCGGGTCAAGCCCAAGCCGATGAGCGTGGGGTTACAGCGTAACGTTGCCCGGGTCCGCGAGATCTTCGAGAAAGGGCTGTCGCAGTTCAGCGGGCCGTGGCTGGCAGGCGCAGAGTTCAGCGCGGTCGATGCGTTCTTTGCGCCGGTCGCCTACCGCATCTGCACGTATGGGCTCGATGTCGGCGCCGGGCAGGTGTGGGTCGACCACATCCTCGCCCACCCGGCGATGCTCGAGTGGGAAGCGGCTGCGCTGGCCGAAGAATGGCGCGAGGTTAGCCATGAAAACGAACTGGCAGCGGCTGGCGTGATCACCACAGACTACCGCATCCGCTAAAGCTACTTCCGCGCAGCGAGCGCAACCTCTGCCACTTCGATCACCGGGATTTCCAAGGGATGCGCGGCGAGCAACCGTGCGAGAGCCGCATCGACCGCTGCCTGCGGGGCTTCGCCCGGAATGTGGATCGTGATCATTAGGCCGGGCGAAACTTCGCGCTGGCCAGCCGTCCCGCGGGTCGGGTTGGCTTCATCACCCGGTCGGAAGAGCTCTCAGCCCGGGGTGACTTCGGCCACCGCCTGATAGGGGCCGAAGTCACCGAGCGGATTATCGGCGTCCAGCATGGCTTAGACTTTGGCTAGCCCTTCCTCACAATCCAGCGCCGCCATGTCGCCCGCTTGCGAGCGCAGTAGCACCGCTGAAAAGACCGGCCACGCGAGTCGTATCGCCCAAGCTCTTCGCAGCAAAATGCCCGCAGTCATCGCAATTGGCTCAGGCCAGCGCCGCCTTCAAGTCGTCAACCAGATCGGTCCGCTCCCACGGGAACGTATCGCCCACTGGCTTGCGCCCGAAATGGCCATAGGCCGCGGTCTGGCGATAGATCGGCTTGTTGAGGCCAAGGTGCGTGCGGATGCTGCGCGGGGTCAGCCCGCCGAGCTTGGCAATGCTCATGATGGCGGCTTCGATCTTGTCGTCGCCGACGGTCCCGGTCTCGTGGGTATCGACATACAGCGAAAGCGGCTTCGACACGCCGATCGCATAGGCCAGCTGGATCGTGCAGCGCGTGGCGAGCCCGGCAGCAACGATGTTCTTGGCGAGGTAGCGGCTGATATAGGCGGCTGAACGGTCGACCTTGGTCGGGTCCTTGCCTGAAAACGCGCCGCCGCCGTGCGGGGCCGCGCCGCCGTAGGTATCGACGATGATCTTGCGGCCGGTTAGCCCGGCGTCACCATCGGGGCCGCCGATCTCGAAGCTGCCAGTCGGGTTGATGTGGTATTCGGTTTCGCGCAACAACACCGGCGGGATGACGTCGGCGATCACGCGGCGGACATAGGCGTGGAGTTCGGCTTCCTTCGCGCCCTCGTCATAGCCGGCGGCATGCTGGGTCGAAACCACGACGGCGGTCGCGGCGACCGGCAAGCTGCCTTCGTAGCGCAGGGTGACCTGGCTCTTGGCGTCGGGTTCGAGGAACGAGGCCGCGCCAGAATGGCGGTCGGCGGCCATGCGCTCAAGGATCTTGTGGCTGTAGTAGAGCGTCGCGGGCATCAGGTCGGGGGTTTCATCGGTGGCGTAGCCGAACATAATCCCCTGGTCGCCCGCACCTTCGTCCTTGTTGCTCCCGGCATCGACGCCTTGCGCGATGTGCTCCGACTGGCCGTGCAGCCGGTTAATGAATTCAAACTGTTCCCAGTGGAACCCGGCCTGTTCGTAGCCGATGTCCTTGACCGTCTGGCGCACTGCCGCCTCGATTCGTTCTGGAATGCCCGGCGCCCACTCACCATCCTCGTAAATCCCGCGCCCGCGGATTTCTCCGGCGAGCACGACCAGCTGGGTGGTGCACAGCGTTTCGCAGGCGATCCGCGCTTCGTCGTCGATGCTCAGGAACAGATCGACGATCGAATCCGAGATCTGGTCGGCGACTTTGTCGGGGTGGCCTTCGGAAACGCTTTCGGAGGTGAATAGGTAAGAGTTGCGCATCAGGGAATCCGTAGAAATGGGGGGAATCCGATATAAAGAAAGCTTTATGTAATTTTCGCGCTCTAACCCTGTCGGCGGCGCAGCGCAACCAGAGAGGCGGCAAGAAGAACCATCGCCCAGCCAAGCGAAAGCTGGTTGCCCCACCGGGCAAACAATGTCGGCGCGTGGGCTGCGGGGATCAGGCCCAGCAGTACGCCAGCGGCGTGCGTCGGGACTGACTGGCGCACCACGCCATTGGCATCGATCACCGCGCTGATCCCGGTGGTGGTCGAACGCAGCACCGGCATGCCCTCCTCGATCGCGCGCATCCGCGACTGCGCCAGGTGCTGCGGCGGGCCCCAGGTGCCGAACCAGCCGTCGTTGGAAGGGTTGAACAGGTAATCTGGGCGGTGATCGGCATCGATTACATGGCCCGGAAAGACCATCTCATAGCAGATCTGCACTCCGGCCTTGCCGTGGCGGCCAAGGTCGAACGTCTGCGGCCCCGGGCCGGGCAGGAAATCGAAATCGCCGGGCACCAGCCGGTTGAGCCCGAACGGGGTGAGCAGTTCGCGCATCGGCAGGTATTCGCCATAAGGCACCAGGTGCGCCTTGTTGTAGCTGGCGGTAAGCGCGCCCGAGCCGTCAACCGCAGTCACCGCATTGCGCGCGCCGACTGGTCGATCGCCGCTGAAATTGAGGTCAACCGTGCCGGTCAGCAGCAGCCGGTCAGGCCCGATCACGCGGGCGAGGCGGCTGCGCGCCGCTGCCGGATCGGCATCATAGGTATCGGTGTAGTAGGCCGGCGGATAGCCGGCGCGCAGATAGTCCGACACGCCCGATTCGGGCCACAGCAGCAGGGCGCCAGGTCCGGATGCCGCTGGCGGGACAAGCTGGGCAAGCCGCTGGAAATTGGCCGGGAACTTGGCCGGATCGTTAACCTCGGCTTGCGGAATATTGGGCTGGACCAGCGCGAATGGCAGCTTGCTTGGCTTGTCCTGCCGGGGCGGCATGAAGGTCGGGACCAATTGAACCAGCAACGGCACCAGCAGCAGGATCAGGGCGCGCCGGTCGCTGCGGTAGCGCGCAAGACCCGCTTCCCACAACCCGGCCAGCAGTACGGCAAGGCCCGATAGCGCAAAGGTCCCCAGCCACGGCAGCGCTTGCGCCGCGGCGGGGTGCTCGAACGTGCCCAGCAGCACCGCGCCTTGCGGGTTCCACGGAAAGCCGGTGAACAGCCAGCCGCGCAGCCATTCGGTGACGATCCAGCTTCCCGCAAGGCCCAGCGTGAGCGCGGCGCGGCTGGACCGGGCGTGCCAGGCGGCCAGCGCCGCCAGGGCCGGATAGACCGCAAGGTAACAGGCAACCAGCACCACCGCGATCCAGCCGAGCCAAACGGGCATCGCCGCCTGAAAGGTGAATGCGGTGGCGATCCAATTGAGCCCGACTGCAAACTGACCGAGTGCAAAGCTCCAACCCAGCCATGCGGCGGCCGTGCGGCTGGGCGCGATCCGGAGTAGTGCGATTAGCCCAGCCAGCGCCAGCAGCGCCACCGGCCACAGAGCCCACGGTTCGAACCCGAAGGCCGAAATTGCGCCCAGCAGCAGCGCGGCCAGTCGCGGATACTTCAGGGCAAGAGCGGAGAGCCGCAGCACGTCAGGGCAGGGGCTCTAGAGTTCAGTTAACCGTTTCGAGCGTTTCGCCGGCATCGCCGTCAAGCGGCTTCTTGCGCGGACGGCCGCGGCGCGGCTTGGCTTCCTCGTCAACCGGTTCAGATACGCGCCCTGCGGCAATCGCCGGGGGCAGCAAGGCCGGGTCAAGTCCGGTGGAATTGATCTCGTCCTCATCGCCTTCAGGCTCGGAGCGGCTGGCGCGGCGCGGCTTCAGCCCGCCGCGGTTGCGATCGCGCACGAACGGGTTGGCCGGCGGCTCATATGCGTTGGGCTGCGCTTCGGCTTCGGTCTCTTCCACCCGCTCGACTACGGCCGGTTGCGCGCTCTCGGCATCGCGCCGTGGTTCGCGCTGCTGGCGGGGTGCCTCTTGCTGGCGCGGCCCGTCTTGCTGGCGCGGTGCTTCCTGTTCGCCCGGTCCCTGGCGCGGACGGTCGTTCTGGCCGCGGTTGTAGTTCGGCGTTTCGAAGCGCTGGTCGAAGCCAGGAAAATCGCTTTCGACCGAGAAGTCGTTGCTGTCATCGCCTTCTTCGCCAGCGCCGCCTTCCCACCGGTCGCCGGTGCGGGGGCGCTGATCGTCGGTGCGGACCCGGCTGTCGGCGGTAACGCGGAAATAGTGATCAGCGAACTGCAGATAGTATTCGGCCTGGACACGGTCACCGTTGAGATGCGCGTCCTGCGCCAGCTTGCGGTATTTTTCGAGCAATTGAGGCGCATTGCCGCGCGCCCGGCTGTCGATCCGGTTCAACTGCTGGCCGCCACCACCACCACCGCCCCCGCCTGGCCGGTTTCCACGGCCACGACGACGGTTGTTATTGTTGCTGTTGTTGTTACCGCGATTATTGCTGTTGTTAGTATTCAAGGGGTTAGTTTCCCTAATCCGTCAACCTAGCGAAATTTCGACTGCATGGCTGCGCGACCCAGTGCCACGGGCGCCCATTGCGCATCGTGGGCCCGACATCTGCTGAACTGTGCGGCAAAATTGCCACCTGTGTGCAAATGCTGGAGTTGGCCTGCGGGTCTCACCACGTGTGGACCTGCGCTGGCTTGCATTCAATCTAGGCGCTGGCGGGCCCCTTGCCAAGCGAAAACTTGAGTTCGAGCGCGCGTGGCCGCCCGGCAAGGTCGAGATGCAGCTGGGCGTCAAGGCCCGCCTGGGCTGCCAAGGCGGTCACCGCCTCGGACTGGGTGTGGCCGATCTCGACCAGCGCCACCCCGCCCGGCGCAAGCAGCGCCAGGATCTGGGGGATGAGCACGCCGTAGTCGTCCAGCCCGTCAGGCCCGGCGAACAAGGCCTGCGCGGGTTCGTGCCCGCGCACCGATGGGGCCAGTTCGGCGTCCGCCTCGACATAGGGCGGATTGGCGAGGATCACGTCGAACGTGCCGAGGCCCGCGCTCCACCCGGGGCTTGTCCAGTCGCCGAATTGCAGCTGCGCGCGGGTCGCCAGGCCCAGCGCGCGGGCATTGCCGGTGGCGACGGTCAGCGCCGCGATCGAGCGGTCGATCCCCAGCCCCTCGGCCTCAGGCAGTTCGCTCAGCAACGCGAGCAGCAGCGCGCCCGAACCGATGCCCAGATCAAGCACCCGCCGCGCATCGGGCTTGGCCGCCAGCGCCGCCTCCACCAGCACTTCGCTGTCGCCGCGCGGGATCAGCACGTCGGGGGTGACGCGGAAGCCCAGCCCGAAGAATTCCTGATAGCCCCGGATATAGGCGACCGGTTCGTGCGCCGCGCGGCGCGCGACCAGAGCCGCGTAGCCCGGCGGCGCGGGATCGTGCATGCGGCGCAGGAACATGTCGGAACGGGTGCAATCGAGCGCTTCGGCCATCAGCAATTCAGCGTCAAGCCGCGCGGTATCGGTGCCTTCGCCCAGCGCCAAGGTCGCGGCGCGGATTGCCTCGGCGACGGTCTGGCCGTCACTCACCCAAAGCCGCCAGCCGCTTGGCCTGGTCCTCGGCGATCAGCGCGTCGATCAGTTCGCCAAGGCCATGCCCTTCGAGCACCTCGGGCAGGCGGTGCAGGGTCAGGTTGATGCGGTGATCGGTGACGCGCCCCTGGGGGAAATTGTAAGTGCGGATCCGTTCCGAGCGGTCGCCTGAGCCGACCATCGCCTTGCGCGCCTCGGCCTCCACGCCCTGCGCCTCATCGCGGATCTGCTCATAAAGCCGGGTGCGCAAGACCTGCATCGCCTTGGCCTTGTTCTTGTGCTGGCTGCGCTCGTCCTGGCAGATCACGACCAGGCCGCTGGGCAAATGCGTTATCCGCACCGCAGAATCGGTGGTGTTGACGTGCTGCCCGCCCGCGCCCGAGGCACGGTAAACATCGATCTTGAGGTCCTTGTCCTCGATCTGCACGTCCACTTCATCGGGCTCGGGCAGCACCGCGACGGTCGCCGCCGAGGTGTGAATGCGCCCGCCGCTTTCGGTGACGGGCACGCGCTGGACCCGGTGGACGCCGCTTTCGAACTTCAGCTTGGCGAACACCCCGTTGCCCTGGATGTTGGCGACGACTTCCTTGAAGCCGCCGATGTCCGAGACGTTGGCGCTGATCATCTCGATCCGCCAGCCCTGCTCAGCGGCGTATTTCTCGTACATCCGGTAGAGATCAGCCGCGAACAGCGCGGCCTCGTCACCCCCGGTGCCGCCACGGATTTCGAGCATGGCGGGTCGCGCATCAGCCGAATCGCGCGGCAGCATGGCGACGGCGAGGGCGTGTTCGGCTTGCGGAAGCTCGGTCTTGAGGCGCTCGATTTCCTCGGCAGCCATGGCGCGCATGTCTGGGTCGGGGTCGGTGATGGAGGACAGTTCAGCCAGCTCGGCGCGGATCGTCCGGACCTGCTCTGCGACACGCGCAATTGGTTCAAGCTCGGAATAATCGCGCGACGCGGAAACAAAGTCGGCACCCTCAAGCTGACCCGAAGCCATCCGCGCCTCGAGTTCAGCAAAGCGCTCGGTCAGTTGCGCTAGGCGAGTGTCACTTATCGACATGGTGCATTTCTCCCTTCCCCGTCGGGGAAGGGCCGGGGATGGGGTAGCGAGGCGAAGCCGAGCGTCCACGCTGGCGTGGAGCCCCCACCCCAACCCCTCCCCAACGGGGTGGGGCGAGTAGCTAAGAGCTTGATCACTCGGACGGCACCTCCCCGCTCACACCCTCCTCGATGGCGGACAAGACACTCATCAAGAATTTCTGATCCGTGTCAGGTCGGAGTTGCGTGAAGTGCAAACGCCTAACAGGCCCATACTCGTCGAACCTTGGTTCGTCGCCTAGCTTCCAGCGCACATAGAGAGCGGCATCGGCACCGTGCTTTTTTGCGATCTCGGCATGACGCTTCGCATTGCCTCGAAAGGCGATCGTGGTGGCGAAACCGCCTCGTCGCAGTTTGGCGGCCAAGATCTGCGCTTCCGCTTCGAGCGAGGGGTTGTCTGGAATAACAGCAACGAAGGGCGCTGACCTGGCCGCAGTATCCACCAACATCGCCAACCGCTCGATCCCCGCAGCCCAGCCAACCGCTGGCGTCGGCGGTCCGCCCAAGCTTTCCATCAGTCCGTCATACCGCCCACCGCCAAGCACAGTCCCTTGCGCACCGAGCCGGTCGGTGACGAATTCGAACGCGGTGTGGCGGTAGTAGTCGAGGCCCCGCACCAATGACGGCGCGCGGGTCCATTCAACACCCGCCGCATCCAGCCCCGAAGTCACCGCGCCAAAGAAATCCTGCGCCTCGCCGCTCAGGAAGTCGTCGATCTTCGGCGCATCCGCCACGAAGGTCTTGTCGCGCGGGTCTTTGCTATCCAGAATCCGCAGCGGATTGCGTTCAAGCCGGTCCTGCGAATCTTCGCTCAGTTCGTCCTGCACCGCGCGGAAGTAATCGATCAGAGCCAGCCGCCATGCCTCACGGCTGGCCCCGTCGCCGAGCGTGTTGAGCATCAAGGTCACGCCATCGGCAATGCCCAGTTCCTTGAGCATCTGGTCGGCCAAGACCAGCAGTTCGACATCAGCCTGCGGCTCAGCCGCGCCGATGATCTCGGCGTCCAGTTGGTGGAACTGCCGATACCGCCCCTTTTGCGGGCGCTCATACCGGAACAGCGGCCCGTGCGTCGCAACCTTCAAGGGCGCGTGCTGCTGCCAGCCGTTGGTCAGATAGGCGCGGGCGATCCCGGCAGTGAACTCGGGCCGCAGGGTCAGCGATTCGCCGCCGCGATCCTCGAAGCTGTACATTTCCTTGGAGACGACATCGGTGGTCTCGCCGATGCTGCGGCTGAACACTTCGGTCTTTTCAAACACCGGCATTTCGATCCGGCGGAAGCGGTAGAGCTTGCGCACCCGCTCGAACGTCTCGACGACATGCGCGAAGGCCTCGGCTTCGGCACCGAAGATGTCCTGGGTTCCCCTGATGGCTTGCGGTGTGCTCATGGTTTGCGCGCTTAGTCTGCCTTGGGCGCGAGGTGAAGGGGATTTGGGGTTCACACGAAGACACGAAGAATACGGCGAGGCCCCGCGAAGCGCCGCAGGCAGCTCACCGAACTGCCATCACAGAGTAGCGATACTGCAGATTGGAGGGCGGCTTCGCCGCAAGCGCAACATCTTGGTGCTCTTTGTGTCTTCGTGTGAACAACCTCAATCGACCAGCGTAGTTGCAACGCTGGGCATGAGGCGGCACAAACCCCGCCATGAACAAGACAACAGGGTCGATCCTCTCCGCCGTCGCGCTGGCGCTTGCTGCGCCCGCCATTCTCGCCGCCAATTCCGCGCCGACCGCGGCGCCTCTGTCGCATGACGTTCCGGACGCCGCCGATGTGCCGTACCCCGGCGGAACACTGGGTCTGGACATCGACGCGACCGACGTGACGCGCGGGGTTTACCGGGTGACTGAGACGATCCCGGTCGCGCCGAACACTGCCGAATTGACGCTGCTGTTTCCGCAGTGGCTGCCCGGCAACCATGGCCCGCGCGGGCCGCTCGCCGAACTGGTCGCGATGACGTTTGAAGCGGGCGGGCAGAAGCTGGAATGGAAGCGCGATCCGATCGAGGTGAATGCGTTTCAAGTGACGCTGCCTGCGGGCACCCGTGAAGTGACTGCTAAGTTCATCCACACTTCGCCGCTGCAAACCGCCGAAGGCCGGAT
>JAYUCG010000120.1:0-8242 GCA_043740455.1 Novosphingobium sp. | reverse complement strand
TTTGTGGTACCGGAGGTCGTGGGTTCGAGACCCATCGATCGCCCCATTTCTTTGCTTTTGAACCACCCCAATCCGCTTGCCCGCACGGGCGCTGCGTGGCAGAGGGGCGCGGGCCCAAAAGGCCCCTGAGGGTCACTCGACGTCCATGCACGGCTATGCAAATCCTGCCCGGTTCCTGCGCCTCGCGCGGTTGCTGACCGCGCCCTTGCTCATCGCCGGGGCAGTGGTCACCGCCATCGTCCTATTGTGGGGCCTGACCGGCGCTCCAGCTGAACAATTGCAGGGTGAGACGGTGCGTATCCTGTTCATCCACGTGCCCGCCGCCTGGCTGGGCATGGGCGGGTGGAGCATGATCGCGCTCGCTAGTCTGAGCGAACTGGTCTGGCGCCATCCGCTGGCCGGTATCGCGGCCCGTGCCGTGGCGGTTCCGGGCGCTGTCTTTGCGCTGTTGTGCCTGGTCACCGGGTCGATCTGGGGCCGCCCGGCGTGGGGCGCATGGTGGGTCTGGGACGGCCGGCTGACTTCGATGCTGATCTTGTTCTTCCTCTATTGCGGATACATTGCCCTGGCTGATGCCGAAGCGCGTTCAGGGCAGGGTGGAGGCCGGATCGCAGCCATTTTCGGCCTGGTCGGCGCGGTCAATATTCCGATCATCCACTACTCGGTGATCTGGTGGCAAAGCCTGCATCAGCCGCCGAGCCTGGGGGCGTCGATGTTTTCCGGCAATTCGCCGATGGCCGCGCCGTTCCTGCTTGGCCTGCTGGCGGCGACGGTTGGTTTCTCGCTGCTGTTCGGCGGAGTGGTGCTGGCGCGGATGCGAACGATCCTGGCCGATCAGCAAGCCGAAGCGCGCCTGCGCCGCCGCGCGATGGAGATGGCCGATGCATGAGAAACTCAACCAGCTCGCTTACGTTTATGCCGCATATGCCTTAGGCATCGGCGGCACGCTGGCTTTGATCCTGCAAAGCCTGGCGGCGATGCGCCGCGCCGAAGCCCGGCGTGACCGGAGCCGCGAACTATGAGCGCCGCGTTCAAGCCCAAGCACCAGCGCCTCGTTCTGGTTCTGGCGGCATTGGCCGCTCTGATTGCGGCGGCATTACTCGCCGCCTGGGCGCTGCGTAATCAGGCGAGCTATTTTTATCTGCCGACCGAGATGGTGGCCAAGCCGCCCGCAGCAGATCGCGCAGTGCGGCTCGGCGGAATGGTCGAGGCCGGATCGCTCAAGACTGCGCCGGACGGGGTGACGATCGGTTTCGTGGTCGGCGATGGCAAGGCGCGCGTCCCGGTTACGTTCCGCGGAATTACGCCGGACCTGTTCAAGGAAGGGTCCGGGGTAGTTGCGGAAGGACACCGGCAAGCTGACGGTACGTTCCTCGCCGATAACCTGCTGGCCAAGCACGACGAGAAATACGTGCCGCGCGAAATGCAGCAGATGACTGCGCAGGAAGCCCGACAGAAAGTGGAAGCAACCAAGTGATCGCGACAGCTGGCCTTGCCGCCTTGTGGTTCGCCGCCGCGCTTGCAGTTCTGCAGCTGTTCAGCGGCTTTCTTGCGCTGCGCCAGCCGGACAATCCCCTGACCCCGGTGGTGCGTCCGCTCGCCATGGCGCAGGCCGGGCTGGTTGCGTTTGCCTTTATCTGCCTGATTATCGTGTTCGCGCAGACTGACCTGTCAGTCGCGCTGGTCGCGGCGAATTCACATTCGGCCAAGCCGATGCTGTACAAGGTGGCTGGAGCCTGGGGCAATCACGAAGGCTCGATGCTGCTGTGGGTGACGATCATGGCGCTCGCCGGCGGCTTCGTCGCGCTCCTTGAAAAGCGCCTGCCCGAGCCGACCTTGCTGGCGACGCTGGGCGCGCAGGCGTTTGTCAGCCTTGGGTTCTATGCCTTTCTGCTGCTCGCCTCGAACCCGTTTGCACGGCTCGATCCAGTCCCGGCGGAAGGTAATGGCCTCAACCCGCTGCTGCAGGACCCGGGCCTCGCCTTCCATCCACCCACGCTTTACGTCGGTTACGTCGGACTATCGGTTGCATTCAGCTTCGCGGTCGGGGCTTTGCTGACGCGCGAGGTTTCGCCCAATTTCGCCCGCGCGATGCGGCCATGGGTGCTGGGGGCCTGGATCTTCCTCACCCTGGGCATCACCGCCGGGTCCTACTGGGCCTACTACGAGCTTGGTTGGGGCGGCTGGTGGTTCTGGGACCCGGTCGAAAACGCATCGCTGATGCCGTGGCTGGCGGCGACCGCCCTGCTGCATTCGGTCTCGGTGCTGGCCTCGCGCAATGCCTTGCGGGCCTGGACGGTGATGCTGGGCGTGGTCGCTTTCGCGATGTCGATGGTCGGAACCTTTCTGGTCCGCTCGGGCGTGCTGACCAGCGTCCACGCATTCGCCGTCGATCCCACCAAGGGGACCTTCATCCTGGCGCTTCTCGCCATCAATATCGGCGCGGCGTTCATTATTTTCGCCCTGCGCGCTGGAACGGTGAGCGAAGGGCAGCGCTTTGCGATCGTCAGCCGCGAAAGCGCGCTGGTGTTCAACAATGTCATGCTGAGCGCAGTGCTTGGTATCGTCCTGCTCGGCACGCTTTATCCGTTGGTCGCCGAAGCAATGGGCGCGCAGGTTTCGGTCGGTCCGCCCTATTTCAACCCGGCGACGGCGGTGTTCGTGGTGCCGATGCTGGTAGTGATGGGAATTGGTCCGCTGCTCCGCTGGCGGCGGGACAAGCTGGGGCGGATCAAACATTTGCTGCTATTGCCAGCGCTCGTGTTGGTGGGTGTGGCGATATGGCTGGGCCTGCGCGGCGTTCACCTGATGCCGCTGCTGGGCATTGCGCTTGGCACAATGCTGCTGATGGTGGCGCTGGTCCCACTCAAGGGACGGCGCCTGCGCACCGTTACCCTTCCGCTGTGGGGTATGGTCGTCGCTCACTTCGGAATCGGCGTGGCCCTGCTCGGGATCGCTTGCGATAGCGCCTTCAGCACCGAAAAGCTGGTCGCCGCGCGGGTGGGTGAAACGGTCTCGGTCGGTCCCTGGCTGGTCCGCTTAGGCCGGATCGAACCGATCACCGGTCCGAACTGGACCGCGCTCGAAGCCAAGCTGAATGCCAGTTACGGCGGCGGCGCGACGAGCGAGCTCAAACCCCAGGCGCGCAGTTTCTGGACCCCGGTGCAGCAAACCAACGAAAGCGCGATCCTGACCCGCTGGAACGGCCAGCTCTATACCGTGCTGGGCGAAGAGGCCGAGGACGGGCGCTGGCAGCTGCGGCTGTGGTGGAAACCGTTCGTAACCCTGATCTGGCTGGGCGGGGCGCTGGTTGCGTTGGGCGGCGCGCTGGCCCTGCTTGGCCGGGTGCTCAGCGATCTGCGCCGGTTCATAGCCATCGACAAGATCGCCTATCGCCGCAAGCAGCAGGGCAGGCTGTAAATGGCAAGCGCGCCCGCACCATCGCGCTGGGCCTTATGGCTGCCACTGGCGTTCTTTGCCGGCTTTACGGCGCTGGTGCTGTTCGCGATGCTCCGCCCGGCCGATCGCGCGGTCAAAAGTGCGATGATCGGCCGGCCGCTGCCGCAGTTCTCGCTGCTCGCAGCCACGCCCGCGCAGCCCGGCCTGGCCAGTGCAGACCTGGCAACCGGCAAGCCGCACTTGCTCAATATCTTTGCCAGCTGGTGCGTGCCCTGCGCGGTCGAGGCACCGCAGTTGCGCGCCCTTAAGGACCGGGGGATTGACGTGGTCGGGGTCGCTATCCGCGACAAGCCGGAGGATTTGGCGCGCTTCTTTGCTCGGAACGGCAATCCGTTCAGCCGGGTCGGTCGTGACGATGTCAGCGCGATCCAGTTCGCACTGGGGTCGTCAGGCGTGCCCGAAAGCTTCGTGATCGATGGCCAGGGCGTGATCCGGTATCAGCATATCGGCGATATCCGCGCCGATCAGGTCGAGCTGATTGCCCAGAAAATGGCCGAGGCAGCGCGATGAAGCGCGCAGTGATCCTTGCGGCCTTGCTCGCCGCCGCGCCGCTGCTGGCCGACAGCAATATGCCGGCCGCGGCCTATGCCAATGTCCAGCTCGAAGACCCGGTTCAGGAGGTGAAGGCAGAGGCCCTGATGGAAAGCCTGCGCTGCCTCCAGTGCCAGGGCCAGTCGATCGCCGATTCGGATGCGCAGATTGCCGGAGATTTGCGCAATCAGGTCCGGCTGCGGATCAAAGCGGGAGAAGATCCCGAGGCAATCCGGGCCTGGCTGATCGACAAGTATGGCGACTATGTGAGCTATGCGCCGCGGGTGACCGGGCTGACCTGGCCGCTGTTCGCTGCACCGCTTGCATTGCTTGCGCTGGCGGTGCTGCTGCTCCGGCAGCGTTTCACGAGGAGCGCGACATGAGCGGCTGGATTGTTCCCATTCTGCTCGCGCTGTCGGCGCTGGCCGCGCTGATCGTGCTGGGCAAGGCCGCGCGCAAAAGCTGGGAAGCACTTGCTGCGGCATTGATCTTCGGTTTCATCGGCTTCTTCTGGCAGGCGCGGCCCGAACTTCCCGGTGCGCCCAAGCAGGTCGAGGCACCGCAAGGCAAGGTCGGCGCCGGGCTGGTAACCGTGCGCCAGCAGCTATCCGGCCAGGGGGCGATTGCGCAGAACCATTGGGTGATGACCGCCGATGCGCTGACGCGGCAAGGTGATTTCAGCAACGCGGCAGGCCTCCTGCTGGGTGCGATCGAGGAAAGTCCGCGCGATGCGCAGGCGTGGCTGGCGCTGGCGAACAATCTCGTTGGCCATGCCGATGGGACGCTCACGCCCGCGGCGCTTTATGCCTACCGCAAAGCCGGAGAAGCTGATCCGCAAGCCGCAGGACCGCCGTTCTTCCTCGGGCTCATGCTCATCCAGAACGGACGGCCGCAAGAAGGCCGGGCGATCTGGGCCGCGCTGCTGGCACGCACGCCAGAGAGCACGCCGTGGCGACAGGGGCTGGCCGAGCGCGTTGCATTGCTTGACCAGATGATTGCCCAAGACGCTGCTGCGACTGCAAAACCTGCGGTCGGCCAGCAACCTTGAGCAAAGCTGGACCGCCCAGATGCTAGCTGCTAGGCGCGCTTTCTGCGTGGCGGGGAACCGTGCCAAATCCTTGAGGGTTGTGTCAGTATGAGCAATCTGGTCGATCCGGGCACACCCCCGAAGCCTATTGCAATCGATCTCGACGATGACGAGGTGCTTGAGGGCTCGCACGCCCCGCAAGGTTCACTGGCTGTGCTGGCTATTGGCGCGATCGGGGTGGTGTTCGGAGACATCGGAACCAGCCCGCTTTACGCTTTTCAGGCAGTACTTACCGGACCTCATCCGCTCGCGGTCGACCTGACCGATATCTACGGTGTCGTCAGCCTGATTTTCTGGTCGATGATGGTAGTGGTTACCGCAAAGTACGTGCTGTTGGTTCTCAGGACCGACAACAACGGCGAAGGCGGCAGTCTTGCGCTGCTTGCGCTCATCAACCGGACCCTGCCTGATTCGGGGCGGATGAAGTGGCTCACCACGTTAGGGCTACTGGCGACCGCACTATTCTATGCCGATTCGATGCTCACTCCAGCTATCTCGGTAATTTCCGCCGTCGAAGGGTTCGGCGTAATCAGCGACCGATTCCATCCGTTCATCGTCCCCATTGCGCTAACAATCCTGTTTGGCCTGTTTGCAATCCAGGCTCACGGCACTGAACGTGTTGGCAAGTTGTTCGGGCCGGTGATGCTGGTGTATTTCGGCGCGATTGCTGCGATGGGAATTTACAACATACCCAGTCACCCCCAAGTCCTGTGGGAGCCACTCAATCCCTGGTACATATGGCGGTTTTACCAGGCCCATCCGACGCTCTCCTTCCTTTCACTCGGAGCCGTGATCTATGCGATTACGGGAGTGGAAGCGCTCTACGCAGACATGGGGCATTTCGGGCGCAAGCCGATCACGATTGCGTGGCTTTACGTCGCGTTTCCATGTCTGCTGCTCAACTACATGGGGCAAGCCGCTTTGTTGGTTGTCAGGCCCGAGGCAGCGACTAATCCCTTCTTTCTGATGGTTCCCGAGCAGCTGCTTGTTCCGTTGGTCTTGCTCGCGACCGCAGCGACGGTCATCGCCAGTCAGGCGGTTATTTCGGGTGCATATTCAGTCACCCAACAGGCGGTCCAGCTCGGCTACCTTCCCCGTATGCAGATCATGCACACAAGCTCGAAAGTGGTTGGCCAGATCTACATGCCAGCGGTGAACTGGTTTCTCGCATTCATGGTGGCGGCGCTGGTGATCTCGTTTCGCAGCTCGGCAGCAATGCTCCCGGCCTATGGCTTTGCGGTGGCGGGCACGATGGTGATCACAACGATTATGGAAGCTGTCGTTGTATTGCGCATATGGAAGGTTTCCCCAGGTCCGGCGATTGCGATGCTGACCTTTTTCTTGGCTGTCGATTGCGCTTATCTTGCGGCTGGATCGGCCAAGTTCTTCGAAGGCGCATGGTTCCCGATCGCCGCCGGACTCATCATATTTATGCTTCTAACCACATGGTCGCGCGGGCGCGCTCTAATGCGCATTTCGATGGCCGAAGGCGCGATACCGATGGAGGTTTTCGCCAAAAGCGCGCATTCCAGCGCGGCTCGGGTCGCTGGCACGGCAGTCTTCATGGCCAGCACCAAGTCGGGCGTGCCCTCGGCGCTGCTCCACAACATCAAGCACAACAAAGTGTTGCACGAACGCGTGGTGATCCTGACCATTGCGATCCAGGGCGTGCCTTACGTCGATGAGGAAAAGCGCTTCAAGGTCGCCGACCTGGGGCAGGGCTTCTACCGCTTGATCATCAAGTTCGGCTTCCTTGAGGAAACCGACGTTCCAGCGGCCCTCAAACGGGTATCGCTGTGCGGTGCGCCGTTCGAGATGATGAAGACCAGCTTCTTTCTCTCCCGCCAGACGCTGATCGCTTCGGCCAAGCCGGGCATGTGGATCTGGCGCGAGAAGCTGTTCGCCTGGATGCTGCGCAACGCGGCCAGCGCGATGGAGTTCTTCCGCCTGCCCACCAACCGCGTGGTTGAACTGGGCAGCCAGGTCGAGATCTAGCTCCGCGCGCCCCGGTTTCGTGCGGCAAACCAAGGCTTCATGCGTTTGATCGCTTCGGCAACCTGATTGGTCGATTCGGCGAAGCTGATGCGCATGAAGCGGTGGCCGTTGACCGGATCGAAATCGATCCCTGGTGCGGTGGCGACGCCGGTATCTTCAAGCAGCTGCATGCAGAACTGCATCGAATCGTCGGTGTAGTCAGAAATGTCGGCGTAAACGTAGAACGCACCGTCGGGCGGGGCGATCTTGGCGAGTCCAAGATCGGGCAGCGCGGCCAGCAGCAGTTCACGGTTCGCGGAGTAGGTCGCGATGTGGCCTTCCAAGTCTGCGGTGCAATCCATCGCGACCAGTCCGGCGTGCTGGGCCAGGCTGGGCGGGGTGAGGAACAGGTTGCTCATCCGCGCGCGGGCGGCGTCGACCCCCTCTTTGGGCGCGACCAGCCAGCCGAGCCGCCACCCGGCCATGCTGAAATACTTGGAGAACGAATTGACCACCCAGGCTTCGGGCATGACCTCAAGGATCGAGGGCGTGTCCATGCCGTATGAGATCGCGTGGTAGATCTCGTCCGAGATCACCGCGATGCCGCGTTCCCGGCATACATTGGCAATCGCGGCCAGTTCATCGCGCGGGATGATCGTGCCGGTCGGGTTGGCCGGGCTGGCGAGGATCAGGCCGTCAGGTGCCGGATCGATCGCGGCGAGCGCAGCGGCGTTCATCTGGAAGCCTTGCTCGGCGCCGCAATCGACTTCGACCGGCTCCATATGCAGCGCTTTGAGGTTGTTGCGATAGGCGACATATCCGGGCCGCGCCGTTGCCACCCGCGCGCCGGGGGCGAACATGCTGCTGAGCGCAAGCACCAGCGCCGGGGAGGCGCCGCAGGTCAGCACGATCTGGGAGGGGGCGGCCTCCACCCCATAGCGATCAGCGTAAAGCTTGCAGATCCGTGCCTTGAGCGGCTGGCTTTCCCAATAGCCCATCGCATCGGCATCGAGCACTTCGTGCGCCTTGGCGATTGCTGCAGGCGGGGCCCCAGTGCTCGGCTGGCCGAATTCCATGTGGATCACGCTGCGGCTACGCCAAAGCTGGATGTGGTTGAGCTACTCATGGCCGAGACAGTGTTGCCACCGGAGGTCAGCGTAGCCCCATTGACGGTGATAGCATAGCCGCCGG
>JAYUCG010000119.1:0-25300 GCA_043740455.1 Novosphingobium sp. | reverse complement strand
GAGGAGAGGACCTTGGGGACTATTGGTAACTCTACTATTATCATAGACAAGTGCAGTTTGGCTTGTCCGCGATGAAGCGCAGCTTTTGCGCGCCGTGCGGAAGGACATCGCCAATTGTTACAACGGCGTCTTCAAAGCGCCATACGCATGTAACGCCGAAGTGCCATTGAGGGGTCATCGGGAAACCGCAAACGGAGCCAAACGATGCTAGGCGCACCGGACTTCGCTGAACTGACCGCCAGGCTGCCCGCCTGGCTCGATATGCCGGAACCACGCGGGTTCCGCCCCAAACAGAAATTCCGCACCGTGTGGATTTCGGACATCCACCTGGGCACGCGCGGCTGCAATGCGGCGCTGCTGCTCGACTTCCTGCGCGCGATCGAATGCGAGACGCTGTACCTGGTCGGTGACATCCTTGACGGGTGGCGGCTGCGCAAAGGCTGGTACTGGCCCGACGAGCACAACGAGGTCTGCCGCCGCATCCTCAAGCTGGCGCATCGCGGCACCCGGGTGGTGCTGATCGCGGGCAACCATGACGAGATGCTGCGACCTTATGCCGGGTTCACCTTCGGCGGAGTCGAGGTCGCACTGGAAGCGCTGCACGAGACCGCCGATGGCCGCCGCTTGCTGGTGACGCACGGCGATGCTTTCGACGTGGTGGTGCTCTATCACCGCTGGCTGGCCTTCCTTGGCGACCAGGCCTACACGCTCCTGCTCCAGGCCAACGTGGTGCTCAACCGTATCCGCCGGCGGTTCAAGCTGCCCTACTGGTCGCTGTCCTCATACCTCAAGAAGCGGGTCAAGAACGCGGTCGCGTTTGTGGGCGAGTTCGAGGAAGCGGTCGCCCGCGCCGCCGCCGAACGCGAGGTCGATGGGGTGGTCTGCGGCCATATCCACTGCGCCGAGATCCGCCAGATCGGCGCGATCACCTATTACAATGACGGCGACTGGGTCGAAAGCTGCACCGCGCTGGTCGAGGACGCGAACGGCGCAATGCGGCTGATCGACTGGGCCGCAGAGCACCGGCTCGCCGCCGCCCGGACCGCCAAGGACGAGCCCCAGCCCACTCCTGCCGAAAAGGAATACGCATGAGAATTGCGATCTGCACCGACGCTTGGCACCCGCAGATCAACGGCGTGGTCCGCTCGATCTCGACCACGGTCACCCATTTGCTGGCGCGCGGGCACGAGGTTGAGCTGATCACCCCCAGCCAGTTCCGCACCATGCCGATGCCTGGCTATGGCGAGATCCGCCTCGCGCTCGCCCCGCGCTTCGGGACCCGCCGGACGCTGAGCGATTTTGCCCCGGACATCGTCCACATCGCCACCGAAGGCCCGATCGGGTGGAGCGCGCGCGGCTGGTGCCTGGCGCATGGGGTGCCCTTCACCTCCGCTTTCCACACCCGCTTCCCCGATTACGCCGCGGTCCGCACCGGGCTCAGCGCCGAGCGGTTCTGGCCCTTGATGCGCCGCTTCCACGCCCCCAGCCGCGCGGTGCTGGTCTCGACCCCGACATTGGGCGCGGAACTGGCCAGCCGCGGGCTGCCGCACTGGAAGCTGTGGACCCGAGGGATCGACCACGACTTGTTCCGCCCCGGCCACGCCCCCCTGCCCGAGCTTGGCGCGTACCCCGACCCGGTGCTGCTTTACGTCGGCCGGGTCGCGGTCGAGAAGAACCTGCCGCTGTTCCTCGACACTGCTGTGCCCGGGCACAAAGTGGTGGTCGGCGACGGACCGGCGCTCGAGGCGATGCGCAAACGCTATCCCGAGGTCACCTTCCTTGGCGCGCTCAGTGGCGAGGCGCTCGCCCGGGCCTATTGCTCAGCCGATGCGTTCGTCTTCCCCAGCCGCACCGATACCTTCGGGCTGGTGATGATCGAGGCGCTGGCCTGCGGGCTCCCCGTGGCTGCGCTCCCCGTTCCCGGCCCGCTCGACATCATCGGCGCCAAGGGCCGCGGCCCGGCGGGTGACCTGCCGATGACGATCGGTGCGCTCGATGAGGATCTTGGCCAGGCGATCCATAAGGCGCTGCGGCTGGATCCCCTTGCCGCCGCGGTGGCGGGCGCGGGCTATAGCTGGGAACGCGCAACCGACCAGTTCCTCACTGCGCTGCACGAGGCGCAGGCTAAGCCGGCTCTGCCACGCCCTCGAACGATGGCTCCAGCCTGATCGGATCTGCTAGGCTGATCCGGTCAAGCATCGCCGCCATCTCGTCACGCAGGGTCAGCATTAGGCCGCGCAGACGGCATTCGGCCTCGGGCAGGCAGTTGTTGCAATGCTCATGCGCGTTGCGCGCCGCACAGGGCACCAGCGCCAGGCTCCCGCGCGTCAACCGGATGATATCGCCATAGCGCACGTCGACCGGGTCGAGCGCCAGCTCATACCCCCCGTCACGCCCTCGGGTGGAGGCGACCACGCCTTCGCGCACCAGTTCGGACAGGATCACGGTCAGGAACTTGCGCGGGATATTCTGCGCCGCCGCGATCGTATCAAGCCGCACCGGCCCCTGCCGATGGCAATCGGCCAGGTGCTGAAGCGCGCGGATCGAATAGCGGGTTTTCTGGCTGAGCATGCGGCCAACATCAAAGCCCGCCCCCGCCCGTAAAGTCAACTGCCGGAGTAGACTGACGGCAGCCCCCGCCCACATTTCGCTGTCCTACACACCCCCGCCTGTCGCATGGTCCCAAGTCTCCCCCCGAAGGATCGCCCATGACCATCGACAAACGCCGCCTCCCTCGCCCCAAAGCCGGAACGCCGGGCGCGCTGCCCGCTTTCACCCCGGTCCTCCGCCAGACCGAGCGCCAGGGCGGCTGGACCGAGACGCGCCAGCACAACTTCATCGAAGCGCTCGCCGATACCGGCAGCGTCAAGGCCGCTGCCCACCGCGTCAACATGACCCCCGAAGGCGCCTATCCGCGTTATGGCTTCACCCCTTGCGCTTCTTCCGCGCCGCGTACTTTGCGTCGCGCGCGGCCTTCAGCTCGGCCTCGCTCATCACCGGTGCCACGGCGGCGGCTGCGGCGGCGGCTTTGTCGGCTTTGGCTTGCTCGATCGCGGCCTTTTTGGCGGCGCTCTTTTCGGCCTGGGCTTTTTCGCGGGCGGCTTGGGCGGCTTGGCGCTCGGCGGCTACGGCCGGGTCGAGCGGGGCCTTCGCGGCCAATTTGGCCAGGGCCCTTTCGCGGGCCTGACGGGCGAGTGCGGTGCGTTCTTCGAAGCTGGGGTCTTTGTAGGAAGCCATGATTTTTTGCGGTTCTCTTGTGTGGGATTGGGTGTCTGGAATTGCTCTTAGCAGAAAGGGCGGTGCTTCGACAGGCTCAGGGCGGACGGACCTTCGGTTTAGGTTTGCGGCCCCCAGCCGGGTCGGGTGATGCGCTGACGCGCACCGGCTTCTAAGCTACCGTTTGCAAGGGCAAACGTCGCTTAGGCGCCTTCACTCCTCCCCCATCCTCAGCGCCGCGATGAAGGCTTCTTGCGGGATGCTCACGTTGCCGTACTCGCGCATCCGGGCTTTGCCTTTCTTCTGCTTGTCGAGCAGCTTCTTCTTGCGGCTGATGTCGCCGCCGTAGCATTTGGCGGTCACGTCCTTGCGCATCGCCTGGATCGTTTCGCGGGCGATCACCTTGCCGCCGATCGCGGCCTGGATCGGCACCTTGAACAGGTGGCGCGGGATCAGGTCTTTGAGGCGTTCGCACATGCCGCGTCCGCGTTCTTCGGCGACGGCGCGGTGGACGATCATGCTGAGCGCGTCGACCGGCTCGTTGTTGACGAGGATGCTCATCTTGACGAGGTCGCCTTCGCGCAGGCCGATCTGCTCGTAATCGAAGCTGGCATAGCCGCGGCTGATGCTCTTCAGGCGGTCATAGAAATCGAACACCACTTCGTTGAGTGGCAGCTCGTAATTCACCTGCGCGCGGCCGCCCACATAGGTGAGGCCCGTCTGCACCCCGCGGCGGTCCTGGCAGAGCTTTAGGATGCTGCCTAGGTATTCGTCGGGGGTGTAGATCGTCGCCTTGATCCACGGCTCGTCGATCTGCTCGATCCGGCTGGGATCGGGATAGTCGGCCGGGTTGTGGAGCAGGATCTCGCGCGCGTCGTCGGTCTTCGATTTGCGCAACTGGATGCGGTAGACCACCGATGGCGCGGTGGTGATCAGGTCAAGATCGTATTCGCGCGTCAGGCGTTCCTGAATGATCTCCAAGTGGAGCAGCCCGAGGAAGCCGCAGCGGAAGCCAAAGCCGAGTGCGGCGCTGCTTTCCATCTCGAAAGTGAACGAGGCATCGTTGAGGCGCAGGCGGGCGATCGATTCGCGCAGTTTTTCAAAGTCCGCCGCGTCGACCGGGAACAGCCCGCAGAACACCACCGGCTGGACTTCCTTGAAGCCGGGCAGCGCCTTGACCGCGCCGTTCTTGACCGTGGTTATGGTGTCGCCGACCTTGGCCTGCGCGACTTCCTTGATCTGCGCGGTGATGAAGCCGATTTCGCCGGGGCCAAGCTCGGCCAGTTGCTCGATCTTGGGGGTGAAGCAGCCGACCCGGTCAATCAGGTGTTCGGTCAGGCCGGCCATGAATTTGACCTGGAGGCCTTTTTTGAGCACGCCATCGATCACGCGGACGAGGATGACCACGCCCAGATACGGATCGTACCAGCTATCGATCAGCATGGCTTTGAGCGGCGCGGCGGCGTCGCCGGTGGGCGGGGGGATCTTTTTGACGACCGCTTCGAGCACGTCCTTGATGCCGATGCCCGATTTGGCGCTGGTGAGGACGGCTTCGCTGGCATCGAGGCCGATCACTTCCTCGATTTCGGCGCGGACTTTCTCGGGCTCGGCGGCGGGAAGGTCGATCTTGTTGATGACGGGCACGATCTCGTGGTCGTGTTCGATTGACTGGTAAACGTTGGCGAGCGTCTGCGCTTCGACCCCTTGTGCGGCGTCGACCACCAGCAGCGCGCCTTCGCAGGCAGCGAGGCTGCGGCTGACTTCATACGCGAAGTCGACGTGGCCGGGGGTGTCCATCAGGTTGAGTTCGTAGGTCTTGCCGTCATCGGCAGTGTAGTTGAGGCGGACCGTCTGGGCCTTGATGGTGATCCCGCGTTCTTTCTCGATGTCCATGTTATCAAGGACTTGCTCGCTCATCTCGCGGTCAGTCAGCCCGCCGGTGAACTGGATCAGCCGGTCAGCTAGGGTCGACTTGCCATGGTCGATGTGCGCGATAATCGAGAAATTGCGGATACTACGAAGCTCAGTCATCCCGCGCCCTTAGCGGCATGAACGCCCACTGTCACGGTGCACCGGGAGACACCGGATAAACCGGACAACTTCACTTGGCGTTCAGGCTGGCTCTGGCTATAGGGTCCGGCATGCACAGCCGTTCCCCGCTCAAGCTCGCCCTTTCAACCGCCCTTTGCGCGGCGCTTCTGACTACTGCTGCCTGCGGTGGCCGCGGTGGCGGGCCAAAGGATACGGCTTTCGTCGCACGCGATGTCGATACGCTTTATGCCGCCGCGAAGGACCGGCTTGACCGCGGTGACACGGCGGTTGCTGCAGCCCTGTTCGACGAGGTTGAGCGTCAGCACCCCTACTCACCCTGGGCGCGCCGTGCGCAGCTGATGAGTGCGTTTTCGTACTACGTGGCGAAGGATTACAACAAGTCGGTCCAGGCTGCGCAGCGGTTCCTCTCGATCCACCCCGGCAACCGCGATGCGCCTTACGCCTATTACCTGATCGCGCTGTGCTATTACGAGCAGATCAGCGATACTGACCGCGACCAGAAGATCACCATGCAGGCCTTGCAGGCGCTGACCGAGATCGTTCGCCGCTATCCCAACACCCAGTACGCGGCAGATGCGCGGGTCAAGATTGACCTCGTCAACGACCACTTGGCGGGCAAGGAAATGCAGATCGGGCGCTTTTACGAGAAATCGGGCAAGTGGCTCGCCGCCTCGCTGCGCTTTCGCAATGTGATCGATACGTATCAGACGACCAGCCATACGCCGGAAGCGCTGTTCCGCATGGTTGAAAGTAACCTTGCACTAGGCGTGCCGCAAGAGGCGCAGAAGTACGCGGCAGTGCTCGGGGCAAACTACCCAGGCAGCAAGTGGTACGAAAAGGGCTACAAGCTGGTGCAGAAGTACGCACCCGGCACCCAGGTAAAGTAAGTCGGCCCTAGCGACGGGTCAGGCGATTTTGGCCTTGTGCCTGACGTCGGCTTGGCCGAACTTGGGCATGCTCAGGGCCGCACCTTGTTGCTGAATCAACTGCATCGGATATTGCCCTGGCGGCAGAGCCTGAAGCGGCATGCCGGCCTGGGCCATCACATAAGGCGAAACGCGGTGCCGAGTACACAGGCCGCCAGCTCCATCGTCCACTAGCTGGTGCTCGAACTCAAGGCCCTGCATCGATCCGGCCGAGCGCCGCGCGACTGCAACCGCCAACTGCCCTTCCCCGAAATCGACAACGAACTTGGTCCCGACCGGAACGTCGAGCAAGCCCTCGACCATGCAGCCGCCGCGCGAGAGGTTGCGCATCATGGCTTCGTAGCGATGGTCCTCATGGATCAGGCCGACCCGGCGCAGCACGGTGCGGCGTTCGGGGCGATATTTGCTCGGCCCATCGGGCTCGATCACCCAGTCCCCGCTGAGCAGCGCCTCGCAGACGTCATCGAAGCCGACTGCCTGAGCGTAAATGAAGCCCTGGATCTGACTGACCCCCAGCTTGCGCATCGCGTCGAGCTCGTCGTGGGCTTCGATCCCCTCGGCGGTCGTGTCCATCCCCAGAGCCTGGGCCAGGCTGACGATCGAGCTGATAATCGCGGCGTTGCGATTACCCGGCTGGGTCACCCCTGTAATGAAACTCTTGTCGATCTTGATCTTGTCGAATGGCGCATGCTGAAGATACGAGAGCGATGAATAGCCGGTGCCGAAATCGTCGAGCACTAGCCTCACGCCCAGCAATTTGAGCGCGTTGAACATGTCCTCGGTCGCTTCGCGATCGCCCAGGAAAATCGACTCCGTCAGTTCCAGCTCAAGCCGTTCCGGCGCAAGTTCGGCGTGCGCCAGCGCCTGAGCCACCACTGAAGCGAAGCCAGCATTGGAAAACTGCATGGCCGAGACGTTGACTGAGACTCGCACGTTACCCGGGATTGACGCAGCGTCGACGCAGGCCTGTTTCATGACCCAATCGCCCAACGCTCCGATAAGATTGCACTCTTCGGCGATCGGGATGAAAACGCCAGGTGATACCACGCCAAGCTCCGGGTGTTCCCAGCGGGCAAGTGCTTCCAGACTGACGACCTTGTTGGTCTTGGTATCGACAATGGGCTGGTAAGCGACATGCATCTGGTCGCTTGATAGCGCGTCGCGCAGGTCTTCTTCGATCTGGCGACGACGCTCCGCTTCGCTGTGAAGGTCGCTTGAGTAGAACCGGAACTGGCCGCGACCGCCGCCCTTTGAGGCATAAAGCGCAAGGTCAGCCGAACGGACTAACTCTTCGCTGGTGATCCCGTCATAAGGCGCGATTGCGATGCCGACTGAAGCACCGATTACGCAGCGGCTGCCTTCGATCTGGTAAGGCTGCGAAACCATGGTGATGATCGTGCGGGCGATTTCGCCAAGCCGCCCGCGATCGTCGATATCGGGCAACACGATCTGGAATTCATCACCGCCTAGGCGGCCGATCTCGCAGTTCTTGTCGGTCACGACGCGCTGCAGGCGTTGCGCGACCTGCTTGAGCAGATCATCGCCAGCCGGATGTCCCAGCGTATCGTTGACCTGCTTGAACCGGTCGAGATCGATCATCATGATAGCGCAGCAGCGTTTGGCCGATTGATAAGCCGTCAGCGTCGCATGAAGACGCTTGCCCATGCGGTGACGGTTGGCGAGCCCGGTGAGCGAATCATACTGGGCAAGGCGCGAGGCATCCTTCTGGCTCTGCCGCGTTGCAGTCACGTCCGATCCATTGCCGCGGTAGCCGATGAACGTTCCATCAGCGGCAAATTGCGGACGGCCCGAGATTGACCACCAGAGCTCGCTCTTTTCTACTGCGGCACGAACCGACAGGTCGGCGAAGGTCTTGCGCGCGCTGAGGATCAACGGCAACGGCCGTTCAAGCGCCTCGTCATCGCCGCGCTCAAGAATGAACAGCGACTGGACCGGGCGTCCGAGCAGCTCAGCTCGGCTGCAGCCAGCAGCATCGGCCACGGTTTGCGAAATGTAGGTCAGCGCGCCGTCCTGGTTGGTCGACCAGAACCAGCCCAGACCCGAAGCCTCATAATCATGCAGCAGCAATACGGCCTGCTTCAGCTCTTCCCCGCTCAGCGCCGCTTCTCTGCGCGCTGAGTCGGCACTGCCGCTCCCGCCCAGCATGGTGCGGAAACGGCCAAACGCTGAAGGCGAACTGGCAGTCATAAGCGAAGCAAAACCCCTTTGAGAATTCGAACCAGGTTCATTGCAAAGCCATAGTCAGACATGGTTGAAAATTGGCTAACGCGCAGCTTTCCTGGCCCGCATCGTTACGCAGCCACGGCGCTGCGGCGCAATCCGCCACGGTGGGCCGGCGCTGAGCTCTAAGATAGCACCGCGATGCGTCCGGCATCAAGCTCAAGTGGAGCCGCGAACTCGACACCTATCCGGTCTTCCTGGCACCATCGCGCGGTGGCGGTTACCACCCCGCCTTCGGCCAATATGATCCGGAAGATTGTCCCCGGCGGCACATTCCACAGCCCTTCGACCATTGCGCCCGTGGCCGAAATGTTGCGGGTCGTGCCGTGATATTGCTGACCGCCGTGATCGAGCACGATCTTGCGCAGCATCGTATGGCGGGTCGAACGCGCCGCGCGCGGGCCCTTGGCAATCGCGGTCATGCCCGATGTCAGGCGCTCGCTAGCCGCTGCAAAATCGAGCGGCTTTTCGCAGATATAGCCTTGAACGTGACTGCATCCGAGCATGCGGACAAGATCGAGTTCGTCGAGTGTCTCAACCCCCTCCGCCGTCGTTTCCATGCCCAGGGCTTCGGCCAGGCTGACGATCGAGGCGATGATCGCTCCGTTCCGGCTGCCGTTGATCGTCGCGCCGCGGACGAATGACTGGTCGATCTTGATCTTGTCGAACGGCGCCTTCTTCAAATAACCGAGCGACGAATAGCCGGTACCGAAATCATCAAGCGCGAGCCGCACTCCGACCCGTTTCAGGGCTGCGAACATGGCGTCAGTCCCCTCGTTGTCGTTGAGGAAGACGCTTTCGGTGATTTCGAGTTCAAGCCGTGCCGAATTGACCTGTGCTGCAGCAAGCGCGTTCGTGATGATCGAGGGCATTGCCGGATGGCAAACTGCAACGGGGAAACGTTGACGGCCACGCGGACGCTTTCCGGCCATTTGGCGAGATCCTGGCAAGCCTGTCGCAACACCCATTCGCCAATCTGCGCGATCAAGCCGGAATCCTCGGCGATCGGGATAAATTTGGCCGGAGACATCGGCCCGCGTGTGGGGTGGTGCCAACGCAGCAGAGCCTCAAATCCGGTAATCCGTTCGGTCGAGGTATTAACGACTGGCTGGTAATGCACTTCGAAACCGCCAGTCACGATGGCGTCGCGCAAATCCTGCTCCAGTTGACGCCGCTCTTCAGCATCGCTGTGCAGATCTTCGGCGTAGAAGTGATAGAGCCCGCGGCCGCCGTCCTTTGCAGCATAAAGCGCAAGGTCGGCGTTGCGGATGAGGGCTTCGGACGTAACCCCGTCTTCCGGGGAGAACGCAATCCCCACCGAAGCGCCGATCATCACGCGGTGACCGTCGATCGAATAGGGTTCTGACACGTCTTGGATAAAGCGCAGGGCAAGTTGCGCCAGATCTTCACGCCGGTGGCGCCCGGGCAGCACGACCTGAAATTCGTCGCCGCCCAATCTTCCGACGCGGCCATGTTCGCCGATCGTCCGTTCCAGCCGACTGGCAACCTGCGTCAGCAGATAGTCACCAGCGGGATGTCCCATGGTATCGTTGACCTGCTTGAAACGGTCGAGGTCGAGCAGGAACACCGCGCAGGTGCGGTGCTCCATGTTCGGCGCGACCAGGATGTCTTCCAGTGTTTGCGTCATCTGCAGCCGATTGGCGAGCCCGGTCAGCGAATCGTAATGCGCCAGCCGCGTGGAATTCTCGGCTGAGCGTCGGCGCTCGGTGAGATCATTACCTGACCCCCGAAAGCCGAGGAAGTTGCCGAAGTTATCGTAGAGCGGACGGCCATTGACCGACCACCAGCGCTCTTCGCCCTTGGTCGCGGCGCGCAGGGCCAGTTCGCTGAATGCCGAACGGGCGGTCAGATGAAAGGCCAGCGTTCGCTCACTCTCCTGGCCTTGCGGATCTGGAATGAACAGTTCGGACAATGGCCGACCGTGCAGCCGCGACGCATCGCACTCAAGTAATGCGCCGATCGTAGCCGAAATGTAGACAAGAATTCCGCGCCGGCCGGTTTCCCAGAACCAGCCCTGGCCGGTCTGTTCGAAATCGTTGAGGATCTCCTCAGCGCGCAATTGCGTTCGGCGCCGCTCGCGCGCGGCTGCGGCGTTCTGGGCGTCGCTCTGCGCTTCGTGCCGCGCTGCATAGAGCCCGATTGCCCCGCCGATCGCCAGTGTGAAATAGGTCGCCGTGTTCCCCGTCAGTAGCGCGATTGCGCCCCACAGGCCCAGTTGCGCCGCGGTCATGCTGGATACGCGGCGATTGAGGAAGATGATCGCCAAGGTACTCGCGATCACGATTAATCCCAAAGTATCCTGCCAATTGGCATTGGCGACCAGCGTCCACCGCGTCATGGCCGTACCGAACAGCGCCATCGGCAGGCTGACCACGACCAGGGCAAAGGCATAGCGATGCGCCGCGGTTTCGAGGCGATGCCGTTCGAATCGTACTGCCAGCGGTGTCAGCGCCGCCATGGCGACCGCAATCACCAACATGACGGCCGTGAGCGGGTCGGGCAAAGCTTTCGTGGCCAAACCGGTCAGCAGCGCGGCCGCGCCGATCACCGGCGCTAGCAGGATCCAGCTTGGCTCGATAAGTTTCAGGCGAGGGTCTTGCTCGCTGCCGCCGCGCCGGTTTAGCGCCGAGATACTGGCGGCCTGGGTCTTGGGAGCAGAAACTTCGTTTGCGTTGGCAGCACGAGGTCGCGCGCTTGTGGGCAGCGCTTTTGGAGAGGTTTCGACCTGTCGTGCGGGTTGGGCCGCCATGGCATTGGCTGTGCCATCCAAACGATTGCAGAACCGTTAAGTTTACCATCAGAACGGACGGATTTCTGCGCCTGATTGCTGTCTTTTACTGGTCGCTTGTAATGCCTGGGCGGGCGAGGCATGCTGGCGCCAGAGCAAAAACAGAACGGGGAATGTGTGGATGGCCAAGGGTAATTCGCCGCTTGAACACGAAGCTGCGCAATCGACCACGGCGCTCGGTCCGCTCGTTGGTCTGGCGCGCGAAGATTTCGTCGGAGCGGTGGCGCTCCTGCTCAGGGAAACCGCCACGGATCCGCGGCGGACCATGAAGCACATGCGCGGTTTCAGCGAAGATATGGTGCGGATTGTTACCGGCAAATCCGATCTTGCCCCCGACCCCAAGGACAAGCGGTTCAAAGATCCGGCCTGGCAGTACAACCCGTTCTTTCGCGCTGGCGCCCAGTATTACTTGGCGGTGCAAAAAGGGATGAAGAACTGGGTCGAAGATCTCGAGCTCGATGAGCTTGAGCGCGACCGAGCGAACTTTATCAGCAACATCATCATCGACGGCCTCGCTCCAACCAACAGCCTGATCGGCAATCCCACCGCGCAGAAACGGTTGATCGACAGCGGCGGGCTAAGCCTGATCAAGGGCTTGAAGAACGCTTACAACGACATCGCGCACAATCACGGCATGGTCTCGATGGTCGACAAGCGCCCGTTCAAACTGGGCGAGAACGTCGCGACGTCGAAGGGCGCGGTGGTCTATCGCGACACGATGTTCGAACTGATCCAGTACGCCCCGACTACCGAGCAGGTGTATGCGATCCCGCAGCTGACAATCCCGCCGCAAATCAACAAGATGTACATCAATGACCTGAGCCCCGAGAAGTCGGTGGTAAAGTTGCAGGTCGACAATGGAATCCAGTGCTTCGTCATCTCGTGGAAGAACCCGACCAAGGAGGAAGGAATCTGGGGGATGGACGATTACATCGCCGCATGCCTCAAGGCGATCGACGTGGTTTGCGAGATTTCGGGGGCGCCGAAGGTCAATGTCTCTTCGGCCTGCTCGGGCGGGCAGACCGGTGCGATCCTGGCCAGCAAGATGGCCGCGGCCGGCGACCAGCGGCTTGGCGCGCTGACCTATATGGTGACGGTGCTGCATCCCAAGCAGAACGACATCGAAGCGGGTTCGCTGATGACTGCAAACGGGCTTGAGCTGGCCAAGCGGCGCGCGGCCAAGGCCGGTATCGTCAAGGGCAATGACCTGGCCCGCGGCTTCGCCTGGCTGCGTCCGAACGACCTCATCTGGAACTATGTGATCAACAATTACCTGATGGGCGACGACCCGCCCGCCTTCGACGTGCTGTTCTGGAACGCCGATGCAACCAATCTGTCGGCCTCGTTGATGGGCGATTTCCTGACACTGTTCGAAACGCTGGCCTTTACCAAAAAGGGTGAGGTCGAAATGGCCGGGCACAAGATCGACTTGTCCGAGGTGACCAGCGACTTGTTTATCCTGGGCGGCACCACCGATCACATCACGCCGTGGCGCGCCTGTTACCGGTCGACCCAGTTGTTTAGATCGAAGGATGTGACCTTCGTGCTGAGCCAAGCGGGGCACATGCAGGCCATCCTCAACCCGCCAGGCAACCCCAAGGCCAAATATTATGTGTCGAAAAAGCCGGGTCATCCGCCCGCCGACGTTGACGATTGGCTGAAGGGGACCGAGGAAGTGGCCGGAAGCTGGTGGCCGATGTGGATGGACTGGGTGCAGAAGCGCGCAGGCAACAAAGTCGCTGCCCCGAAGTCGCTGGGCAGCAAGAAGCACCCGCCGCGTGAAACGGCACCGGGCCTCTACGTGCTCGAACAGGCCTGAAGGGGTTGAAACTGGTGAAGGACGATCTGACTGCCGAATTTTCCATGGAGGATGTCGGCGGACGTAAGCTGCGCGTCGCGCGCTGGCGTTGGGATCAACCCAGCGACCATCCGCCAATCCTGTTCTTCAACGGCATCGGCGCGAACATCGAAGCAGTCGCCCCCCTGGCCGAGGCCTTGACCGAGCGACGCTTCATCATGTTCGACATGCCCGGGGTCGGCGGCTCGCCCGAACCCACGGTGCCCTACAACCCCTTCACCATGAGCTGGATCGCCAAGGAGTTGCTCAAGCGCTTCGATGCAGGCGCGGTTGACGTCATGGGCGTTTCGTGGGGCGGCGCGATGGCGCAGCACTTTACCTTGCAGCACGGCAGCCACGTGCGCAGGTTGATCCTGGCTGCGACAACCGCTGGGATGATCATGCTCCCGGGGAATCCCGCTGCCCTCTCCAAGATGGCCGATCCGCGGCGCTACATCGACGCCGCCTTCATGGAGAAGCATTTCAAGACGCTTTACGGCGGCCTCACCGGCGGCAAGGATGAACATATCGGCCGCCTAACCCCGCCCACCCCGCGCGGCTATGTCTATCAGTTGCTGTGCATGATGGGCTGGACCAGCGTGCCGGCCCTGCCCTTCCTCAGGAAGCCGGTCCTGATCATGATGGGCGAGGATGACAATATCGTCCCGCTCGCCAATGGCCGGTTCCTCGAAACGCTGATCCCTGACAGCCGCCTCGAGATTTTCGAGCAAGGCGGGCATCTGTTCATGCTCACACACCGTGAGCAGACGCTGTCATCGCTGCGCGGCTTCCTTGACGCGCCCGACCAGCTAAAACGGAAAGCGGCATAACTCTATGCGCCACATCGCGATCATCGGCTCAGGCCCGGCGGGGTACTACACGGCCGAGGCCGCGCAGAAGCAGTGGGGCGACGAAGTGCGGGTCGACGTGTTCGACATGCTGCCGGTTCCTTACGGCCTGATCCGCACTGGGGTGGCGCCCGATCACCAGTCGATCAAGGGCGTGTCGAAGCGCTACGAAGGCACTGCGCTGTCGGACAATGTTCGGTTCGTCGGCAATGTTCATATCGGCAGCGACGTTACCGTGCCTGAACTGCAGCGGCTCTACGATGCGGTGGTGCTGGCCACCGGTGCGCCCAATGACCGTCCGCTCGATATCCCCGGAAGCGGTCTCGCCAACGTGTTCGGCAGCGCGGCCTTCGTCGGCTGGTACAACGGTCACCCGCAGTTCGCCGGCCTCGCGCCTGACCTTTCGGGGCAAACGGCGGTGGTGATCGGCATGGGCAACGTCGCGCTCGATGTCGCGCGGATCCTGTCCAAGACCGAGGGCGAGTTCACCGGCAGCGATATTGTCGGCCACGCGCTCTATGCACTGATGGCATCCAAAATCCGCCGGGTCGTGATCGTCGGCCGGCGCGGGCCGCACCAGATCATGATGACGCCCAAGGAACTGGGCGAGCTCGGCCACCTCGCCCGCGCTGCACCTCGGGTCGATCCGGCCGATCTGCCCGAGCTCGGCGAAGACGCGCTGCTCGAACCGGGCTTGCGCAAATCGGTCACCCACATCCGCAGCTTCGCCGCGATCCCCGAAAGCCACTTCGCCGATGTGGAAGTCGAGGTCGAGTTCGACTTCTTCGCCGCCCCGCACGCGCTCACCGGCGATGGCCAGGTCGGAGCGATCGAGCTCGAGCGCACCGCAGTCCAAGCCGGCCGCGCGGTCGGTACGGGCGAGTTTTACAGCATCCCCGCCAGCCTGGTGGTGAGCTGCATCGGCTATCAGACCTCGCCGATCCCCGACGTTCCGTTTGACGAGCGCGCAGGCAAGTTCGCCAACGACGAGGGCCGCATCCTCCCCGGGCTCTACTGCGTCGGCTGGGCCCGGCGCGGGCCGTCCGGTACGATCGGCACCAACCGCCCCGACGGGTTCAGTGTTATCGAAAAGATCGCCGAGGATATCGGCGGCGGTGCCGGCAAGCGCGGCCGCGAAGGTTTCGATGAACTGGCGGACAAACGTGATCTCGACGTGGTCACCTTCCGCGACTGGAAAAAGATCGAAGCCCAGGAAGAAAGCCGCGCCCGCGTTGGTGCCCCGCGCGAGAAATTTGTCGACGTGGGTGAGATGATCCGGGCGCGTAGGGACTGATGAACAAAGGTCCTCCCCATTTTGCAAAGCCAAATGGGGAGGTGGCAGACGCCGAAAGCGGCTGACGGAGGGGTGGTGCGGCAGGGCAGATACCCCTCCGTCACGCCCTACGGGCGCGCCACCTCACCGTTTGTGCTGCGCAAAAGCGGAGAGGATCAGATGGCTTGCCCCCCACCGCCATCCATGATTTAATCGCGCGGTTAAGAGCTGACGAGACTCGGCCTCACGGGAGACTATCAATGCCCACCTACGACCTGATCATCCGCAATGGCACCGTGGTCGACGGCACCGGCAACCCGAGCTTTACCGGCGATGTGGCGGTCAAGGACGGGCTGATTGCCGCGGTCGGGACCGTCCATGGCGACGCCTCGGCCGAGATCGATGCCGCCGGCAAAGTCGTCAGCCCCGGCTTCGTCGATGTTCACACTCATTATGACGGCCAGGCGACCTGGGACCAGGAAATGGCTCCGTCCAGCTGGCACGGCGTGACCACCGTGGTCATGGGCAACTGCGGCGTTGGCTTCGCTCCCGCCGCGCCCGATCGGCACAAGTGGCTGATCGAACTGATGGAAGGCGTGGAAGACATTCCCGGCACCGCGCTTGCCGAGGGGATGAAGTGGAACTGGGAAACCTTCCCCGAATACCTCGATGCATTGGAAGAACTTCCGCGCACGGTCGATGTTGGGACTCACGTTCCGCACGGCGCGGTGCGCGCTTACGTGCTGGGTGACCGCGAACGCCCCGGTGCGGTGCC
The DNA here is from genome assembly GCA_043740455.1 of Novosphingobium sp. Taxonomy (GTDB): domain Bacteria; phylum Pseudomonadota; class Alphaproteobacteria; order Sphingomonadales; family Sphingomonadaceae; genus Novosphingobium. The sequence goes on along the minus strand of JAYUCG010000119.1, from coordinate 9,323 downwards.
GACTGCGGACGATATCGCCAAGATGTCGGCGATTGTCGAAGACGGCGTGCGCGCCGGTGCGCTCGGCTTCTCGACCAGCCGCACCGTGCTGCACCGATCAATCGACGGCGAAGTGGTGCCCGGCACCACAGCGACCAAGGAAGAGCTGATCGGGATCGGCCGCGCGATGGGCCGCGCCGGTCACGGGGTGTTCGAAATGGCCAGCGACATGCGCCGCGAGTGGGACGAGTTCGGTTGGATGGGCCAATTGAGCCGCGAGACGGGCCTGCCCTGCACCTTCGCCGCGCTGCAATCGATCGCCAAGGAATTGCCGCTCGACGAGCAGATCGCCCTGATGCGCGCCGAGAACGACAACGGCGCCAACATCGTCGCGCAGATCGCGCTGCGCGGGAACGGCATCGTCATGGCTTGGCAAGGCACGGTCCACCCGTTCCGCCTGCGGCCGAGCTGGCAGGACATCATGGAATTGCCGTGGGCCGAGCAGAAGGCCAAGCTGTTCGATCCCGCGTTCAAGGCGCAGCTGCTCAGCGAGGCGCCCGATTACAGCGAAGTGCCGCAGGACATCGTCGGGCTGATCATGGTGGTCAGCGCAGGCTGGGCCATGCAGTACCAGATGGACGACGATTTCGACTACGAACCGCAGGCCGAGGCCAGCATCGCCACGCGCGCCGAAGCCGCCGGCAAGTCGGCCGACGAATATGCCTATGACCTGCTGTGTGAAGGCAGCGGCACCGGGTTCATCTACCTGCCGATCCTCAACTACGCCGACGGCAACCTCGATTTCCTCGAAGCGCTGCAGAACAGCGACGACTGCGTGAATTCGCTGTCAGATGGCGGCGCGCATTGCGGCACGATCTGCGACGCGGCGAGCCCGACTTTCATGCTCCAGCACTGGGTGCGCGACCGCAAGCGTGGCGGCAAGATCACGCTGGAGAATGCGGTCAAGCGGCAGTGCTATGACACCGCGCGGCTTTACGGCCTCGATGATCGCGGGATTATCGCGCCGGGTTACCTCGCCGACCTCAACGTGATCGATATGGATGCGGTGAGGCTGGGCAAGCCGTGGCTCGCGTTCGATCTTCCGGCGGGCGGCAAGCGCCTGCTTCAGAAGGCGGACGGTTATGTCTGCACGATCAAGACCGGCGTCGTTACTTTCAAGGACGGCACCTGGACCGGTGAAACCCCCGGCGGCCTGATCCGCGGACCGCAACGCGCGGCGATGCTGGAAGCGGCTGAGTAGCAGACTTTCTTCTCCCCTCCCCGTTGGGGAGGGGCTTTTGTGGAGTGATCAATGACCATCGCTGCCGTCCGCACAGGTTCGCCCGCCAGCCTCGACAATCTGCTCCCCACGACCATCGAGGACCCCGGCCAGCCCGGCCCCGGCCAGATCCGGGTCAAGCTCGCCGCCTCATCGCTCAATTACCACGATTTCGCGGTGGTGACGGGGATGATCCCCGCCGCCGCCGGGCGCATCCCGATGTCCGACGGCGCGGGAACCGTCGAGGCGGTGGGTGAAGGGACCAGCCATTTCAAGGTCGGTGACCTTGTGGTTTCAAACTTCTTCCCCGAATGGCTCGATGGCACTCCGCCCGCGACCGCCTTCCGCGGCGTTCCGGGCGACGGGATCGATGGCTACGCGCGTGAAGTGGTGGTCACGCCCGAGCATTGGTTCACCCGCGTTCCGGCAGGCTACAACGCCGCCGAAGCCGCGACGCTGACTTGCGCTGGCCTGACAGCATGGCGCGCGCTGTTTGTCGATGACGCAATCCGCCCTGGCTCCACCGTGTTGGTCCAGGGCAGCGGCGGGGTTTCGATCTTCGCGCTGCAGTTCGCCAAGGCGGCGGGCGCGACGGTGATCGCGACCAGTTCGTCCGATGACAAGCTGGCCAAGCTCAAGGCGCTGGGCGCAGATCACCTGATCAATTACAAGGAAACGCCCGCCTGGGCGATGAAGGCGTTTGAACTGACTGGCGGCAGCGGGGTGGACTGCGTAGTTGAAATCGGCGGTGCGGGAACGCTCGACCAATCAATGATGGCGACCCGCGTCGGCGGCCATGTCGCGTTGATCGGGGTGCTCGCGGGCTTTGCGGGCCCGGTGCAGACCGCGCTGCTGATGGCCAAGAACCTGCGCGTCCAGGGCCTGACCGTGGGCAGCCGCGCGCAGCAACTGGCAATGATCGCCGGGATTGAGGCCAATGGCATCAAGCCCGTTATCAGCGACCACTTCCCGCTGGCGAACCTCGCCGACGCCTTCCGCCACCAGGCCGCGAACAAGCACTTCGGCAAGATCGCGGTCGATATCTAGGCGGTCAGGCGCAGCGGTCCGGTGGCGGCGATGCGATCGAAGGTTTTGCGGTAAATCCACAGGACTTTGGCATCGTCTGCCGCGCCGAACCGAAGCTCTACCCCGCGGAAAAAGAACCGCCGCCGCTCGCTTGCGGTGATGTCGCTCCATGGGACGAAGAACGGCTTCTGGAACAGCGCCAAGATAAATAGCACCGATACCCGCAGGCCCGAGCGGCAGATATCGAAGGTCAGGCAATTGCCGAAATTGATCCCTGTGCCCAGAAATCTGCCCATGTTGCCTGATCGAAAGCTCAGCCGCTCTACAGACTGGTCAAGCCGATCGGGATAGCGCTCCTGCAGCGTTCGCCAGCCTGAGAAAACCGCCGTTGTCCACATCGCGAGGCACCACATCGAGATGAAGAAGAACGGGAACAGGCCGAAGATGACGTTGTCGTCCATCGCGGCTGAACTAGGGTCTAATCACAATACCGACCGCCGGATCGGCACTTCCCGCCAAGGTATCAGCAAAAGCGCCGCGCGATGCCTCAAGCCCGCTGCGTTCGTCGATGCGTACCGTGCCGGCTGCTTCGCCGATGAATTTGCCCCAGCTCGCCGCGATAGCTTCGCCGAATGCCTTGGGACCAAGCTCCTTGATCGCCGCCACGGCATGATCGGGGGCGAAGAACAGCACCGGCTGCGGTCCCGGAAGGGGGCTATTGTTTTGCCCGAACCCGGCGCCAACGTGCGTCGCACCAACGGTGCACGAATATTTGAGGTGATCGCCTAGCGCGGTGTGCACCGCATGGATCAGCACGGCGTTACCGGCAAAATCGACCAGCACCGATGGCTTCTGCGGCAAAGTGCCAGCATCATCGTAAGCGAACACTTCATCATAAAACCCGCCGCGCCGCACGAAATCGACATTCCCGGCCGAGGTCAGCCCGATCCGCTTGATCTGCGGCGAACGATCGCGCGCCACGCTGGCCGTGGCCATCGCAGTCTTGGATGAAGCGCTGGTGCAGATCAGTACCTCTGCGCCAAACCAGCCCTGCCCGCGCATCATGCTCTCGATCAGGAATCCCGTTTTGAATAGCGGGCCGAAGATCATCCGCTCGGCCTCACGCGCGGGGTCATGCTCGGGGTCGGCGGCGAAGCGGATGTACTGTTTGTAGATCGGGCTCATCGGCTGGCGATGCGCCGCGGCATCGGTGAACCCGCCGGGCGAGATTTGGCCCGGCAGGACATCAAGGTGCTCGGCCATCGGCAGGTAGCCAAAGACCCGCTCGCCCACGGCAATATCCGGGTGGCGTGAGGCTTCGACCACGGCGTGCCCCCACATCGGCACCACGCCCCACTCGCCTTCACTGGGGAAGAAATTCCAGTAGCCAAAGGCATCGCCGACCACAGCATAGGTGACGTTGTTGGCGGTGACCGAGAAGCTCTCGATTTTGAGCCGCACTTCACCGTCGCCGAGCGGCAGCAGCGCCGCATCGACAATCCGCGACGTCGTCAGGTCGCCGCGGACGATTTGGACCGTCCGGCTCACACCCGCATCGGCATCAAGACGTAAAGCGCCGGGCTCTTCTCATCCTGGCGGATCAACGTTGGCGCACCGGCGTCGGCAAGATGAAGTTCCACCGTATCGCCGTCGATCTGGCCAAGAATGTCCTTGAGGTAATTGGCGTTGAAGCCGATCTCGAACCCGGCCGATTTGTAATCGGCGGGCACTTCTTCCGCCGCGGTGCCGTTGTCGGGCGAAGTGACCGAGAGCGTGACCTTGTCGTTTTCCAGCGCCATCTTGACCGCGCGGGTCTTTTCGGTGGCGATCGTAGCGACGCGGTCAACGCCTTCCCAGAAGCTCTTCGGATCGAGCTTGAGCAGCTTGTCGTTCCCGGTCGGAATGACGCGGCTGTAATCGGGGAAGGTCCCGTCGATCAGCTTGCTGGTCAGCACCACGCCGTTTTGACCGCCCAGCGTGAAGCGTACCTTGCTGGCCGAAAGGTCGATCAGGACATTGGAATCCTGCGCTTCATCGAGCAGCTTGCGCAGCTCGGCCACACATTTGCGCGGCACGATCACGTCGGGCATGCCGTCGGCGCCGTCGGGCTTGCCGATGGTGAAGCGCGCAAGGCGGTGGCCATCGGTTGCCGCAGCGCGCAATTCGTCGTCGGTTACGTGCAGGAAAATGCCGTTGAGATAGTAGCGGGTTTCCTCGGTGCTGATCGCGAAGCGGGTGCGGTCAATCATCTGCGCCAGCAAGGCTGCGGGCAGCTCGAAGCTGGTCGGCAGATCGCCTTCAACGATCATCGGGAAATCGTCGCGCGGCAGGGTCGGCAAGCTGAAGCGGCTGCGCCCGGCCTTCACCGCCATGCGGTTGTCCGCCGTTTCAAGGCTGACCTGGCTGCCATCGGGCAACTTGCGGGCGATGTCGAACAGCAGGTGCGCCGAAACGGTGATCGCGCCCGGCACTTCGACCGAAACCGCACCTAGGCTTTCCACTACCTGCAAATCAAGGTCGGTCGCCATCACCTTGACCGTGCCGTCAGCCGCAGCTTCGATCAGCACGTTCGAGAGGATCGGGATGGTGTTACGACGTTCAACAACGGATTGGACGTGCGACAGGCACTTCAGCAGCGTCGCGCGTTCGATGGTGGCCTTCATGGTCGGTCTAGTCCCCTAGTCGCCAACGCAGGTAACCGGAATCGGCTCCTTGCGGTCAATTTGCGGACTACCTTCTCTAGCGCCGGGGGAGATTGCGGCAAGGCCAGCAGTGCCTGTAAGGGCACTAACTGGGGATAAATGCTGGCAAATGCGGCCTCGGTGCGAAGCCGCCGAACGTTCAGTGGACGGCGGCCTGATCGCGGTACATTTCGCTGGTCACGGTGACGTAAGCTCCCATCATGGCCAGGGCCTGATCGGGCAGCTTTTCAATCGATACGCCAGCTTTCTCCACGGCAGCGACCAGCGCGTTGAACTGATCCTCGGCAACCTGATCCGGTGAGGGCTTTTGCCGGCCCGGCCCGATGCCGAATACGCCGTCGATTACCGTTACCGTCACCCTCATTGCGCCAAGCTGGCGGACCAGATCGTCATGACTGAGACGCGCCATGACATAGCGAACGTAGGTGTCCCGCTGCGCGTCGGGCAAATGTTCGCGCTACATGCAGGCATCGTTCACCTGCTTAATCCCGTCGGGCAGGCCCGCATCGGTATCCTGCCCTTCCTTGTAGTTCAGCATCTCCTGGACCAACCTGGCGCCAAGGTCCTTGGGTGCCAGTCGGACCGGGCAATTCGCTTGCCCCGGAGTCATTGCCGCGGCGGGAAGTGCCACACAAGCGGCGGCAATGGCCGCAATCAAACCAGTTTTGCGCATAAATCAGCCCCCAAAATCAGCCCCAAGATCAACAATGATCACCCGAGCATCGCCATTCCGCCATTAACGTGGAGTGTCTGGCCCGACATATATCCTGCCTCCTTGCTGGCAAGGTAAGCGACCGCGGCGCCGATATCTTCGCCCTCACCCATCCGGCCCATCGGAATCCGCGCGTTGAGCGCTTCCTTCTGCGCATCGGGCAAGACCTCGGTCATCGCGGTGCGGATGAACCCAGGTGCCACGCAATTCACGGTGATACCCCGGCTCGCGACTTCCTGGCCGAGCGATTTGCTCATGCCGACCAGACCGGCCTTGGCCGCAGCATAGTTGACCTGCCCCGGGTTGCCGGTCGCGCCGACCACGCTGGTGATGCTGATGATCCGCCCATGGCGCGCCTTCATCATCGGCCTGCAGGCGGCGCGCATCAGCCTGAATGCAGCTTCGAGGTTGACCCGGATCACCGCGTCCCATTCCTCGTCCTTCATCCGCATCGCCAGGTTATCGCGGGTGATCCCGGCATTGTTGACCAGAATGTCGATCTTGCCGAGCGTATTGACGGTTGCGGGGACAAGATGCTCGACCTGCTCGGTGTTCGAAAGGTCGCAGGTGATCTCGACATGATCGTGCCCGTAGGTGTCGTTAAGCTCCTCGCGAAAGGCGCGCAGCTTGCCCGGATTGGTCCCCGAAATCGCCAACCGCGCGCCCTGCTTGGCCAAGGCATGGCTGATCGCCGACCCAATCCCCCCGGCAGCGCCGGTTACGAGTGCGGTCATGCCGGTAAGATCGAACATGCGGTGTTCCATAGTTCAGCTATTCCCATATTCAGATTTCGCGCGGAGGCGCGGAGACACGGAGGAAGAAGGACAATGGTAATTGTTGACGAGCCGCCTGATACCCTCCTTCATGGTCTCTCCGCCAAAATTGAGTATCAAACCTACGGGCTGGTTCATGAGTCGCAAATAGGTGATCAGCTGCTTCGCATGGACCGGAGCCAAGCGATCAACTGACTTGATCTCGACGATGAGCTGCATATCAACGATCAGATCAACGCCAAACGCTGCTTCGAAACGCATCTCGTCGTAATTTATGTCGATCGGCTGTTGCCGAACGACTTTCAATCCTGAGCGCGCCAGGCTTGCCGCAAGCACAGCCTCATACACGCTTTCAAGCAGCCCTGGCCCAAGCTCACGATGAATATGGATGGCTGCATCGACAACTTCGGCGCTGATGCGATCGATATCGTTCATTGCCCCTCCGCGTCTCCGCGCCTCCGCGCGAACAAATTCTTACAATTCCCGTGCCAAGGCCTCGATGTCGTCCATCGTCACCACGCTGGTGACCTCCACGTCGCTGACACAGCGGCCGATCATCGGGCCCAGCACCTTGCCGCCCAGTTCGACGAAGCTTTCCACGCCGGCATCCTTCATCGCGATGACGCTTTCGCGCCAGCGGACGCGGCCGGTGACTTGTGCGACCAGCAGGCGCTGGATCTCGGCGGGGTCGCTCGCCACGGCGGCGGTCACATTGGCGAAAAGTGGGACGGTGAGCGGGCCCGGCGGTGTTTCGGTGAGCGCTTCAGCCATCCGGTCTGCGGCGGGCTGCATCAAGGGGCAGTGGAACGGCGCTGAAACTGGCAGGAGCAAGCCGCGCTTGATCTCGAAGTCCTTGACCATCGCCACCGCGCGCTCGATCGCGGCCTTATGGCCTGAGAGCACGACCTGGCCCGGATCGTTGTCATTGGCAACGGTGCAAACCTCTCCCTCGGCCGCCGCATCGGCCAAGGCCTGCGCCTTGGCCAGATCGGCACCCAGCAAGGCACACATCGCGCCAACGCCAACTGGCACCGCAGCCTGCATCGCTTGCCCGCGCAGCTTCAGCAGGCGTGCCGTATCGGCGAGGCTGAACGCCCCGGCGGCGCACAGCGCGGTATATTCACCCAGACTGTGACCGGCGACGAACTGCGCCTTGTCAGCCAGAGCGATGCCGCCTTCCTGCTCGAGCACCCGCAACACGGCGATGGCATTGGCCATGATCGCGGGCTGGGCGTTCTCGGTCAGGGTCAGCGCTTCTTCCGGCCCTTCGCGCATGATTGCGGAGAGCTTCTGGCCCAACGCGTCATCAACTTCCTCGAACACCGCACGTGCCGCCGGGCTGGCGGTCGCAAGATCCACGCCCATGCCTACCTTTTGGCTGCCCTGCCCGGGGAAAACGAATGCTCTCATGATCTAAACTCCTGTTCGGCAGCGCGCCTAATCGCACGGGCGCAGCCGCTCAAGTCCCGAACGGCACAATCTTGTTGTCGGTGTCATGCCCGATGTCGGCCCGGCCCAGATACGGGACACCGGCGCGCTTGCACCAGTGCTCGGCAATCTGCTCGGAGCTGTGACCGAATTCGATCTCGTTCTCCGGCACCGCCGATACCCGGCCCAGCCGCAGCCCGGCGATGGCGGGAAGCGCCGCAGTGACGTGGAAGAACAGCCGGTCGACGGCATAGTCATATTCAGCAACTTCCTCGACCAGCACGACGTGTCCGGACAAGTCCGGCATGAGCGGGGTGCCGGTCAACATCGCGAGCGTCGTCAGGTTGAACGCCACCTGCGGGCGGCGATCGAGGGCAGTTTCCACGCCGGAACTGTCACCCGCAAGGTAAGCCAAAGTGCGCCGGACCGCAGCATCCCCGCCATCGCGCCGGATGTCGGTGGGCATCGGGGCGTGAACCTGCTTGCCCAGATCGCGCGCATAAAGCCCGCCGAGCAGCATCCCGCCATCGGAATAGCCCAGGTACGTCTTGAACCCCGCCGCCCCGTTCATCTGCGCGATCGCGTCCTCGGCAATCCGCGCCGCTCCGTATCCGCCGCGGGCGAACCACACGGCGTCAAATGCGGGATCGTTGGCGCAGTCGACCAGTGCGCCGAGCCGCTGCGCGTCGCTGCCGGCGAAGTGGCCGTCGCTGAGGAAGCACTGCTCATGGAAATGCAGTTTCAGGTCCGGAAATTCAGCGGCAAGCGCGCTCACCCGGGCTGCATCGTCGCGGGTCAGTGGTCGTGAAGGCGCGCAGATGGCGATTGCAGGCATGATGCTTCCTAACCCTGTTGCGCTGGCTGACAAGGCCGCATACCGGAATGGACATGACTGATCTTACGTCTCACCCCTGGTTCTTCTGCGGCATCGGCGGTTCGGGGATGCTGCCGCTGGCGTTGATCCTGCGCGGACAGGGGGCGCAGGTTTCCGGCTCAGACCGCAGCCGCGACCAGGGCCGCACGCCAGAGAAGTTCGCCTGGCTGAAGAGTCTGGGGTTTGCGCTACATCCGCAGGACGGCAGCGGCATCGTTTCGCCAAGCCAGACGCTGGTCGCCTCCGCGGCGGTCGAGGATACGGTACCCGAGGTGGTTCGCGCGAACGAACTGGGCTGCCCGCGCATGACCCGCGCCGAGCTGCTCGCCGCGCTGTTCAACGCCAACGAGACCCGCATTGCCATCGGCGGGACCAGCGGCAAAAGCACGGTCACCGGCATGACCGGCTGGATCATGGACCAGGCCGGTCGCGACCCGACGATCATGAACGGCGCGGTGATGAAGAACTACGCCTCGCCCGAGGCGCCCTTCGCCAGCGCGCGGGTCGGAGGCGGGAACGTGTTCGTCTCCGAAGTCGATGAAAGCGATGG
>JAYUCG010000118.1:0-28850 GCA_043740455.1 Novosphingobium sp. | reverse complement strand
GAGCGGGAGGGATTCGAACCCTCGATACGCTTTTGGCGTATACTCACTTTCCAGGCGAGCGCCTTCGACCACTCGGCCACCGCTCCGCATGCTTGGAAGGGGGCGCACTAGCGGCACCTTGGCTCTTTCGCAAGCGCGGGCAAGCTGTCAGGATGCGCGCCATGAAAATACTCTTGCCCATCGCCGCGCTGGTGGCGCTCTCCCAATTCTCGGCTGCTCCGGCAGCTCTCGCCCAGGCCTCGGCCGCGCAGGCTGCGGGCAAGACCAAGCCATCGCCGCTCGCGCCCTCCGAGATCGTTGCCGCCGCGCCGCAGCGGGACTGGACACGCATCGCGCCGAGCGACCTGCTGGTGATGGACCTCGCTCCCGACGCCAGGGGCAAACCGCGCCGGGTAGTGATCCAGCTGATGCCGCCGCCGTTTTCAGCTGGGTGGATCGGCAACATCCGCAAGCTCGCAGCGGCGCACTGGTGGGACGGGATGAGCATCAACCGGGTGCAGGACAATTACGTCGTCCAGTGGGGCGATCCCAACGCCGACGACAAGGTGAAGGCGAAGGTGTTGCCGGCGGGAATGGCGGTGATGGCGAAGAGTGAGTATGTGCAGACTAGTCCAAACATCGGAAATGAGGTTGCAGCCTCCTTCGTCGGTCTTGAGGCAGCACACGACGCTTTGACGGAAAGGCAGTCAAAGAACCGAAAGAGGGCCGCCGCAAAAGTTCATCGGTCTGATCCTTATGCGGAATTTACGACCGTCTGGAACGGCTGGCCGTTGGCCGCAGGTTTCGACAGCGATCATGCGATCTGGCCCATCCACTGCTACGGCATGGTCGGGGTTGGCCGCGACCTCTCGCCCAACACCGGCAGCGGAGCAGAACTCTACGTCGTGATCGGCCACGCGCCGCGCCATCTCGATCGCAACATCGCGCTGGTCGGGCGGGTGATCGAGGGGATCGAATACCTCTCGAGCCTGCCACGCGGGCATGGCGGGCTGGGGTTCTACGATCTTGCGCAGGGCGACGAGCGGGTGCAGATCCTGTCGATTCATCCGGGTGTGGAGGTCAAGGACCTACCGGCTTACGAATACCTCTCCACCGAAAGCGCCAGCTTCACGGGCTATGCCGACGCGCGCGCCAACCGCCGCGATGCGTTCTTCATCCAGCCTGCGGGAGGGGCAGACATCTGCAACATCCCGGTGCCGGTGCGGCGGGTGAAATAGATTGGTTCACACGAAGACACGAAGAACACGAAGAACACGAAGAGGTCCGGCCACGTTCAAGAGCCTGCTATCCTCGCGAAAGCGGGACTCTTTTTGTGCCGCTTTCGCGAGGATGTTGGACCTTTGGTAGTTGAACAATCTCTTCGTGCTCTTTGTGTCTTCGTGTGAACCCAGATGACCGAAACCATCACCCACACCGGGCCGCTGTGGCGCTGGACCACGCCATTGGCTCCGGCGGCGTGGTTTTTCGTGACCATCGATGGCGCCGCGGGCGAGGCTTTGTCGGGCACTTCAATTATGCGGCGGCTGAAGGGGGCCTCGCGCGGATTCGGCTCGCTCAAGGTCGTGGCGACGATTGGCGGCAGTACCTTCAAGACCTCGGTGTTTCCGTCGAAGGAGCTTGGCTGGCTGCTTCCGATCAAGGCCACGGTGCGCAAGGCCGAGGGGCTCGGCGAGGGGGATGCGGTTGAGGTGGTGCTGGAGGTTTGAAGGAAGAAGAAAGGGTTGCCGCAGAGGCGCAGAGAAAGAAAGGTGAGGCGCGAAGGGGCAGTGCGTTCGGCGAAGCCGATTTCACATTCGGACGCGCCGCCAGACGAAGAGCCGAATTTACCTGCGGCTTCGCCGCGAATGCAACCTCTCTGCGTCTCAATCTCTTCTCTGCGTCTCTGCGTGAACCAATCTGCGCAGGGCCCAATCAGACCTGGATCAGTTCGATCCGGTTGCCGAAGGGATCGTCGACATGGCAGCGCAGCACGTCGGGCAGTTCGTCGTCCCAGCGCAGCGGCACTGCTGCGGCTTCGAGCTTGGCGGCGAGGGCATGCAGGTCGCTCACCAGCAGCGCGGGATGCGCTTTTTTCGCGGCGCGGAAGTCAGCCTCGACGCCAAGGTGCAGCTTTACCCCCGGCGCTTCGAACCAGCACCCGCCGCGCGACGCGAGCGGTTCGGGCTTGGGCATTTCGGTGAGGCCGAGCAGGCCCGCGTAGAACGGCCGTGCTAGGTCCTCGCCGCCGACGGGTATCGCCAGCTGGACGTGGTCGATGCCCGTGAGAACGATCATATGCGCTCCGCCTCGGCCACTGCATCGCTCGCGCGCAGGGCCGAAACGATCCGCGTCAAGTGCGCAAGATCGGACACCTCAAGGTCGATCTCATAGGTCGAGAACAGGTCGTCGCGGCCGATGTTGTCGAGGCTGCCGATATTGGCGCGGTTGCCAGCGAAGATGCCTGCCGCTTCGGCGAGCGTGCCGGGACGGTTGTAGAGCACCACGCGGACCCGGCCGAGCGCGCCGGTGGTGCGTTCGCCCCACGACAGGTCGAGCCAGTCGGCATCGACCCCGCTGGCTAGTGCCAGGCAATCGATGGTGTGGACGACCACACCCTTGTCGGGTTCGCGGATGCCGACGATGCGGTCGCCCGGCACCGGGTGGCAGCACTGGCCAAGGTGGAAGGCCATGCCGGCGGTCAGCCCGCGGATCGAGATTGCGCGGTCCTGCTTGTTCCAGTTGTCGGGCTCGGGCAGGTCCTTGGTGCTGCCCGGGACCAGCGCTTCCATCACCGCGCGGTCTTCGACCTTGGCGGTGCCGATCGCCGCCATCAGGTCTTCCTCGCCGCCCAGGCCAAGCCGCTTGGCCGCGTCGCGCACGGCCTTTTTGCCGATCTTCGAGGGCAGGCGCTCGGCGATCTGGTCGAACAGCTTTCGCCCGATCGCGGCGACTTCCTCGCGCTCCTTGGCGCGCACTGCGCGGCGGATCGCAGCGCGGGCCTTGCCGGTGACGACGAAGCCCATCCACGCGAGCTGGGGCGAGGCGTTGCGGCTCTTGATGATCTCGACCACGTCACCATTGGCCAGCTGGGTGCGCAACGGCATATGCCGCCCGTTGATCTTGGCGCCGACCGCGAAGCTGCCGAGATCGGAATGGACCGCATAGGCGAAGTCGACCGGGGTCGAGCCCTTGGGCAGTTGCAGCAATTGCCCCTTGGGGGTGAAGGCGAAGATCCGGTCCTGATAGATCGCGAGCTTGGTATGCTCGAGCAGTTCCTCGGCGTCATGGCTTTCATCGACGATCTCGATCAGATCGCGCAGCCAGCCGACCTGCCCGTCGGGTGTCGCTCCGCCCTGTTTGTAGGCCCAGTGCGCGGCGAGCCCAAATTCGTTGGTGCGGTGCATTTCCTGGTCCCGGATCTGCACTTCCATGCGCATCGAATTTTCGAAGATCAGCGCGGTGTGGAGGCTGCGGTAGCCGTTCGACTTGGGCGTCGAGATGTAGTCCTTGAAGCGCCCGGGGATCATCTGCCAGGTTGAATGGAGGATGCCCAAGGCGCGGTAGCAGTCGCTGACTGAGTCGGTCAGCACGCGGAAGGCCATGATGTCGGTGATCTGTTCGAAGCTGACGTGGCGCTCGGCCATCTTCTTCCAGATCGAATAGGGGTGCTTCTCGCGGCCCGAAACTTCGACCTTCAATCCCGCTTCGGCCAGCGCCTGCTTGATCGAGAGCGCGATCGCGTCGACCTGGCCGTGGTCGGTCTCGCGGATCTGCGCGAGTCGGCCGGTGATGATGCCGTAGCCCTCAGGCTCAAGCTGCTCGAACGCGAGCAGCTGCATCTCGCGCATGTATTCGTACATGCCCACCCGCTCGGCGAGCGGGGCGTAGATATCCATCGTCTCGCGGGCAATGCGCTGGCGCTTGTCCACGCTCTTGATGAAATGGAGCGTGCGCATGTTGTGCAGGCGGTCGGCCAGCTTGACCAGCAGCACGCGGATATCGTCGCTCATCGCGAGGAAGAACTTGCGCAGGTTTTCCGCCGCGCGCTCGGTCTCGCCCATCGCTTCGATCTTGGAAAGCTTGGTTACCCCGTCGACCAGCCGGGCAACCTCGGGCCCGAACAGCCTTTCGACCTCCTCGACCGTCGCCAGCGTATCCTCGACCGTGTCGTGGAGCAGCGCGGTGATGATGGTTTCCTGGTCGAGCTTCAGCTCGGTCATCAGCCCGGCAACTTCGATCGGGTGGCTGAAATAGGGATCGCCCGAGGCGCGCTTCTGAGTGCCGTGTTTCTGCACGGTATAGACGTATGCGCGGTTGAGCATCGCCTCGTCCGCATCCGGATCGTAGGCAAGCACACGTTCGACAAGTTCGTACTGGCGCAGCATCAGGGGGTGAGTGTGGGGGGTTTATGCCGCGCGGGGCAAGGCCCTTCGCGCAATTGGGTCATTTTTTGTCGCGGCGCTCGCCGGTTCGTCCCGGTCAAAGGTAAGCGGCAAAGACGGCAAAGACGGCGCCGAGACCGGTCAAGTCGGGGTTCGCGCGCAGCGCGCCGAGCGCGGCAGCGGTATCGAGCACATAATCGCTGATCCCTTGCTCGGTGCGGGACCGTTGCCCGCCCAAGGCGCGGACCAGCGCAGTCGCGGCGTGGTTTTCGCTCAGCACCTGGACGTCCATCGCGGCGATGCCCTCAGCCTGGCAATGGATCAGCAGCACCGCGCTGAGCATCCGGGCGAGGCCTTGCCCGTGGAACGCATCGAGGATGCCCACGGCGAATTCAGCGGTGCTGCCGCCTGCCTGGTCGCGGACCGCATGCACCGCGCCGATCGCCGGATGCTGGGGGTCGTCGGTCAGGATCGCGCCCCAGGCAAGGTGGCGGTGGCCGTCAACCGCGACCAGTCCGGCGACAACCCGGTCGGGAAGTTGCGGCGCACCCGAGAAGAACCGCAGGTAGCGCGACTGCTTTGAGAGCTGCTCGATCCCGCTGCGCATCCGCGGCTCATCGTCAGGGCGGACCGCCCGGATGCAGATCCGGCGACCGTCCTGAAGATGCGTATGGACGATGATGTCGTCGATCGCTGTCATGCCCGCGCCCATATCATGAGTTCGGTCTGGCGCAGAGCGCTGCCTGCGCGGCCGCTTGCGGAACCAATCGCGTGCTCCCTCATTTGCTCTTTGCGCTCCCGGACTTCCGGGGCCGAGCCGGTGCAACTCGCACCATTAGGATTGATCATGAAACGCATGCTGACCGGAGCGACCATGGCCGCTTTGCTCGCCAGCACGGCAGCGATCGCTGACCCGGGTGGGAATCGCGGCAATCACGGCAATTCACCCAAGGCACAGGGCCGCCTTGACAATGGCCGCCACAACGGCTGGGGCAATGATCGCGGCCAGAGCCACAACTGGAGCCGCGGCGAGCGGATGGGCTACAACGACTGGCAGCGCGCGCAGCAGGTCGATTATCGCACCTACCGCCTGCGCCAGCCGCCGCGCGGCTACGAATGGCGCCGCAACAACGATCGGTTTCTGCTGGTTGCAGTCGCGACCGGGCTGATCGCCTCGGTGATCTTCTCGAGCGGCCGCTAATTTGCAGTCGGGGCGGCGCGGGCAGCGCGCCGCCCCGGCTTCAGCTCCACACCGCTTCGGGCGGGAGGCTCATCAGAATGGCGTCGATGTTACCGCCGGTCTTGAGCCCGAACAGTGTGCCCCGGTCATAGACCAGGTTGAATTCCGCATAGCGCCCGCGCCATTCGAGCTGGGCCTGCTTGTCGGCGGGGGTGAAGGGCATGTTCATCCGGCGGCGCACCAGCTGCGGATAGATGTCGAGGAAGGCCTCGCCGACGTCGCGGGTGAAGGCGAAGTTCGCTGCGAAAGAGTCATCATCGCCGCATTCGAGGTGATCGTAGAAGATCCCGCCCACACCGCGGTGAACCTGGCGGTGCGGGATGTAGAAGTAATCGTCCGCCCAGACCTTGAAGCGCGGATAATAAGCCGGATCGTGTGCATCGCAGGCCTGCTTGAAGCGGGCGTGAAATACGTCGGTGTCCTCGGCATAGGGCAGCGGCGGGTTGAGATCGCCGCCGCCGCCGAACCACGCTTTGCTGGTAACCAGGAAACGGGTGTTCATGTGCACCGCGGGGACGTGCGGGTTGGCCATGTGCGCGACCAGGCTGATGCCGGTAGCGGTGAAGCCGGGGTCCTGCTCGCTCGCGCCGTTGATGCTCGCCGCAAATTCCGGAGCGAACTTGCCGTTGACGGTCGAGACATTGACCCCGACCTTTTCGAACACCTTGCCCTTCATCACCGCGCGGGTGCCGCCGCCGGGATCGAGGTTGCCTGCTTCCTCGCGGCTCCACGGGGTCAATTCGAACCGCGCAACGCTTCCGGCCTCGGCCTCGATTTCCTCGAAGGCGTTGCAGATGCGCGTGCGCAAGCTTTCGAACCATGCGCGGGCTTGGGTGGTGTGCGGGGTCCAATCGGTCATTCTTCGGCCTTGCCAAGCGAATCCGCGTGCGGCAAGAGCCAAGCCATGGTTCCCTTTTCGTTCGCAGATGAAGAACTGGCGCTGGTGGCTGGCCGTGCGCTCTACTGGCCGCGTGAGCAGGCTTTGCTGGTGGCCGACCTGCACCTTGAAAAGTCCAGCTTCTACGCGCGGTTCGGGCAGATGCTGCCACCGTATGACAGCCGTGAAACGCTTGAACGGGTCGCGCTCGCGATCCGCGCAACCGGCGCGCGGCGGGTGTTCTGCCTCGGCGATAATTTCCACGACAAAGCGGGAGCGGCGCGGCTCGAAGCCCACGCAGCCGGCATGCTCGATGCGCTGACCCGGGCGACCGATTGGGTGTGGATTGCGGGCAACCATGATCTGGGCGCGGTGCCCAACGGGACCAGCGTCGAGGAATTGGACCTTGGCGCGCTGGTCTTGCGGCATGAGGCCAAGGCGGGTGAGAGCCGCGCCGAACTGTCGGGCCACTACCATCCCAAGCTTCGCGTCAATGTCCGCGGCCGCTCGATCAGCCGGCCTTGTGCCGTGCGCAGCGAGCGCAAGTTGATCCTGCCCGCGTTCGGTGCGCTGACCGGCGGACTCGACGCGTCCGACCCGGCGATCATGAAGGCGATGCAGCCGGCGCGCGAAGTCGATGCGCTGATCGGGGTGCAGGGCAAGCTGGTCCGGTTCCCGCTGTTCCAAGCGTTAGCCTAAAACCTTCCCACTTCCCCCGGGCCGCGAATCCCTTTAAGGGGCGCGCTGGTATTCATAGCTTCAGGAGTCACTACTATAGCACCCCCACCCCGGCGCATGATGTCGCCCCCCGTCAAAAGCGGGCCGCGCTACAATGCGATGATCACTTCCGACAAAGTCCGCGTCATTGACGAAGCCGGTGAAAACATCGGCGTGATGTACACCAAAGAGGCGATCGAGCAGGCCAACAGCCTCGGGCTCGACCTGGTCGAAGTGTCGCCCAACGCCGATCCGCCGGTGTGCAAGTTCCTTGATGTCGGCAAGTTCCGTTACGAGGCCCAGAAAAAGGCCAACCTCGCCCGCAAATCGCAGAAGACGCAGGAGATCAAGGAGATCAAGATGCGTCCCAATATCGACGATCACGATTACGACGTGAAGATGCGCGCCATCCACAAATTCATCGGCGAAGGCGACAAGGTCAAGGTGACCCTGCGCTTCCGCGGGCGCGAGCTCAGCCACCAGCAGCTCGGCATGAACCTGCTCAAGCGGGTCCAAGACGACACCAACGAAGACGCCAAGATCGAGGCCTATCCCCGCATGGAAGGCCGCCAGATGCTGATGGTGCTCTCGCCGAAGTAAGCGGGTAAGTTATGGGCGGCGCTGGGTGACAGCGCCGCACAGACTGGTTACAGCCGTAACCATCATGACAGACAACGCCACCGCCACTCCGCCGCGCAAGCCCAAGGCTGCGCTTACCGCCATCGGCAACCGCCAGTTGTCCCCTGCCACCATGATGATGGGCCACGGCTATGATCCGGTGCTGTCCGAAGGCAGCCTCAAGGCACCGATTTTCCTGACCAGCACCTTCGCCTTTGCCAATGCGGCAGAGGGTAAGCACTTCTTCGAAGGGATCACCGGCAAGCGCCCCGGCGGCAGCGAGGGCCTAGTTTACTCGCGCTTCAACGGGCCTAACCAGCAGATCCTCGAAGGGCGGCTGTCGCTGTGGGACGGGGCAGAGGAAAGCCTGGTTTTCTCGAGCGGGATGACCGCGATCTGCGTGCTGTTCCTGGCCTTTTGTTCGCAGGGCGACGTGATCGTCCATTCGGGCCCGCTCTACGCCGCGAGCGAAGGCTTAGTCGCCAAGACGCTGAGCCGCTTTGGCATCACTTATGTCGATTTCCCCGCCGGGGCGACTCGCGAGGAACTCGACGTGGCGTTGACCAAGGCCAAGGCGCAAGCTGAAGCCCAAGGCGGCAAAGTGGCGATGGTCTACCTCGAAAGCCCGGCCAACCCGACCAACGCGCTGGTCGATGTCGAAGCGGTCAAGGTTGCGCGCGACGCGGTGCTGGACGCGGATTGCCCGATCGCGATCGACAACACGTTCCTCGGCCCGCTGTGGCAGCAGCCGCTGAAGCACGGCGCGGATATCGTGGTCTATTCGCTGACCAAATACGTCGGCGGACATTCGGACCTGGTCGCCGGATCGATCGGCGGAGCGACCAAGTGGATGACCCCGGTGCGGATGCTGCGCAACACCATGGGCGGGATCCTCGATCCGCACACCGCGTGGATGCTGATGCGCAGCCTTGAGACGGTCGAACTGCGCATGAGCCGCGCGGGTGAGAACGCCGCCAAAGTATGCGCCTACCTTAAGGGCCACCCCAAGGTCGAAGGGCTCGGCTACCTCGGCGACATCGCCGATCCGCGCCAGCAAGACATCTTCGATCGCCATTGCACCGGCGCGGGCAGCACGTTCTCGCTCTATATCAAGGGCGGCGAGGCCGAAGCGTTCCGTTTCCTCGACAGTCTCAAGATCGCCAAGCTTGCGGTCAGCCTTGGCGGGACCGAGACGCTCGCCAGCCTGCCGGCGGCGATGACCCACTTATCGGTGCCCGACGAGCGCAAGGCGCAGCTTGGCATCACCGACAACCTGGTGCGGATCAGCATCGGGATCGAGGACGCCGACGACTTGATCGCCGACTTCGAGCAGGCGCTAGCGGCGGTTTAGACGTCCAGATTGGCCACGTTGAGCGCGTTTTCCTGGATGAATTCGCGGCGCGGTTCGACCACGTCGCCCATCAGCCGGGTGAAGATCTCGTCGGTGACGTCGGCATCCTCGACCTTGACCTGGAGCAGCACGCGGTTGTCGGGGTCAAGCGTGGTTTCCCACAACTGCTCGGCGTTCATTTCGCCCAGCCCCTTGTAGCGCGCGATCGACAAGCCCTTGCGTCCGCCGGCGAGCACCGCCTCGAGCAGTTCGGAAGGCCGCGTGATCTGGTCCTTGGCGGCGACCGGCGCGGGCGCGTCGTCAGCCGCATCATCGGCGGCATCGCTCTCAGGCGTTTCCTCCACCGCAGTGGTTCGCACCAGCCGCACTGGGGTTTCGTATACATCGACGTTTTCGACCGCGAGCCGTGCCAGCTTGCGCGCCTCGGCGCTGGTCAGAAAGCCCGCTTCGATCGGATGCGCGTCGGTCACGCCGCGCCACACGCGCTTGACCATGACCGCGCCGTCTTCGGTCAGTTCGGTGGTCCACTTGGCCTCGCGGTCGCCCAGGTCGAGCCAGGTCGAGGCCTTGGCCAGCGCGGCCTGCCTGCCGGCCCGGTCAAGTTCGGGATCGAACAGCCCGGCCATCGCCAACGCCTCGATCACCGCCGGGTCATAGCGCCGCGGGACAAAGCCCATCAGGCTGCGCATACGCAGCGCGTGCTGGACCAGCGCGGCCAGCTCGGTCCCGCCGCGCGCCCCGCCCTTGGTTTCGAGCACGCGGCCCGCAGTACCCGCCTCGACCAGGTAACGGTCAAGCTCGGATGCATCCTTGAGGTAGACTTCGCTGCGGCCCTTGTTGACCTTGAACAGCGGCGGCTGAGCGATGAACAGGTGCCCATTGCGGATGATTTCGGGCATCTGGCGGTGGAAGAACGTGAGCAGCAGCGTACGGATGTGTGCGCCGTCGACGTCGGCGTCGGTCATGATGATGATCTTGTGATAGCGCAGCTTTTCAAGGTTGAACTCGTCGCGAATCCCGGTGCCCATGGCCTGGATCAGCGTCCCCACTTCCTTCGATGAGATGATTCGGTCGAACCGCGCCCGCTCGACGTTGAGGATCTTGCCCTTAAGCGGCAGGATTGCCTGGATATGACGGTCACGCCCCTGCTTGGCCGAACCGCCGGCGCTATCGCCTTCGACCAGAAACAGCTCGCACTTGGCGGGATCGCGTTCTTGGCAATCGGCGAGCTTGCCGGGGAGCGAGGCGATGTCCATCGCGCCCTTGCGCCGGGTCAGCTCGCGCGCGCGCTTGGCCGCTTCGCGCGCCGCCGCGGCATCGATGATCTTGCCGACGACCTGCTTGGCGTAAGCGGGATTTTCCTCCAGCCAGTCGCTCATCTTATCGGCCATCAGGCTTTCGAGCGGCTGGCGCACTTCGCTCGAGACCAGCTTGTCCTTGGTCTGCGAGGAGAACTTCGGGTCAGGCAGCTTGACCGAGACAATCGCGGTCAGCCCTTCGCGCATGTCCTCGCCGGTCAGGCTGACCTTTTCCTTCTTCAGCAGGCCAGACTTCTCGGCATAATTGTTAAGCGTGCGGGTCAGCGCGGCGCGGAACGCGGCGAGGTGGGTGCCACCATCGCGCTGCGGGATGTTGTTGGTGAAGCACAGGACGTTTTCGTAATACGAATCGTTCCATTCCAGCGCGACCTCGATCGCGATCCCCTCGCGCTCGGACGAAATCGCGATTGGATCGGGCAGCAAGGCAACCTTGTTGCGATCGAGATAGCCAACGAAGGCACCGATCCCGCCTTCGTAATAGAGATCATGCTCCTTGATTTCCTCATGCCGCTTGTCGCGCAGCAGCACCCGCACGCCCGAGTTGAGGAAGGCGAGTTCGCGGTAGCGGTGTTCAAGCTTTTCGAAATCGAATTCGAGCACGTTCTTAAACGTGTCGGTGCTGGCCATGAAGGTGACCCGGGTGCCCTTCTTGCCTGCAGGAGCCGGTCCGACAACGCGTAGCGGCGCAACCGCATCGCCGTGGGCGAACTTCATCCAATGTTCTTCGCCGTCGCGCCAGATGGTCAGTTCGAGCCATTCGCTGAGCGCGTTGACCACCGACACCCCGACGCCGTGGAGGCCGCCAGAAACCTTGTAGGCGTTGTCGTCCGAGGTGTTCTCGAACTTACCCCCGGCGTGAAGCTGGGTCATGATCACTTCGGCCGCCGAAACGCCTTCTTCGGTATGAATTCCGGTCGGGATACCGCGGCCGTTGTCCTCGACCGAGACCGAGCCATCGGGGTTGAGTTCGATCAAGACCAGATCGCAATGCCCCGCCAGAGCTTCATCGATCGCGTTGTCCGAAACCTCGAACACCATGTGGTGCAGGCCCGAGCCATCGTCGGTATCGCCGATGTACATGCCGGGGCGTTTGCGCACCGCGTCAAGGCCCTTGAGGACCTTGATCTGGTCAGCGCCGTATTCGTTCTGGTTTGGCCCAGAACTGAGAGTGTTTTCGGGGGTGTCGGACATACCAAGGATATAGGGATTGAGGGCCCAAAACGGAAGTCATTGCGCCCCCTTCCATCCACAGGGAATTCCTGCTCAATTGCCGCCGGAATCAAGGAGACTGTTCATGAAAAAGTTTATCGCCATCGCCCTTCTCGGGACCACCGCGCTCGCTGCCGAAGCGGGCGCGATGGATGCCCAGCTGCGCCCCGACCAGGTCGAGTTCAAGGGCCTCTACAAAGAGCTGGTGGAAACCAATACGACGCTATCGGCAGGTAGCTGCACCTTGGCGGCGGAGCGCATGGCGGCGCGGATGCGCGCGGCAGGCATCCCCGACAGTCAGATCACCTTGTTCAGCACGCCCGAACATCCCAAGGACGGCGGGGTAGTGGTGGTTTATCCTGGCACCGACAAGAAACTGAAACCCATGCTGCTGCTCGCCCATATCGACGTGGTCGAGGCCAATCGCGCCGACTGGACCCGCGATCCGTTCACGCTCATCGAGGAGAACGGTCAGTTCTACGCGCGCGGATCGAGCGACGACAAGGCGCAGGCAGCGGTGTGGACCGACACGATGGTTCGCTTCGCCAAAGAGGGCTACAAGCCTAGGCGCACGGTCAAGCTGGCGCTGACCTGCGGCGAGGAAACCTCGGGCGCGTTCAACGGCGCAGAGTGGCTGACCAAGAACAAGCGCGACCTGATCGATGCGGCCGATGCCCTGAACGAAGGCGGCGGCGGGCGTTCGGATGCGGGTGGCAAGCTTTTGGTCCAGACCATTCAGGTCGGCGAGAAGGCTTACCAGGACTTCACCTTGACCGCGACGAACGAGGGCGGGCATGCCTCCTCGCCGGTGCGCGACAACGCGATCTACGCGATGTCTGACGCGGTGCTGAAAATCCGCGATCATGAATTCAAGCTGGAATTCAACGACACCACGCGCACGTTCTTCTCGAAGGCTGGCCCGCTCTATCCAGGCGAACTGGGCAAGGCGATGGCCGCGCTCGCTGCCAATCCGAACGATGCTGCCTCAGAAGCGATCGTCAACCAGGACCGCAGCTTGCATTCGATGCTGCGCACCACCTGCGTAGCAACGCTGGTCCAGGGCGGGCATGCCTTGAACGCGCTGCCGCAGCGGGTCACGGTCAACGTCAATTGCCGGATGTTCCCGGGCCGCACGTCGGATGAGACGCAGGCCGAACTCGCGCAAGTGATCGGCAACCCAGGCATCACGATCGAGCAGCGCGTCAAGGACAAGCCGATCGCCAAGGTGCCGCCGCTCGATCCGGCGATAATCGGGCCGATGACCACGCTTTCGGCCAAGTTCTTCCCCGGCGTGCCGGTGGTCCCGACGATCTCCACCGGGGCGAGCGACGGGGTCTACACCGCCGCGGTCGGCATCCCGACTTACGGGGTTCCGGGGATCTGGGCCGACAGCAAGATGAACAACATCCACGGGCTCAACGAGCATATGGAAGTGCGCTCGCTGATGGATGGACGCGATTACCTCTACGCGCTGGTCAAGCTCTTATCGAGCATGTGAAACAACAAAGGGCCACCACGCAAAGGCGTGACGGCCCTTTGAGGTTGGGAGCTGGGCCGGACCGCTGCGCTTAGGCAAGCGTGGCGGTGAACATCAGTCCGCTGATCGAAATCGCGACGATGGCCGGCAGCACAATCGAAATGATGCTGCGCATTGGGTATCTCCAGTTGCATAGGCAAAACATTATGTCCGCCAAACGCAACATAAGTGTTTTGGTAGACATTGCCAGTGCAAAGGGCGGGAGGGGTGTTGCGCATTTTGCAACTATTAGCCGGACGGTTAATATACCTGTTTCCATCCGGGCCGCCGCATGTCTAAGCTGCAGGCAAAGACCAGACTTATCGCGGAGAGACCCGACCCATGACGCAAAATCCCGCCGCCCTGCTTGATGCCGAGTTCGGCTCGTTTCCTGGCCTGATCGCCGCTTGGGGCGCGCACCGCGGCGAGGCCGACGCGCTCTATGATGGAACGACCACGCTGTCGTGGCGCGAAGTGGCCGGCCGCGTCGAGCGGATCGCGGCGCGGCTTCAGGCCGATGGGCTGGAGCGCGGCCAGGCAGTCGCGATCCTGGGCACTACCACGGTGGGCTATGCGCTGGTCTATCTCGCGTCTATCCGCGCCGGCGGCTGCGCCGCGCCGCTGACCACCAGCGCCAGCCCCGATCAGCTCGCGGGAATGGCGGCGGATTCGGGCGCGATCCACTTGTTCGTCGACCGCGCGAAACTGACCGAACTGGGCGATTTTCTGCTCCCGACCGCAAACCAGATCGTACTCGACGAGGAACTCGATAGCTTCATGGCCGCGACCGGGACCAAGGCCGCGCCGTTCGATCCGGCGGAGAAGGATCCGCTCAACATCATCTATTCCTCGGGCACCACCGGCGTGCCCAAGGGCATCATTCATTCGCACGGCATGCGCTGGCGGCAGATGACCTTCCGGGCCGCACTCAACTATGGCCAGGACAGCCGCACGCTGTGTTCGACCCCGCTCTATTCGAACACCACGATGGCGGTGTTCCTGCCGACGATGTATTCGGGCGGCTGCGCGAGCCTGATGGGCAAGTTCGACACCCTGAAGTGGCTCGAACGCGCGCAGAACGAGCATATCACCCACACCATGCTGGTCCCGGTGCAATACCGCCGGCTGATGCAGTTCGAGCATTTCGATGACTACGACCTGTCATCGATGAAGATGAAGTACTGCACCAGCGCGCCCTTCCCGGCCGATCTCAAGGCCGAAGTGCTGCGCCGCATGCCAGGCGGCCTGATCGAGATCTACGGCATGACCGAAGGCGGGGTAGCCTGCATCTTCCCGGTCCACGAACACCCCGACAAGCTCCACACCGTTGGCTTCCCCGCGCCGGGCCATTCGCTCAAGGTGATTGACGAAGCCGGTAACGAGTTGCCTCCGGGCGAGGCCGGTGAACTGGTCGGCAAGTCCCCCACGATGATGTCCGGTTACAAAAACCAGCCCGAAAAGACCCGCGAAGG
Organism: Novosphingobium sp.; assembly: GCA_043740455.1. GTDB lineage: Bacteria > Pseudomonadota > Alphaproteobacteria > Sphingomonadales > Sphingomonadaceae > Novosphingobium. The sequence continues at coordinate 14,170 of JAYUCG010000118.1, read as the reverse complement.
CTATTGGACCGACCCTGCCGACGGCAGCACCTGGCAGCGCATGGGCGACGTCGGCCGGGTCGACGCCGACGGCTTTGTCGAACTCGTCGGGCGGACCAAGGATGTGATCATCTCGGGCGGCTTCAACATTTTCCCGATCGACCTCGAGCATGAACTCGCCAAAGACGAACGCGTGGTTGAAGCGGCAGTGGTCGGTGTGCCGAGCGACCAATGGGGCGAGACCCCGGTCGGGTTTGTGGTGCTGCGGCCCGGCGTTGAGGAAACTACGCTCGAAGATATCCGCATCACCGCCAACAGCAAGCTAGGCAAGACCCAGCGCGTCTCAGCGCTCCACGCAATCGGCGAAATGCCGCGTAGCCATATCGGTAAGCTGCTCAAGACCGAGCTCAGGGATATGATCACGGGTTAAAGTCCAAGATCCTCTCCATTTTTCCGAAGGGCAAATGGGGAGGTGGCGCGCCGAAGGCGTGACGGAGGGGTCTCTGGGCGAGCCTCGACACCCCTCCGTCAGCGCTGCGCGCTGCCACCTCCTCATTTGGCTGCGCAAAATGGAGAGGACCGATGTTGCGCCTGGGCCAATCCATCATTATCGGCCCACCATGACCATCCAGCCATCAGACTCGATCCTGATCGTCGACTTCGGCAGCCAGGTTACCCAGCTCATCGCCCGCCGGGTACGCGAAGCGGGGGTCTATTCCGAAATTGCCCCGTTCAACACGGCGAGCGAGGCCTTCGCGCGGATGCAGCCGAAGGGAATTATCCTGTCGGGCTCACCCGCCTCTGTGCTCGACGAGAACGGCCCGCGCATTCCCGCTGAGATCCTTGAGAGCGGGCTGCCGATCATGGCGATCTGCTATGGCCAGCAAGCGCTGATGCACCAATTGGGCGGCGAGGTCCTCCCCGGTGACAGCGGCGAATTCGGCCGTGCCTTCATCGAGATCAACGATAGCTGCGCGCTGTTTGACGGGCTCTGGTCCGAAGGCGAAACCCACCAGGTGTGGATGAGCCACGGCGACAAGGTCACGCAATTGGCCCCCGGGTTCAAGCCGGTCGCCTCCAGCCCCGGCGCCCCCTTCGCGGTGATCGCCAATGAAGAAAAGCGCATCTACGCGATGCAGTTCCACCCCGAGGTGGTCCACACCCCCGATGGCGGCAGGCTCTACAAGAACTTTGTCCGCCACGTCTGCGGCCTCGCCGGTGACTGGACCATGGCCGAATTCAGGAAGACCAAGATCGAGGAAATCAGGAAGCAGGTCGGCACGGGCAAGGTGATCTGCGGTCTGTCGGGCGGCGTGGACTCGGCAGTCGCCGCAGTGCTTATCCACGAGGCGATCGGTGAGCAGCTGACCTGTGTGTTCGTCGATCACGGCCTGATGCGGCTGGGCGAGGCCGAGCAGGTCGTCAGCCTGTTCCGCAACCACTACAACATCCCGCTGGTCCACAAGGACGTATCGGCACTGTTCCTTGGCGGGCTGGCCGGCGTGACCGACCCCGAAGCCAAACGCAAATTCATTGGCAAGACCTTCATTGACGTGTTCGAGGCTGAGGCCAAGACAATCGGGGGGGCTGAATTCCTCGCGCAGGGCACACTTTACCCCGACGTGATTGAGAGCGTATCGTTCACTGGCGGGCCGAGCGTTACGATCAAGAGCCACCACAACGTCGGCGGGCTGCCCGAGCGGATGAACATGCAGCTGGTCGAACCCTTGCGCGAACTGTTCAAGGACGAAGTGCGCGAGCTTGGCCGCGAGCTTGGCCTGCCCGAGATCTTCGTCGGCCGCCACCCGTTCCCCGGCCCGGGCCTTGCCATCCGCATCCCGGGCGAAGTGACCCGCGAGCGCTGCGACGTGCTGCGGAAAGCCGACGCGGTGTACCTTGACGAAATCCGCAACGCCGGTTTGTACGACGCAATCTGGCAAGCCTTCGCGGTGCTGCTGCCCGTCAAGACCGTCGGCGTGATGGGCGACAGCCGGACCTACGACAATGTCTGCGCGCTCCGCGCAGTGACCAGCACCGACGGCATGACCGCCGATATCTACCCCTTCGACGCGGCGTTTTTGTCGCGCTGCGCGACGCGGATCATCAACGAGGTCAAGGGAATTAACCGGGTGGTTTACGATTACACCAGCAAGCCGCCGGGGACGATCGAGTGGGAGTAGTATTGTGACTGCGAAGGGCTATGTCATCGTGCAGGTTTCGGACATCCACGATCCGGAAGCCTACGCTACTTACCGCCCGCTGGCCGGCGAGACCGTGGCCGCGCACGGCGGTACCTTTCTGGTGCGCGCCGGAACGGCTGAGCAATTCGAAGGTGACGGCGAGTGCGGGCGCAACGTGGTGCTCGAATTTCCCAGTCTGGCTGCCGCTAAGGCTTGGTACAATTCGCCCGAGTACCAGGAAGCGCTCAAGATCCGGCTTGCGGCCTCGACCGGTTCGCTGATGATCGTCGAGGGGGTCTAGAGCTCCCCCCACTCCAGCGGCTCGACCTTGCGCACCACAACGCCCCAGCACACCATGCCCAGCACGACCACGCCTGCCGCGATCAGGAAGGCGACGCGGTAGTTGCCGGTCTGGTCGATCGACCAGCCGGTCAGCAGCGGCCCGATCACGCCAGACATCCCCGCAACGCCGTTCTGGATGCCGATCCATTTGCCCGCGCAGCGCGGCCCCGCAATGGTCTGGCCGATTGAGAACACGCTGAACGCACCGAGCCCGTTGGCGAGTGAGAAGGTGAGCAGACCCAGCACCGCGACTTGCGGGCTGCCGAACGCGCAGGCCAGCATGCAGCCCAGGGCGACCACCAGACATACCAGCACCATTGTCTTGCGGACCCGGTTCTGGCTGCCGCCGCGCGCAATCCAGCGGTCGGCAATGCGCGCACCGATCACGCCGAATATGGCCGACAGCAAATAGACCGCGCCGCCCAGCCAGGCCATCGCGGTGATAGAATAGCCCTGCTGCTTGACCAGGTAGAGTGGCAGCCACGAGAGCACGAGGAAGTAGGGGTAATTGTTGCAGAAATGGCCGAGCGCAGAGCCCCACATCTCGCGCTTGCCCAGCATAACGCCAAAGCTTGGCGCGGGGCCGTGGTCGGTCCCCCGGCCTGCTGCCGGGGGCAACGGCACCGGGCGTTCCAGCCGCAGCCATGGCACCAGCCACAGCAGCGACAAGGCGCCGAAGACGAAGAACAGCGCGCGCCAGCCGAACTGCGCGACCATCAGTCCGCCCAGCAGAATGCCAACGCCGTTGCCCAGATTGAGCCCGGCCCCGGTCATGGCGTTGGCCGATGCCAGTTTCTCACCCGAAACGTGCATCGCCAGCAGCTTGGAACTGGCCGGCCAGCCCGCAGATTCGCCCAGCCCGAGCAGCAAGCGCAGACCCAGCAGCATCGCGAAACCGACCGCCAGCCCGGTCAGCAGCGTCGCAACCGACCACACCAGCAGCCCGAGCGCGAGCGTGCGGTAGGGGCCAATCCGTTCCGACAGCCAGCCCGAGAGGAAATGGCCCGGCACATAGGTCCAGAAGAACGCCGAGATCAGCACGCCGATCTGCGAATTGGTCAGCTGCAACTGATCCTTTATCAGTGGTGCTGCTGTGGAGAAATTGCCGCGATCCAGAGCATTGATGAAGATCGCCAGCGCGAGCAGCACGACGAGCGTGCTGGCGGCACCGGAGCCCTTGCGGGATTCGCGAACGTCTAGCCCCGCCTGTGTTGCCATACCCCTGTTACCCCCACATTCGCGCGCAGCTAATGGCGCGAGCGAGTGAGAAGTTTAGCGGCTAGGCGCGCAGCGCCAAGCGAAAGCTTTCGCTGCTAGAGGCGATAGCTCACGCCCACTTGGACGGCGTGCGTTCTCACCCGGTGCATGTCGATTTGCTGCCACGCCGGACTAACCTCGGTTTCCATCTGGCCAAAGCCCGCATAGCGATACTCGATGCGGACCGAAACCGGGCCATGGCCGCGATAGCCAGCCCCGCACCCACCGAATAGCCGGTCATGGTCCGGTTGTGGCTGTAAAACTCCGCTGATCCCGGGGCAGTATCGCGGTAGGTATGCTCGACCGCAGCAGTCGCGAAGCCGCCGGTGATATAGATTTGCGTCTTGCCGGGGGAAAACCCGATGCGGGCGCGAAGCGATCCCTGTGCCTTGGGTTTGGCCGTCATGCGCCAGCCGTTCATTACCCAGTCCACTTTCGCCGATGTTGCCTCAAGATCGGCTTCAGCGCCAACAAAGGCCCCACCGATGTGATGTTCGTAACCGACGTGAACGCCCCCGGTCGCTCCGTCACCGGAATGTGTTCCAAGATCCCAAGGCATCGGCGGGGTGGTTTTCCAGACCCCGTGATAGTGATCGCCGGTCTGCTGCCAACCCGACTGAACACCGATGTAAAAGCCATCGGCATCGGCCGCCTCGGCCGGGCTCGCGAGCGCCGCGGCTATCGCGCAAGAACTCAACAAAAAAGAAGCTCTGAGCATTGTTACCCCCTCGATTGATACCGAGGGTAGCTACCCGAACTGGTTGAAGGTCGAATCTAGGCCGACATAAGTCGGATTGCTTATCCGGGCTCATGATGATTGAAAGGACTGGGGCCAGGATCAGAGCGCCACGAACCGCCCCGCCGCGCGGTCCTTTCTGACCTTGGGCCCATCGAACACCTGGCCGCTCATCGCGATATAAACCCCCGGCGCAGCGACTTGCGCGGCGGCGAAGGCCATGCCGAGGTTGAAGCCTGCATCGGTCTCGGCAAAGCGCGCGGGGCTTAGCGCACCGGTCAGGACGATGGTCTTGCCTGCAATGCCCGCCAGCGCCTTGGCGGTTTCGGTCATCGTGTCGGTGCCGTGAGTGATGACGATCCGCGTTTCGCTCGCCTCGGCGGCGTGGCGGGCGATATCGGCGCGGTCTTGCTCGGTCAGTTCCAGACTGTCCTTTCGGCATACCTCGACCACCCGGAACGGCAGCGCGACGCGGGCTTCCTTGAGCAACGCGGGAATCCCCGAATCGACGATCTGATATTCGCTCAGCGCATCGAAATAGTTTTTGTCGATCGTGCCGCCGGAGGTGAGCACGAGGATAGCTGGTTGGTCCATTGCGCGGCCATAGCCGAACCCTCTGCTTTCATGCTAGCCTTGCCGCGGGTGCGCGAGGGGAGAGCGATCATGGCGACACCTGCAGTGGGTCCGACAGGCAATCTGCGGGCCTCGAATTTGCGGATTACACTGGTCGTGGCGCTGCTCGCGCTGTCAGTGTTGCTCAACTACGTCGACCGCGGCGCGATCGGGGTGGCGGCGCCGTTGATGAAGCAGGAACTGGGGCTTTCGGCGACGGGGTTCGGCACTGCGGTCTCGGCATTCTTCTGGGTTTATGCGCCGCTGTGCCTGGTAGTGGGCTGGCTGTGCGACCGGTTCTGCGTTTACCGGATGTTCGCCGCCGGGGTGGCCTTGTGGGCAGTCGCGACCGCACTGACCGGGTTCGTTCAGGGCATCGGACTGTTGATCGCATTGCGGCTGATCCTTGGCCTTGGGGAGAGCATCGCCTTTCCCGGCAGCTCCAAGATTTTCGCCGCCGAAGTTCCCGCCGCGCACCGCGGCAGCGCCAACGCGGCGGTGGCAGCGGCGCTGGCGTTCGGTCCGGCGGTGGGCACCCTGTGCGGCGGAATGATCCTGCTCGAAGGCGGGTGGCGGCCGATTTTCTGGATTTTCGGCAGCGCGACCTTGCTGTGGCTGCTGCCGTGGCACCTCGTCTCAGCCCCGCTGCGCACACAAAACGTTGCTGTGCCGGTGACCGAGCCGGTGCCGCTGACGCGGATCATGGACCAGAAGGCGGTATGGCTGATGGGGATCGGTCACTTCGCGACCAATTACGGGTTCTACTTCCTGCTAACCTGGCTGCCGCTGTTTCTGGTCAAGACCCGGGGATATTCGATTGGCGACATGACCATGCTGACCACGCTGGGCTTCGCCACCCAGGGCATTGTCGCGCTGGTCATGGGCCGGGTGTCGGACCGCTGGGTCAGCGGCGGGGCCGATGAAGGCCGCGTGCGGCGCAGGTTGATGGTGGTCGGCCAGGCGCTCGCCAGTGTGGCGCTGGCCTGTGTTTACTTCACTGATGGCCCGTACCAATTGGGCGCGGTGCTGATGCTCGCCGGGACCGCTTCGGGCCTGACCTCGACCAACCTGTTCGCGATCGGGCAAATCTTTGCCGGACCGCGCGCGGCAGGCGGCTGGATCGGAGTGCAGAACGCGATCGGCAACTGCGCCGGGATCATCGGCCCGATCGCGACCGGGCTGATGATCGATCACCTGGGCGGCTACGGCTGGGCTTTTGCGCTGACCGCCGCAGTTCCGGCGCTGGGCGCGCTGTGGTGGGCCCGCGTGATCCCGAAGATACAGCAGGTCATCGACTAGGGGCGGAAGCTCACTCCGGTCAGCTCTTCCGACTTCGCCCATAGCGCCCGGGCCAGCGCTTCATCGCGGATGTGCGGGGCAACGCCCGAAACGCGCGGGGCATCGGGCTCGGCCATCTTGCCGATGTTGCAATCCTCGCAATAAACCCCGCCCTCGCCTTCGAGCAGCGGTGAGACTGCGCACCACACGCTGGTTGCGGCGCCTTCCTCGGTCGATTTGAAGCGCTCGTTGACGTTGCCCGCGGCATCGATCCAGCCCATCGCGATCTGCTCTTCATCGGTCAGGTGGCGCTGCAGCGGGGTCTTGATCCCGCCGGGATGGACTGCGAAGGCGCGCACCGCGTGAGGCTCACCCAGCCGGTCAAGCTCCAGCGCGAACAGCGCGTTGGCCGACTTGGCCTGCCCATAAGCGCGCCACTTGTCGTACGGCCGCCGCTCAAACTGGAGGTCGTCCAGGTCGAGGCTACCGAGCCGGTGGCCGATCGAGGACACCGACACCAGCCGCGCATGCCCGCTCTTTGCGAGCAGCGGCCAAAGCCGCGCGGTGAGCTGGAAATGGCCGAGATGATTGGTCGCGAACTGGCTTTCATAGCCGCGCGCATCGCGAGTGAGGGGATTGGCCATGACTGCGGCATTGTTGATCTGGATGTCGATCCGGTCGGTCTGCGCTGCAACCTGCGCGGCGAATGCGTCGATCGAGGCGGGGTCGGACAGATCGAGCGGCAGGATGGTAATGTCGCCGTCGATGCCCGCAAGATCGCCCAGCGCGGCTTCGGGCCGACGCGCGCCGACGATGATCCGCGCTCCGGCCCCGGCCAGCGCGCGGACGACTTCGGTGCCCAGCCCCGAATAGCCGCCGGTGACCAGCGTGGTTTTGCCATTGAGGTCGATCCCCGCGATCACCTGACGCGCGGTGGAACGATAGCCGAACGGGCAATCGATCGGGGCTTGGGTGGTGGTCATGGCTGGCCTCTCGCTTGGTCTTTTGCAGGCCAACATAGGCACCGCGTCGGGCAGGGCAAGCTCAGGCTGCGAGCGCGGCAATCTCAATCCGCTCAATCGCCGCGTGTAGGCGTTGTGCCGCCGCTGGCGCCAGCCGGTGCTCGAACAAAGTCAGGTGGCGGCGCAGGGTGCGCTGGACCGATCCGGTCCCGCTGCCGGTCGCCTCGCCCATTTCGCGGTAGTGTTCAAGGCCATAGCGCAGGATGATCGTGGCGTTGACTGCAAGGTCGCGGAGCCGTTCGCGCGGCCAGTCGAGCTCGCCCGCATCGACCAGCGCGGCAAGGTACAGTTCGATCTGGTCGAAGGTCCGCCGGGTCCAGTCGGGCGCGTTCAGGCGGACCACCTCGGCGTGTTCGCCGTAGCTGTACTGGTCGCGGTAGAGGAACCGGAAATCCCGGAATTCGGCCATCATTGCGGCGACCATCGCGGCATAGTCGCCGACTGGGTCGTGGTCGGGCCGCAGCGCCAGCCGGGCTTCGATGGCCACGGCAAAGCGCTCGCCGATGGCATCGAGCAGCGCGCGGCGGGTCTTGTAGTGGTACCACAGGTTGCCCTCGGCAATATGGCAGGCCGCCGCCACACCCGCCGTGCTGACCGCGCCGTAACCTTGTTCGTTGAACAAGGCCCGGGCGGCTTCGACAATGCGGTCTTTCGTCTTCATCAATAGTGCGACAGTTCGACCTGCAGCGTTTTGTAGCCGTGGACGAAGCTGGCCGCGACCCGACTTGGTTCGGCCAGCACAGTGGCGCGCAGGCGACGCTTGGCCATTTCCTCGAGCAGGATCGTCAATTGCAGTTCGGCCACGCGCGCGCCGACGCAGCGGTGGATGCCGTAACCAAACGAGAGGTGGCGGCGGGCATTTTCACGGTCAACCTTGATGCTGTCACCGTCGTCAAACACGCTCTCATCGCGGTTGGCGGAGAGGTACCACAGCACGACCTTGTCGCCCTTCTTCATCTGAACCCCGTCGACCTCGGTATCTTCGAGCACGGTGCGGCGCATGTGCGCGAGCGGGGTCTGCCAGCGGAGCAGCTCGCTCACCGCATTCGGGATCAACGACGGATCGGCTTCCAATTTGGCGCGTTCCGCGGGGAATTGATTGAGGCCGTAGACGAAGCCCGACATCGAATTGCGCGTGGTGTCGTTGCCGCCCACGATCAGCAGGATCATGTTGCCGATGAATTCGGCTTCGCTCATTTCTTTCATCGCGTCCGAATGGAGCATGATCGAGATGAGGTCACTGCCGCCCGGATTGGCCGCCTTGGCCTGCCACAGCTGCGTGAAGGCCGCGCCCATTTCATAGGCGTCGGCGTTGCGCTTTTCCATGCCGCCGGGGGCGTGGAGCAGTTCGACATCGCCGAGCGTGTCCGACCAGCGGGTCAGGTTGTGGCGTTCTTCCCAGGGGAAATCGAACAGCCGCGCGAGCATGCCGGTGGTCAGCTCGATCGAGACCTTCTCGACCCAGTCGAACGCCTCGCCGACCGGCAAGCTGTCGAGCACTTCGCCGGTGCGGGCCCGAACTTCATCGCGCATCGCCGCCACTTCGCTGGGGCCGAACGCCGGGGCGATGGTGCGGCGCTGGCCGGTGTGCTGCGGAGGGTCCATCGCGATGAACATGGGCATCCGGAACTCACCCTCAAGCAGCTTGTCGACGAAGAACGCCACGGTGATCCCGCCATATTCGTACGATGACGAAAAGATCTTGGGCAGCGCTTCGATCTGGATGATCGGCTTGTAGGTGCTGACCGACCAATAGGGGCCGAATTTCGAATCGGGCACGTACTGGATCGGCGCCTCGGCGCGCAGGGTCCGAAACGGCGCCTGCCAGCGGTCTTCGGCGTACAAGGCCGCTTCTGACACATCGATCGGCGCGATTGGTGAAGCGGTGCGGCCCAGCGTTGCTGCGGTAGCCATGGTTTTCTCCCGAAAATCCGACTGTATCAGTCTAGGGCATAGACCCTAAATCGTTCTCGCGCAGAGTCAATCCTTGGCCAGCACAACGAGAAACGCCGCCCGGATTGCTCAGGACGGCGCTAGAATATCGATCATAACGCTATCAGCGTGTGGGCGCGACCCGGCGATATGGCACGAACTCGCCCAGGCTGATCGAACCGTTGAACATGCCGGCACTGCGATCGACCGTGGTCACGATATCGAGATCGCACAGCTGGCTCGACGAGGTGCGGGTCACGAGGATGTTGTCATCATCGAGCTCATGTGCGTTGCGCGGCACGTTGACCCAGATCGTGTTGCCCCAGCCGTAAACGATCGCCGTCTTGTCGAGCACCTGCATTTCGCGGGTATCGAAGTGCGAGATGCAGTGTTCGGGCTTGCCCGCAACCCGGCCTTCGAGCAGCTTGTCGAGGCGTTCCTGCGGAGTGAGCCGAGGGCTCGCCTGCAGCGCTGGTCCAGCCAGAAGTGCTGCGGCGGATACGAGAGCAATAGCGAGTTTATGCACGGTCCGACTCCTATGGACGCGGTTTATATCAGGGTTTTTCTGAACCGCCGCTGAAAATCAGGCGGTCCCGCCCACTGTAAGTCCTTCGACCAGCAGCGTCGGCTGACCGACCCCAGCGGGAATGCTCTGCCCGCCCTTGCCGCAGATTCCGACGCCTTCGTCGAGCGCGAGGTCATTGCCGATCCCGATGACCTTGGTCAGCACGGTCGGCCCGTCGCCGATCAACGTCGCACCCTTGATCGGCGCGCCGAGCTTGCCGTTCTCGATCTTGTAAGCCTCGGTGCAGCTGAACACGAATTTGCCCGAGACGATATCGACCTGACCGCCGCCGAAGCTCTTGGCGAAGATGCCGTTCTTGACCCGGGCGAGCAGTTCGGCCGGGTTGTCGTTGCCCGCGCGCATGAAGGTGTTGGTCATCCGCGGCATCGGCACGCTGGCGTAGTTCTCGCGGCGCCCATTGCCGGTCGCGGCCACGCCCATCAGCCGGGCGTTCAAGCGGTCCTGCATGTAGCCCCTGAGGATCCCGTCCTCGATCAGCACGTTTTCCTGGGTGGGCGTGCCTTCATCGTCGATTGACAAGGAACCACGCCGGCCCTGGCCAGTCAAGCCAAGCAGCGTGCCGTCATCGACCACGGTTACTCCGGGCGCGCCGACGCGCTCGCCGATGCGGCCCGAAAAGGCGCTGGTGCCCTTGCGGTTGAAATCGCCTTCGAGCCCGTGGCCGACCGCTTCGTGGAGCAGCACCCCGGGCCAGCCAGGACCGAGCAGCACGGCCATCTCGCCAGCGGGGGCATCGACACTTTCCAGATTGATCAGTGCCTGGGCCAGCGCCTCATCGATCGCGCGGTTCCAGGTCGCGGGATCGAACAGATCGTCATAAAGCCGCCGCCCGCCGATCCCGAAGCTGCCGCTTTCGCGCCGCCCGTTGCTCTCGGCGACAATGCCGACGTTGAGGCGGACCATCGGCCGCACATCGCCTGCGCTAAAGCCATCGGCGCGCAGGATCTCGATTGCCGACCAGTTCGCCGCGAGGCTGACGCTGACCTGCGCGACGCGGGGATCGCGCGCCCGCGCAGCAGCATCGATCGTCTCGAGCAGCTTGACCTTCTCGGCAAAGCCGATCCCGTCGAGCGGTGACGCATCCGTATAAAGGTGGCGGTTGTTGCGGCGCGGCGGCGGGGCAGGCTGACCCTTGGCGGGATTGAGCAACTGCAGCGTCTCGGCCGCGCGGCGGATCGCGCCTTCGCTGATCTCGTTGGCGTGGGCAAACCCGGTCATTTCGCCCGATACGCCGCGTAGACCGAACCCCGCATCGCGCGAATAGTCGGCGGTCTTCAAGCGCCCGTCATCGAACATGAACATCTCAGAAGCGGTGAATTGGAGGTAAAGCTCGCCATCTTCGCAGCGCGCCAGCGCATCGCGGGTCAGCGCGGCGGCGCGGGCAGGATCAAGCTGAGCGAACAGCAGCGAACGAGGGTCGAGTGAGGTCATACCCGAAGATATAGGAAGTTCAGTCGCTCGCGCCAGAGGCGATATCGTGCAGCTTGCTCTGATCGGCGCCATCGGCCGGGCCGCCCTTGAGCACGAAGCGGCGGTCGCAATAACCGCAATCGACATAGCCGTGCTCGTCGATTTCGAGCCAGACGCGTGGGTGGCCGAGCGCGGCGCCGGCGGGAATGTCATTTGCCCCGTCGCACTTGACGCGGGTGGAACTGGTAAGGACGGTTTCGGGTGGGCTGATCATGGCCGCGTCCCTAGCAGTAGCTTGGGCGCATTTCCAGCCTACTGGTACTGCACCGAGAGGGTGATTGTGCCGTTGTAGATGCCGGGCGCCTGATTGGCGTTCACCGTCAGCCGTCCGCCGATGTTGAGCGCGTAGAGGCCCGAGGCGGTGGTGATCGAATACTTCTCGCCGTTACCGCCCTTGGTCAGGCCGACGCCCTTGCCGTTGGCGTTGGGATTGCCGGTAAAGCTGATCGTGCTGTTGGTGCCAAGTGTGATCTGGTCGAGCACTATGGCCTGACCGGGCCCAGTGAGGTTAGTCGAATTGGTCAGCGTGATGCGGGCATTCATGTTCTTGCTGCCCATCGCGGCAAACTGGGTGAATTGGCATTTGCCCACCTCGAGGATCGGGCCGGTGTCCGTGCAGGCCCCGGCTACTTGATCGACCGTTACCGTGCCGGCCTTGGGGGCGGGGCACGATCCGGCCGAACTTGAGATCCTGCACCCAGACCGCGCTGAGCGGCGCAACCAAGGTGGCGCGGGCATTTGCGATGGTCGTGACCGGGGTGTTTTTCGCCTGTGCTGGTGCGGCAAGCAGACCGGCGAGGGCAAGCAACAGACCAACGCACGTTGCGCGGATCGCGGGGCTGAAACGCCCGCTGCTTGTGGAAACCCCCCAAGTCATCAAGTCCTGCCTAGCCAATCGGACTGAGGGCACCTTGCATCGATATGGTTAATGGGCCGGTTACACTATGCGTTGAGCAAGTTTGGCCGCCTTGCCTCGACAGGGGCTTTGCCTTGCCAGAGCTTGGCGCTAAGCGGGGGGCATGGAACAGCCCGCCGCAATCTCGATCCGCAACATGGACAAACGCTATGCCGCATCGGGTAATGCCCCGCCCAAACTCGCGCTCGACGATGTCAGTTTCGACGTGCCGCAGGGCCAGATCTTCGGCCTGCTCGGGCCCAACGGCGCGGGCAAGTCGACCTTGATCAACATCCTTGCGGGCCTCGTCATGAAGACCAGCGGATCGGCGGAAATCTGGGGTTTCGATATTGACAAGGACTTGCGCAATGCCAAGCGCTCGATCGGCATCGTCCCGCAGGAAATCGTGTTTGACCCGTTTTTTACGCCATTCGAGGTGCTGGAAAATCAGGCCGGACTTTACGGCGTGCCCAAGCATTTGCGCAGGTCTATGGAATTGCTCGGTCAGGTCCACCTGGCCGACAAGGCGAGTGCTTATGCCCGCACGCTGTCGGGGGGCATGAAGCGCCGCTTGCTGATTTCAAAGGCGCTGGTCCACACCCCGCCAGTGATCGTACTCGATGAACCGACCGCCGGGGTCGACGTCGAGCTACGTCGGCAATTGTGGGAACTGGTCGCGGAGCTGAACGCGGGCGGGGTTACCGTGGTGCTGACTACCCACTACCTCGAAGAAGCCGAACAGCTCTGCGACCGCATCGCGATCATCAACCACGGCAAGCTGATCGCCAACAAACCGACCCGCGAGCTGGTTGAAATGGCACGCGAAAAAGTGGTGGTGGTGACCGTCGAGCAGGACGTCGGCAAGCTCCCGGCAAGCCCCGCTTTCCTGAAGTGCGAAGCAGCCGGCGAACGCACGATCGAGATCACTTACAACAAGGACAAGACCAACGCCGGCGAAGTGCTGGGCGAGGTGCAGAAGCAAGGCCTGACGATTGTCGATGTGACGACGCGCGAGGCCGATCTTGAGGATGTGTTTGTCAGTTTGACTAGCGCTGCCAGGGAAGCGGCGTAAGCCGGGCTCATGAACCACGACGTCATCATCGTTGGCTCGGGCGCAGCGGGCCTCACTGCAGCGCTGGCGCTGGCGGAACAGTGCAGGGTGCTGGTGCTGGCCAAGGGCGAGCTGACCGGCGGATCGACCGCCTGGGCGCAAGGCGGAATCGCCGCGGTGCTCGATGCCGGGGACACCTTCGAAAACCACATCCGCGATACAATGGTCGCAGGCGCGGGGCTCAACCGGCTCGAAACGGTCGAATTCGTGATCGAACGCGCGCCGCATGCGATCCAGCGGCTGATCGACCTCGGCGTGCCGTTCAATCACGAAGGCGAGCACCTTCACCTGACCCGCGAGGGTGGGCATTCGCACCGCCGCATCGTCCACGTCGCCGATGCGACCGGGTGGGCGGTGGAGGAAGCGCTGCTCAAAGCCGCCAATGCCAATCCCAACATCACCATGCTCCCGCACCAGGCCTGCATCGACCTGATCACCGGCAAACACGAAGAGCGGTATTCGGGCTCGGGCCGGGTCTGGGGGGTCTATGCGCTCAACGAGCAGACCGGGCAGGTTGAGGCGCATACCGCCCGCGCGACGATTCTGGCGACCGGCGGCGCGGGTCGCGTCTACCAGTTCAGCACCGCGCCGCGCGGCGCCACTGGTGACGGGATCGCGATGGCCTGGCGCGCCGGAGCCCGCGTCGGCAACATGGAGATGATGCAGTTCCATCCGACCTGCCTCTACAACCTCGAGGTCAAGAACTTCCTGATCACCGAGGCGGTGCGCGGCGAGGGCGGGCGACTGATCAACCCGCGCACCGGGCACCG
>JAYUCG010000117.1:0-19135 GCA_043740455.1 Novosphingobium sp. | reverse complement strand
AAAGCACGCTTCCGCACGCATGGCACTCGGACCTATTTTTCGGCGGTCAGACGAAATTTGGGTGTCGATCTCCTGGTTTCCAGCTTCAAACAATAAAGGGCAAGAAACGCTATTTCTCCGATGAGGAAGATGGGCGGGTTACGAGTTACCTTAGCCAATGTGCAATCGGCTTTTTCCCTGTTCATATTGGTCGCTATGAATTGGAAGAGCATCTTATTGCCAAGCACATGCCCATCCTAAATCAGAAGGCGAAGCCTGCTTGAAACAATCCTCCTTCCCCTTGGAGAGCTAAAGAAAATTACGGGGGGTGAATGGCAGCTTCGCTGAATTTTCCGCCCGAAACCCGCCTTTCGGGACCCCACAACTTTGCCGTCATTCACGCCTGCCGTCAGCGCACCATGAACGAAGGGCGGCTTAGGCCAATCCGGATTCGGTAGCCGACTAGCCGGATTCCACCCCCCTCCGGACATTCCAGTGCAACGGAGTCGCCTGTGGTCACCAATGCAATTAAGGGCAGGTATCACTATACCCCCTCCCCGGTGGGGAGGGCCTTGCCTTCAAACGGATCTTTTCAATCCATCAGCCACACCCTGAATGCAGCGCCGAGCAGAAATAACGTCGCGAAGCTGGACCAGAACGAAATATCGCGCCACGGCAGCAACGGGATTGCGTCAGGATCGCTGCGGCCCTTGCGGCGGCGTTCTGCGCGCCAGCCAGCAATCGTGAGCATAAGCGTAATCAGACCCGGGAGCAGCAGGTAGCGCACCCATTCTTCGTCCCACGCATTCCGGATCGCCGCTTGCCAGTCCATCCCGGCGCGTTAGAGCCGAGACATGCCGCAAGTCCAGCACGCACCGCCTGTGCAGCAACCAATGCTCGCGCTAGGGCTGCGCCTGCTGGCGGTGGCGGTGCTGTCCACACTGATCATGCTGGTCAAATATACCGCCGGCACCGGGGTGCATTTTGGCGAGATCCTGTTCTGGCGGCAGGTCCCCTCGATCTTCCTCATTCTCGGCTGGCTGGCGCTGCGCGGCGAAGTCTCGCGGCTCAAGACCCGGCGGCTCGGCAGCCATGCGCGCCGCGCGATGCTGGGGCTGATCGGCATGTTCTTTACCTTCGGCGCGCCGCTGCTGCTGCCGCTCGCGGTCAGCACCACGCTGGGCTTCACCACGCCGATCTTTGCGGTGATCCTCTCCGCGTTGCTGCTGCGCGAAAAAGTCGGTCCGGTGCGCTGGCTGGCGGTGGCGCTGGGGTTCGCGGGGGTGATCATCATTGCCCAGCCCGGCCATGTCCTGATCCCGCCGCTCGGCGCCGCGGTCGGACTTGGCGCCGGGTTCATGGTTGCGCTGATCTCGATCCAGCTGCGCGACCTGGGCCGGACCGACGAAGCGTTGTCGATCGTGTTCTGGTTCGCCGCACTGTCCTCCCCCATCCTGCTGGCGGCCCTGCCCTTTACCTATACGCATCATACCGGCTGGCAGTGGTTTTTGCTGATTGCGGGAGGCGTGCTGGGCTGCGTCGGTCAGTTGCTGCTCACCGCGTCGCTGCGGTATGGCCAGGTCGCCAGCGTGGTCGTGATGGACTATTCCGCACTGGTCTGGGCGACTCTGTATGGCTGGCTGGTGTGGAACGAACTGCCGCCCGCCGCCACCTGGTGGGGGGCACCCGCGATCATCGCTGCGGGCGGCGTAATCGCCTGGCGCGAACAGCGCCTCCACCGCCGCGCGCCGCCGGCTGCGGCCAGCAGCGGCGAATAAACGCCGGTTTGCGCTCTGCGGGCAACCGCTGGCGACGATCAGGCGTTACAGTTGATGGAGTTGCACGTTTCCACTGCATTGCCCGGAGAACACCATGCTGAAAAACATCGTCATCGCCCTTGTGGCCGGCTCGCTCGCGCTCAGCGCAGCGGCCTGCAACACGGTCAAGGGCTTGGGCAAGGACATCGAGTCAGTCGGCGCAGCGGGCGACCGTGCGGTTCACTGAGCTTTGGCGGCGCTCCGCGCGCGGCGCTCGCGCAGGATCAACCAGCTGAGCAGCCCGACTGGCCCGGCCATGAAGGTTGCGAACAGGACCGGCAGCTGGATCCACCGCCCGAAACCCTTGTTGTCGGCGTCGCTGGCAATCCACATGCCGGTGAACAGGTCGAACGCGAGATAGTGCGTCCAGCCGATGACCACGCCGCCATCGCTGTCGAACAGCGCGCGCACGCCAGCAATTGAACCGAAGCCCGGTTCTCCTGCACCCGCCACGCGCACTGGATCGACCGCGCCGCTTAGGAACAGGGCGAAGCACACCGTGTAGGTCAGGCACAGGAGCGCGACCCCCAGGTACATGATCAGGCTGCGCACCGCTGGTTTGCGCGGGGCGGCGGCGAGCAGGACCCAACCGGCAATTGCCAGCAGGTTGGTCGCGGTGAACAGTGCGTTCCACATGGCTTACGAAAATACCTCCGGGTGCGGCGGGACGGCTTTGGATCGCTGCCACAGGGTCCAGCGCATCGTCACCACCATGGCAAGAGCGAATGCCATCAGGCCGTCGGTTGCAAGCAATGCGGCGGGCGGCAAGTGCCCGCTGCTGTCGGCCCCGCCCAGTTCATAGGACAATGCGCGGCGCGACAGGACGATCACGACCAGAAAGATCAGCGCCGCCGGCGATTGCCGGATCAGCAGTTTGCCAGTCGCCGGATCGCGCTCAAGGTGCATCCATTGCCCGCGCTTGATCCCGGCAATCGCGCCAATCGCCGCGCCGAACAGAATGATTGCCCAGCCAGTTGGGCTCGGCTGGAAGTTGAACAGGAAGAAGCCGACTGCCAGCGCAACAATTGCCGGAGCCAGCCACAGGCGCCCGGCGTTGAACGGACGCGGCTTGCTGAGATTGCGAAAGCGCAGCGCGAACACGGTCAGGATGACCGCGATCGGCAGCACAGTCTGCAGCGTCTTCGGATCCATGCCCCCTGCTCCCCCTTAAACCGCGATATCGCCCTTCCACGCGAGCACCGGCTTGCGCGCTGCCTGCGTTTCATCCAGCCGGCGGCGCGGCGCGAAGTGCGGCGCGCTCTTGAGGCTGGTATCACCCACCTTGGCCCGCTGCGCAAGACTGCGCATCGAGCCGATAAAGCGGTCGAGCCCGGCCTTGCTTTCGGTCTCGGTCGGTTCGATCAGCATCGCGCCGTGAACCACCAGCGGGAAATAGATCGTCATCGGGTGGAAACCCTCGTCGATCAGCCCCTTGTCGATGTCGAGCGTGGAGAAGCCTTCGGGCAGATTGTCGTCGCTGAACAGTGCCTCATGCATGCACGGACCCGCTGCCCCGAACGGCGCATCGAGCACATCGTCGAGGCTGCGCAGCACGTAATTGGCATTGAGCACCGCGTCCTCGGCGACCTGGCGCAGGCCATCCGCGCCGTGGCTGAGGATGTAGGTCAGCGCGCGGGTGAACATGCCCATCTGGCCGTGGAAGGCTGCCATCCGGCCAAAGCTGTGCGGTTGTCGCGCGCCGGCGGTTTCTTCGTCGACCAGCGTTAGGTGCCCGTCCTCGAACAGTTCGGTGAACGGGATCGGACCGTATGGGCAAAGCGCCTTTGACAGCACCACCGGTCCCGAGCCCGGCCCGCCGCCGCCGTGCGGGGTGGAGAAGGTCTTGTGCAGGTTGATGTGCATCGCATCGACCCCAAGGTCGCCCGGACGGACCTTGCCGACAATCGCGTTGAAGTTCGCACCGTCGCAATAGACATATCCGCCCGCTGCATGGACCGCGTCGGAGATCGCCTTCATGTCGCGTTCGAACAGCCCGCAGGTGTTGGGATTGGTGATCATCACGCCCGCAACGTCCGTCCCCAGCCGCGCCTTGAGCGCTTCGAGATCGACCCGGCCATCGGCATTGGCAGGGATGTTCTCGATTGCAAACCCGGCGAAGGCCGCGGTGGCGGGATTGGTGCCGTGCGCAGATTCGGGGACAAGCATCACGGTGCGATCCTCGCCGCGCGCCTCGATTGCCGATTTGATGCACAGCACTCCGCACAGCTCACCATGCGCCCCAGCCTTCGGGGTCATGGCAACACCGTGCATGCCGGTCAGCGTGATCAGCCAGTGTGCCAGCTCGTTGATGACCTTGAGCGCGCCCTGCACCGTCTGGACCGGCTGGAGCGGGTGGACGTCGGCAAAGCCGGGCATCCGCGCAACCTTTTCGTTGAGGCGCGGGTTGTGCTTCATCGTGCATGAGCCGAGCGGGAACGGTCCGAGGTCGATCGCGTAATTCTGGCGGCTTAGCCGGGTGTAGTGACGCACAGTCTCAGGCTCGGTCAGCCCGGGCAGCGCGGGCGCGGCCTTGCGCAGGAAGCCCGACAACGCTCCCATCGGCTCAAGCTCAGCCTCGTCGATATCGACCCCGGTTGCGTCGAACCGGCCGAGCTCGAAGATCAGCGCTTCTTCAAGCATCAGAGCGCGGTCACCGCTGTTGGTCAGACGCGGGGCGTCTTCGTGCGCGGGATGCTGCGCGGGGCCCATCTCGGGGCGCCAACCGGCGGTGTTCGCGGCGGTCATCCCAGCACTCCTTCCAGGGCCGTGGCGAAGGCCTCGATGTCCTCCGCAGTGGTGCATTCGGTCGCGGTAACGAGCAGGCCATTCGCCAGATTCGCCACACCCGGGAACAGCCGCCCGAGCGATACGCCCGCAAGGATCCGCTGATCGGCCAACTCGCGCACCACCTCACGCGCGTCGCGCGGCAGGATCAGCGTGAACTCGTTGAAGTAGCTGGTGTTGAGCAGCGAGACACCGGGCACTTGAGCCAGCCGCTGCGCCGCCTGCTGAGCCTTGGCGTGGTTGACCTTGGCCAGCTTCGTCAGACCGGTGCCGCCAAGCAAGGTCATGTGAACGCTGAAGGCCAGTGCACAAAGTCCTGCATTGGTGCAGATATTGCTGGTCGCCTTTTCGCGACGGATGTGTTGTTCGCGGGTCGACAGGGTCAGCACGAAGCCGCGCTTGCCCTCGGCATCGACGGTTTCGCCGCAGAGCCGGCCCGGCATCTGCCGCACGAACTTCTCGCGGCAACCGAACAGGCCCAGATAAGGCCCGCCGAATTGCAGCCCGACGCCGAGCGACTGCCCTTCGCCGACCACGATATCCGCGCCGAGATTACCCGGTGCTTCAAGCAAGCCGAGCGCGACCGGCTCGGTCACCACCACAATCATCAGCGCGCCCTTGGCATGCGCAGCCTCGGCGATGGTCGCGAGGTCAGGAATGCGGCCGAGGACATCCGGGTACTGAACGACAACGCACGAGGTTTCCTCATCGATCCCCGAGATCAGGCCATCGGGGCCGGGGTCGCCGACCAGCTTTGGAGGCTGCGCATCGATCGAATCGCCGGTGAACTTGGCCATCGTGGTAATCGTCGCGGCGTAGTGCGGGTGCAGTCCGCGCGACAGCACCGCGCGGCTGCGCTTGGTCACCCGCCCCGCCATCGCCACGGCTTCCCAGCAGGCGGTCGAGCCATCGTACATCGAGGCATTCGCAATCTCGACCCCGAACAGCCGCGCGACCTGGGTCTGGAATTCGAACAGCACCTGCAGCGTGCCCTGCGCGATTTCCGGCTGGTACGGCGTGTAGGCCGTCAGGAATTCGCCGCGCTGGATCAAGTGATCGACCGAGGCCGGAATGTGGTGCTTGTAAGCCCCCGCGCCGAGGAAGAACGGCACCGATCCCGCATTGATATTCTGCGCCGCGAGCGCGCCCATGTGCCGCTCAACCGCCATTTCGCTGGCATGCATTGGCAGGTTGGCAATCGGCCCGGACAGGCGCGCTTCGGCGGGGACATCGATGAACAGGTCATCGATTGTGGCAGCGCCGATCACGCCGAGCATTTCGGTGCGGTTGGCAGGGGTCAGAGGAAGGTAGCGCATCGTGCTTACAGCCCCGCCACGTATTCGTCGTAAGCCGCGCGGTTCATCAGGCCGTCGAGCTCGCTGGTATCGCTAAGCGTCACGCGGAACAGCCAGCCGCCTTGTTCGGGATCGGTGTTGACCAGCTCGGGCTCGCCTTCGAGCGCGGCGTTGGCTTCGGTGACCGTTCCGGAAACCGGCGCGTAGACGTCCGAGGCGGCCTTGACGCTATCGACCACGCACGGCGCATCGCCCTTCTTCAGCGTCGTGCCGGTTTCGGGCAGTTCGACGAAGGTGATGTCGCCAAGCTGGCCTTGCGCATAGTCGGTGATGCCGACGGTGCCGGTGTCGCCATCGACGTCGATCCATTCGTGGTCCTGGGTGTAATAGAGCGGCATGGGTGAGGCTCCTCAGCGGTGATAACGGTGGGGGACAAAGGGCAGCGGGGTGACGGTCGCGGCAAGGTGCTTGCCGCGGACCTCGATTTCGAGTGCGGTGCCGGGGGCGACCTGGGCAAGTGCCACGTAGGCGACGGCAATCGGCTTTTCGAGGCTCGGTGAGAAGCCACCTGAAGTCAGCACACCAACCTTCTCGCTGCCTGCAAAGACTTCGGCACCTTCGCGCGCGGCCTGGCGGCCTTCCAGCGTCAGGCCGACCCATTTGCGCGTCGCGCCTTTGGCCAGATCGCTCAGCACGCGTTTCGCACCGAGGAACCCGCCTTCACTGCGGCGGCGCTTGTTGATCGCGAACTGGAGGCCCGCTTCGATCGGGCTGGTGTCTGGCCCAAGGTCATGTCCGTACAGCGGCAACCCAGCCTCAAGCCGCAAGGAATCACGTGCACCAAGGCCAATCGGTTTGACCTCCGGCTCGCCGCACAGCAGGTTGGCGATCGTCTCAGCAGCTTCGGCAGGCAGAGAAATCTCGAACCCGTCCTCGCCGGTATAGCCCGAGCGGCTGATCGAGACTTCCGCCCCGCTCAGCATGAACTTGCCAAAGCGCATGAACGTCAGCGCCGAAAGCGGCCATTCCCCGCTGACGTGGCGTTCCAGCGCGGCGAAAGCCCCCGGCCCCTGCAGCGCCAGCAGCGCGCGGTCATCGAGGTGGTTGAGCGTGACTTCGTCGGGCAGGTGTTCGCGCAGGTGGGCGATATCGTCCCACTTGGTCGCGCCGTTGACCACCACATAAAGGCTGTCCGGCCAGCGCGAGACCATCAGGTCGTCAAGCACACCGCCGTCTTCATCGAGCAAAAGCGAATAGCGCTGCATGCCCAGCTTGAGCGTCGACAGATCGATTGGCAGCAGCGCCTCGACCGCGGCGTCCAAGCCCTCGCCCGACAGTTGCAGCTGGCCCATGTGCGATACGTCGAACAGCCCGGCATGTTCGCGGGTCCATAAGTGTTCGGCGATGATGCCTTCATACTGGACCGGCATGTGATACCCGGCGAATTCAACCATCCGGCCGCCCTTGGCCCGGTGCCACGCATCGAGCGGCAGCGTTTCAATTGCCAGTTCTTCGAATTGATCTTCAAGCTCGGACACAGGACAGGGCTCCGCACAGGACAAAAATGTCTCGTGCCCCCTCTGTCACGGAAACCTGAGAGCTTTCCCCGGGAACTGATCCCAGGTTACCCCTTCGGCGGCCCCCGCGCGTTGTTGCGGGAACACTTTCCAGAGCGTCGCTATCGACCCACGCGGTCCATTTGCCTGAGAGATTCCGGGGCGGTTGCTCCTTCGGCGCCCAGTTCTTCGTCCTTTGGGGACGAATCACCAGAGCTCTCCCGCGCGATCAGCGACATCGGCGGGATGGCTGCGCAGCGCGGCTAAGTCAATGCCGTGCGCGGCGGATTACCCCGCCCGGCTGGCCGCGCGCAGGATTGCATCGTGTTCGAACACGAAGCGCCCGGCCATCTTCTCGCGAGTCAGCCCGACGAACGCGCGGGCAACCACATCGGCCTTGATCGAGCGGTACTTGGCGTATTCACCGTGCAACGCGAGATCGAGCAACGGGCTGACGATCATGCCGAGCCGCTCGGCCGGGCGCAGTTCCTCGCGGTGTCCGCGCAGCAGGCCGGGGCGGATCAGGTCGAGCCGCGGCACGCCGACCTTGCCGAGCTTCTGTTCGACTTCGCCTTTGACGCGCCTGTAGAAGCTCTTCGCCGCCGGATCGGCTCCGACCGAAGAAATTGCAATCATCTGGCGCATTCCGGCGGCCTTGGCGGCACGGGCGCAGGCGAGGACCAGCTCCTCGTCCACCGCGCGGAACGCAGCCTCGTCCTTGCCCACCTTCTTCCAGGTGGTGCCCAGCGCGGAGACCAGCACATCAGCATTGGTCGCGGCAATCGCGTCGCCCCAATTCTCCGGATCGGCCAGCAGCACCTCCATCCGGGCACCCGGCGGAAGGGCAAGCTCGCGCCGCGCCACCGCCACGATCCTGAGGTCGGCCCGGCCGACTGCCAGACGGATCAGGCTGGAGCCGATCATCCCTGACGCACCGACCAGCGCGATCCGCGTGACCTTAGACATTGCGCAGATCCTCGGGCGTCTCGCCATAGATCCGCTGATGCGCGGCGATGGCGTAGCGATCGGTCATCCCGGCGATGAAATCGGCG
Source organism: Novosphingobium sp. (assembly GCA_043740455.1). Lineage (GTDB taxonomy): Bacteria > Pseudomonadota > Alphaproteobacteria > Sphingomonadales > Sphingomonadaceae > Novosphingobium. The sequence goes on along the minus strand of JAYUCG010000117.1, from coordinate 10,652 downwards.
ATGTGGCGGCTGCACGCTGGTTCTTCGTAGGGCGTGCGCGCGGCCCAGTTCGATTCCATCAGTTCGGGGTCTTGCGCGTAAGCGGCATAAAGTTCGGCCGTCACTGCCCGCGCCCGGCCTGCAGTCAGCAGCTGCTGCGGATGGTGATAAAGCATCTCGTACATGAACTTCTTCAGGCCACGTTCCTGCTCGGCCATCGCTCCTGAGAAACCGGCGCTGGCCCGGCTTGCACCGCGCACATCGGCGACCGAAGCGTAGTCCTTTACCCGCACCGAAGTTTCACCGATCACATCGTTGACCATCAGGCCGATTTGCCCGCGGACCAGTTCGCGCAGCCGCCGGTCTTGCGGCGCATCGGGAAACTTGCGTTCGATCGCGCGCCATTGATCGGCGATGAAATCGATGGTGAGCAACTGGTCGAGCTGCAGGAACCCGGCGCGCAGCCCGTCGTCGATATCGTGGTTGTCATAGGCAATATCGTCGGCAATCGCCGCGACCTGCGCCTCAAGACTGGGCCAGTTCTGGAGATCGAGCGGATAGGCGGCATCGAGCTCGGCCAGCGCCCACGGCACCATGCCGAGCGGGCCGTTGTGCTTGGCAAGGCCTTCAAGCACCTCCCAGCTGAGGTTGAGCCCGTCATGCTCGCAGTAGGGGCTTTCCAGCCGCATCAACACGCGCAGGCAGTGCGCGTTGTGATCGAACCCGCCCCACTTCAGCAGCGCGTTGTCGAGCGCTTCCTCGCCCGCATGGCCGAACGGCGGGTGGCCGATATCGTGCGCCAGGCACAGCGCCTCGGTCAGATCTTCGTCGATCCCCAGCGCGCGAGCGATGACCCGGCCGATCTGCGCGACCTCAAGGCTGTGGGTCAGCCGCACGCGGTAATGATCGCCATCGGGCGCGACGAACACCTGCGTCTTGTGGCGCAGGCGGCGGAAGGCGATCGAATGGAGGATCCGGTCACGGTCGCGCTGCCAGGCGCTGCGGGGCTCGCGCGCCAGCGACGCTTCAAGCGGGAATTCGCGCCCCCTGCTCTGCGCCGGATCGCTGGCAAAGCGCGCTGTCAACCGCGCCTCATCCGCCCATGATCCAGTCAACCGCGGCTTCGGCGTGAATCCGCGTGCAGTCATAGATCGGCAGGACATTGGCCTGAGTGGTCACGATCATCTCAAGCTCGGTGCAGCCGAGCACCACCGCTTCGGCGCCGTCCTGGCCCAGATTGGTGATGATCGTCTTGAGTTCGCGTTCGGCCTGACGGCTCGCCTTGCCGAGCAGCAATTCGTCATAAATGATCCGGTCGAGTGTATCGACGAAGGCCATCTCGGGCGGCAACAGCTCGATATCGCGAGCGATCAGCTTCTGGCGATAAAAGCTTTCGAGCATCACATTGCGCGTGCCGATCAGCCCGGCCTTCTTGACGCCGTCCTTGGCCATCTTGTCGGCCACGCAGTCAGCGATGTGGATCACCGGCACCGAGACCGCCGCGGCGACCTGATCATAGACCTTGTGCATCGAATTGGCGCCGATGATAAGTGCGGTCGCCCCGGCCTTTTCCAGCCGCTTGGCACTGTCCGCCAGCACGGTGGCGGCGCGCTTCCATTCTTCGGCGGTGGAAAGCCGCGACAGGTCAGTGAAGTCGAGGCTTTCAATCAGCATTGGCGCGCTGCTGCGCGGGCCGGCTTTCGCCTCCACCAGCTTGTTGATGCGCTCATAGTAACTGCGGGTCGACAGCCAGCTCATGCCGCCGATCAGGCCTAGTTTACGCAAGCGATATACTCCCGGGTGTGCAAAAGCCCCTGCTTGAGGCGCACTTAGTGGAGGCAGCGGCGCGCGTCCACCCGCAGAGCAGATCAATGCATCGTAGGTGACACTCCGCGCGCCGCATTCATCGCCGCGAGTGCGGTCAGCCAGGCGCTCAGGTCCTCGGCACTTCTCTCCGCCACTTCCTGCTGCGGCAAGTGCCCCGAATCCGGATAGACGATGAGCTTGCTGTGCGGGATGGCCTGCTCGAACCACTGCGCGGTGGCGGGCGCGATCAGGCTGTCGTGCGCGCCCCACATGATCAGCACCGGCATCTTGAGTGTGCCGAGCTGCCCCTTGTCGATGGTGACCCAGCCTTGCTGGAAACGGGTCAGCGTGGCCTGGCGGTTGCCTGGATAGCGCAGCAGTTCCCAGAACCGGTCGACTGTGGCCGGGGTGACCACTGCCTGGTTCCACACCGATTGATGCAGGCTCTTCTCGATCAGGCTGCGCGGGGTGACGGTCAGCATCAGCTGGTTGACCACCGGCATCCGCGCAATCTTGAAGCCGATGTTGCCCGGTGTCTTCGACAGCTGCGGCCCGCCGCCCGCATCGAGCAGAACCAGCGCGGTGAGTTTGTCGCCGTGGGCCAGCGCGTAATGCAGCGCATTGGCCCCGCCCATCGAATTGCCGGCGAGCACGAATTTGCTGACACCAAGCTTGGCAGTGACCTGATCGATCGTGTCGACGAAGGCCTTGGGCGAGTAAACGCCATGCGGCTCAGGACCGGTCAATCCATGGCCAATCTGGTCGAAGCGGATCACGCGGTAGCTCTTGGAGAGCTGCGCGGCCCACGGATCCCAAGTATGTAGATCATCGTTTGAGCCGTGCAGCAGCACGATCACCGGAGCATCGCGCGGCCCCTCGTCGCGGACATGAACTTTGAGGCCATTGCCGAGATCGATGAATTGCGACGGCGCGCCGCCGTACTTGGCGCGCATTGCGGCGGGGTCGGTATCCGGAGCCTGCAGAAACAGGTAACCACCCAGCAATAGCAGGACAACCAGCAGCAATCCGCGACCAAGCCACTTCATTTCTTCATCTCCCCGATCCAGCGCTGAACGGCAGCCATACCCGCTGGATCGAGCGCCGAGCGTCCCAGTTCAGGCATCGCCACCCCGCCTTCAAGGCTGGCCATGCGGTAATAGAGGATCGAGTGCGCGGCGTCGCCGGGCACCACGTCAAAGTCCAGATTGCCCGACCCGCGACCAGCGGCAACGGGGCGTTTGCCCACGCCGAGCTTGATCGGGTCGCTTTCCAGCCACCCAAGGTAGAGTCCGGAATTGGACGCGGCGCCGTTGGGATTATGGCAATGCGCACAATTCGCCTCAAGATATCCGCGCGCAGCGAGTGCGGCGTCGGCGTGGTCGCGGTCTTCCCACAGCGGGATGCGCTTGGTGACTGCCGGAACTCGGTCGAGCTTGCCCGCCTTTTTCAGCCCCTCAAGCCAGGCGGCGGAGAGGTTGTAGGCCTTGGGCCCTATCGGCGTGACCGCGCCTGCAACCCCGTGGCATTCCTTGCACTGGTTCTTGTTCGGCACCGCATAGCTGATCGGCTGACCCTGCGGCCCCGCCAGTTCAATCCGCTTGCCGCCCAGCGTCAGCCGCGCCTCCTGCTGATCCGCGTCCCACACATAAGGCAGCGCCACCCAGCCATCAGCGCGGTGGAGCAATACGCGGGTCTCGATCAATTTTCCGCCGAACTTGAAGGTCTTGATCAGCGCCGAACCAACCGGCAGATCGATCAGCCCTTCCCCCTGCGCCTTAGCCTGCTGACCCTGCGGAATATACACGAACCGCAGCTTCTCCGCGCCATCGGACCAGAGCGGGGTGTTGAGCCGGTAGGACGTGACGTTTGGCGCGGGTATCTGGTTTATTTCAGAAGCAAAGAAACCATAGTCGGTCAGCTTCTGCGGAAACTCGCTCCCGGTTATGAGATAGTCATGCTCCAGCAGCGGCGGCGGCGTGGCCGAAACCGCAACAGCTCCGCCCAGGAGCGTCAATGCCGCTGCAAGTAGCTTCATGGTCGGGCGCGCACATCCAGAGCAGCGGGCGCGCCGCGCTTGGGCAGTCCTTTGACAACGACGGGCGGCTTGGGCTGGACCATGTGCGGCTTGGTCTCTTTCATCCCGCCGGGCGACGCCGCGCCATCGAGCGACAATGCCGGGCCCGACAGTGAAGCGAACGGCCAGACTTTGCTCGCACCGTCCCAGACGATTCCCGGCAGCGCACCGCCGAAAGCCCCAGCGAGCTGGTCGCCGCCGGGGATCTGCGGCTCATCGCCACCGCCCACGATCCGGTTCCGGCCGATCACGATACGCCGCGGATCGGGGTTATAGCTCTTGTCGGTAAACGGCTTGGGATAACTGACCACCAGCACCTGCGCGGTGGGGTTGTTGACCAGCGAGTTGCCCTCAACCGAAACATAGTCATTCGCCATCACCATGATCCCGGTACCGCGCGGCACCCCGGCGACGATGTTGCCTTTGGGCGCGAAGTTGGGCGTATCGTTGGCCACAACGAGGTTGTTTTCGATCAGCGTGTTGCCCCCGCCCATCACCGGCAGGTTGGGCAGATCGAACACCAATATCCCGCCGGTGTTGCGCGTCACCAGATTGCCGGCGACCAGCGCATCGCGGCTGTTCTCGATCTCGACCCCGGCGACCGATTGCTCAACCATGTTGTAGCGCACGGTAATCGCCTTCGACTGGCCTACGTAAATGCCCGCATCGCTCGCACCCGAAACCTTGCAGCCATCGATCAGCACGCCGGTGCTCTGGACCGGGTAGATGCCATAAGCGCCGTTGGTCTCCTTGGGCCCGCCAGTCCAGGTCACGCGAATGCGGTAATAGACCACGTTGTCCGCGCCCTTGCTTTTGATCCCGTCGCCGTGGGTGTTCTCGACCGCGAAATCGCGCATGGTGACGTTATCCGAAGTAACCAGCAGGCCTTCTCCCGCGCCTTGCTGGCCGGAGAAATCGAGTATCGTCGCGTCCATCCCCGCGCCGCGCACGGTGACGTTGTTGGCATCGAGCGAGAGCCCGTCGGTCAACACGAACCGCCCTGCCGCAAGCTGCACCACATCGCCCGGCTGCGCGGTGATCAGCGCCTCCTGGAGGCGGCTCTGCGCATTGTCCCCAGCGGCGACCGCAATCGTCTTGGCGTGAAGGGGGGCAGCCAGGGCAAACGCCGAGACCGCAGCGATTATGGCTATGGGCATCCTCATGCGCGGCATGTTTGAACTGACAGGCGTGTAAGTCAACCGGGGCTGAGAGCGGCTACTTCTTCTCGGGCGCAAACCCGCTCGCACATAACGCCGCCGAACTCGCGGTAACCTGAATTGTCCGGGTATCGCCGTACCTGCGCACCGCGACGACATATTCGCCCAATGTCTGCCTCGGGCTCTTGAGCTTGCGCAGGTTGTTGAGCTGGAACAGCGACAGCCGGTCGGTCATCCGGCTCGCCATGCAGGCCGAATTGCCCTCCGAAAGGCCAGCATCAAGCATGGCACTCTTGACCTGCCCATAGGCCAGCTTGCTCGGCGTGCAGGCGGCGAGCGACAAACCTATCGCGCCAACAAACATCGACCGGTTTTTGAGCCGAAGTATGGTGCTTCCAGGCATGTCAGGCTAACTCCATATCTGTGCCGCTCAGTACGATTTCCGCGCCGGTGCGGCTTCTGCGCCAGCCATAATAGACCGCTGCAGCCGTGAATACACCAAGCAACAGCACGATGCTCGGCCGCCCCGCTGCGGTGTCTGTCCAATCGGAATAGATTGCGCCGGCCCCGGCCAGCATGCCCAACGAAGGGACCAACGGATGCCAGGGAGTTTTGAAAAAACGCCCGGTCAATCCTGTCCTTCGGCCCGCCCATACCGCGATCCCAATGAGGATGTAATCAGACACGTTGCCGCTGATGATGATCAGCAGCCACCGCTCTCCCAGCAAGGTCAGAATGCTGGCCACAACCATCAAGGTCAGCGTCGCGCCAATCGGTGAGCGGAACTGCGGGTGCAGCCAGGCGAACAGACGGCTAACCGGTGCCGGGAATGCGCCATCCCGGCCCGTCGCAAACAACAGCCGGGATTGTCCCATTGTTGCGGCCACCAGCGCGTTGAAGATTGCCGCAATAATCCCGATCGTCACCACTGTACCGACCACCGGACCAGCGCTGCGATCAATGAACGTAGCGATCGGCGCATCGCTGCCCAGCACGGCTGGCATATCGTCGATTGCCAGCACAACCAGCACCAGCGGCAGCGCGATGGTCAAACTGGCGATGCCTCCAATCCACGCCACCACGCGGCCAATTCGCTCTTGCACATCGTGCATTTCCTCGGCAAAATACAATGCCCACGATGCGCCGCCTGTGGTCCAAATGCCCGCGACCGTGGCAAGCGCGAGTGCAATCGGCGAGGTCGCGGTCAGCCGGTTCTGGACCAGTTGAACCGGATGGAGAAGGGCGCCGCTCAACGGATTGCGCAAATGCCACGAGGCAACCGCGACAAGGACCGCAAGCGCAACCAGTTCAACCGCCAAAAACAGACCCGTGATCAGCGCATTGGTCTTGATCCCGAAGATCGCGATCAAACCGGCCAGCAAGATACCCGTCATGGCGATGGCGACTACCGGCAACGAAGGCGTCAAGGTGTGGATGTACGAAGCCAGACCCAGTCCGGAGAAAGCCACCGAGAAAAAAGTCAAAGGCGCTGCCAGCATCACGTAAGCGTAAGACCAGCGCGGGCCGAGCAAACGCGTCAGCGACGGATAAACCCCGCCAGCGCCTGGAAAGGCTGCGGCAATCTCCGCGTAGAGCATGCCGAACAACGCGTTGAACATACCGCCCAGCAGGAACGCCAAGGCCGCTCCGGTACCCGCGATGTGGAGCACCGCATTCCCGCCAATGAACACCGACAGCACCGGCGACAGCGCCGACATCGTCAGCAGGAATATTTCGAACGGCGAGAGGACTCTCGCCAGTCTCGTTGCGCTCACTTAACTGCGGCCATCTGGTAGAGGAAATCGGCAAAGCCCAGCGTCGCCTGATCGAGCCCGGCGATCTTGGGATTGCTCGATTCGATCACGAAGAACTCGTTCGGCGCGTGAGCCCCGGTGCCATAGCCGAGCCCGAACCCGCAGGCCGGGATCGATACCGGCGGCGCGGTGAAGGTTGCGCCCGGCCATGAACCGCCACTGCGCGGGCTCAGGCTGACCCGGGCGCCGCCGCGCTGGTACGTGGCGATCGCGGCGCGGACCAGGCGGCTGTCTTCAGCCACTTCGGTCGGGTCGTAGCCGCCGGTGACATTCGCTTCGACATCGGTGAAACCATGCTTGTCGAGATGCGCGCGCAGCTTGGTCTCGGCTTCTTTGCGGGTCATGTTCGGAACCAGCCGGCAATCGACCTTGGCCACCCCGCGCCCCGGCAACACGGTTTTGCCGCCCGGCCCGGTGTAGCCCGCGACTAGCCCTTCGATGTTGACCGTGGGCTGCGAAACCAGCCTCTCAAGCGCCTGGTTGAACGGCAAGTCGTCGATCCAGTGCTTGACCCCAAACGCGGCCATCATCTCCTTCTCGCTCGAATTCTTCGCGCCATCGGCGATCAGCGCTTTCTCGCGCGCGGTGAGCGGGCGGACGTTTTCATACCAGCCTTCGATTGCGACCGTGTTGGCGTCCGCGCTGACCAGGCTCTGCAGCGCCTGGACCAGCCGCCAGACGGGAGCGTCGAGCATCGCCTTGAGGCTGGAGTGCACGTCCTTGGCCGGACCGCGCCCCCACTTTTCGCCGCTAGCCACCAGTTCAAGCTCGATGATCCCCTTCGATCCAAGCGTGAAATCGGCCCCGCCGGTTTCGTTCTGGTCGGCGCTGGGGATGACGATGCCTTCGCACTTGCGGATCGCCTCCATCACCCTGGGCGTGGTGACCAGTTCCTTGAAATGCGGCGAGCCGATTTCTTCCTCGCCCTCGGCCACCAGCACCAGGTTCACCGGCAGCTTGATCCCGGCCGCCTTGAACGCATGCAGCGCCGCCAGCATCGCGGTCTCCGGGCCCTTCTGGTTGACCGCGCCGCGCCCGACGATGACCTTGCCGAAGCCGGGCTTGTCGATGATCTCACCGGCGAGCGGCGGATTGGCCCACTCAGCATCGACGTACTGCTTCACGTCGTACATGAAATAGAGCCCGACGGTGCGCTTGGCCCCGGCGTCAAGCGTGGCAAAGACCCCGGACTTGCCGCTGGTCGGCACCACTTCGGCGTGCTGGAACCCGGCATCGAGCGCCAGCTTGGCCATATATTCAGGGCCTTGCGGATAGTTGCGGTTTTCCGCCGCGATTGAGGGCAGCGCAATCCATTCCCGCAACCGCACGACCGCGGCATCGTGTCCGGCGGCAACCGCCTTGGCGAGCTTGGGCGCGTCGCTCTTGGCGGCAAGCGCGATGCCCGGAGCAGCGAGCAGACCTGCGCTGACGAGGCCTCCGCCGAGAACCTGGCGGCGGTTTGGATTGTTGCTTCGTGTCTCGGTCATGTCCGCTCTCCCCCGCGCGACTCACTGGCGCACGTCGGGAGTTGAGCGGCACATTGCGAGAGAGTCCAGCGCAGCCAGATACGCCCCCACTCGTCACCCTGAACTTGTTTCAGGGCCCATCGAGCCGCACTCCCGGAATTCGCGACGAGCACCCTACCCGGAAGGCTTGGTGGCCCAACGGCACTCTAACCTGTCTGGCGAAATGGGCCCTGAAACAAGTTCAGGGTGACGGGGTTTTTGGGCGGCGACGGTCGCCGTTGAACCTAGTGCGACAGTGCCTTGTTGATATCCTCAACCATCTTCTTGGCATCGGCGAGGAGCATCATGGTCTGGTCCATGTAAAACACGTTGTTATCGACCCCGGCATAGCCGACCCCGCCCATGCTCCGTTTGATGAACATGATGGTCTTGGCCTTTTCGACGTCGAACACCGGCATGCCGTAGATCGGCGAGCTTTTGTCAGTCTTGGCCGCCGGATTGACCACATCGTTGGCACCGATGATGAAGGCGACGTCGGTCTGCGCGAATTCGCCGTTGATGTCTTCCAGCTCAAACACTTCATCGTAAGGCACATTCGCTTCAGCCAGCAACACATTCATATGCCCGGGCATCCGCCCGGCGACCGGGTGGATCGCGTATTTCACCCGCACGCCCTTGGCCTTCAGCTGGTCGCCCATTTCGCGCAGCACATGCTGCGCCTGCGCCACCGCCATGCCGTAGCCGGGGATGATGATGACCTGCTCGGCCTCAGACAGCAGGAAGGCGGCGTCTTCAGCGCTGCCGCGCTTCCACGGGCGCTGTTCCTTGGCCTCGCCGCCAGCTTCCGCCAACACGCCAAACCCTCCGGCTATCACCGAAATGAAGCTGCGGTTCATCGCCTTACACATGATGTAGGACAGGATCGCGCCCGACGAGCCGACCAGTGCCCCGGTGATGATCATCGCGGTGTTGTGGAGCGTGAAGCCCATCGCCGCCGCCGCCCAGCCCGAATACGAGTTGAGCATCGACACCACCACCGGCATGTCCGCCCCGCCGATCGGGATGATCAGCAGGAAGCCGATCAGGAACGACAGAGCGGTGACCACGGCGATCACCCACAGCGACTGGTCCATGGTGAAATAAGCGGTCAGCCCGATGATCCCGGCGAGCGTGCCAAGGTTGATCACGTGCCGCCCCGGCAGCATGATCGGCGCGCCGCTCATCTTCCCCGCGAGCTTGAGGAAGGCAATGACCGAGCCCGAGAAGGTGATCGCACCGATGGCGATGCCGAGACCCATTTCGATCCGGCTCTGCGCCTCGATCACCCCGTCTGCCCCGGCGATGCCGAATGCAGTGGGGTTGAGGTAAGCGGCCCAGCCGACCAGCACCGCGGCCAAGCCAACGAGGCTGTGGAACGCTGCGACCAGTTGCGGCATGTCGGTCATCTTAATGCGGCGCGCAGTGACAATGCCGATAATGGCACCGATGGCTATTGCGGCAATGGTCTCTGCAAACGCAACTTCATCGAAGCCTAGTTCGAAACTGAACGCGTGCGTGTTGGGGATGGTCATGTCAAAACCGAGCGCGTGCGTGACCAGTGTCGTCCCCACCGCAATCGCCATGCCAATCATGCCAAACCGGTTGCCACGCTGCGAGGTGCTCGGGCTCGACAGCCCGCGCAGCGCGAGGATGAACAGCACCCCGGAAACGAGGTAGGCGAGCAAGGCCCAGGCGGGGGTCGCGGCGTGCTCCATCACTGGCCCTCCGGCTTGGGAGCAGGCCGGTCCTTCTTCTTGTACATCGCCAGCATCCGCGCCGTTACCGCAAACCCGCCGAAGATGTTGACGCTGGCCAGCACCACCGCCAGCAGCCCAAGCCACTTCGAGCTAGCAGACCCAGCCGCTGCCGAAGCAATCAGCGCACCGACGATGATCACCGAGGAGATCGCATTGGTCACCGCCATGAGCGGCGTATGCAGCGCCGGGGTCACCGACCAGACGACGTAATAGCCCACAAAACAGGCCATGACGAAGATCGAGAGGATCGAGATAAAGTCCATTATTGCGCCCCTAGCAGTCGTTCGTTGACGACCTTGCCGCCTTGCGTCAGGCGCACTGCATTGCCGATCTCATCATCCAGCACCGGCCGGCCCGCGTCCTTGTCCCAAAACGCGCTCAGGAAGTTGTACAAATTGCGCGAAAAAAGCGCCGAGGCATCTGCCGCCAGATGCGCAGGAGTATTCGACCAGCCGATGATCTTGACCCCGTGTTTGACCACCACCTCGTCGGCTTTCGAGCCCTCGACATTACCGCCCTGCGCCACCGCCAGATCGAACACCACGCTGCCCGCCTTCATG
>JAYUCG010000116.1:0-14666 GCA_043740455.1 Novosphingobium sp. | reverse complement strand
TGCGGCCCGATGGCAAATTGACCTTCGACCGGTTGTCCTCGGTATTCCTGTCCAGCACCAACCATGAGGAAGACCAGCCCTGCCATCTTACTCTGAATGATGACAAAGTGCCGGTGGATGTGAACCTGCGGTATTACGACGCGCCGGAACAACGTTATTGCCCAGCCGGTGTGTACGAGATTGTGCAGGAGGCGGGAGCGCCAAAACTGCATATCAATGCCCAGAACTGTGTGCATTGCAAAACCTGTGATATCAAGGATCCGACACAGAATATTGTGTGGGTGACACCGGAGGGTGGCGGTGGGCCGAATTATCCGAATATGTGATTCACGGATTCAGTAGGATACAGTGGAATACCGTGGGATACGGTGGGATACGGTGGGATAAAGTAGAATGCGCAAGGCCGGTATAGTCTTCTTGTTTGTTGCTGCCGCAGCAATTGCTCAGCCTATCGGGGCGCAGTCGAGCGACGTTCCAGGTGTGACAGAGAGCGCCCCTGGGGTGCGCAGCATCGACGGAAGTAAAGTGCCTTCGACGCAAATCAGCTTTTCGGCCCTCAAAGCGGCTATAGAACAGGATCGCTCGTTCTCGAAGATCAAGCACCTCTTTACGGTCAGCGGCATAGACACGCCCGGTCCCTCGGGTACAACCACCTATATGTACAAGATCCGCGACCCAGAGACCGGCCAAGATGGGGTTGGGATTCTTTTCGTAAAGAGCGGCAAGATCCTGAACTACATGATTACATGATGCGCTAAGCCGGGGCATTGCGGCTGACTGCCATGCCGCATTTGGACTGAAGAGATGCAACGCCATGGTGCCGTTTCCAAGTCGTTATTGATGCCCCAGAGAGAAACCGCTTACGCCAAGATCAACCTTGCGCTGCACGTGCGGCGGCGGCGGGATGATGGGTATCATGAGCTTGAGACGTTGTTCGCTTTCGTCGATGCGGGGGATGTGGTTTCGGCCAAACCTGCCGCACAGGATGAATTGAGAACGGTTGGCGAGTTTGCTGTGCAACTGACTAATCCGTTTAGCAATATCGTTGGGAGCGCGCTCAAGGCTTTGCCGCATGGACTGGGCTGGGCGGTGACGCTGGAAAAGAACTTGCCCGTCGCTGCTGGCCTCGGCGGTGGTTCGGCGGATGCGGGGGCACTGTTCCGCATGGTCGAAGCGCAGTTCGGCTTGCCTGACGACTGGCAAGCCCGCGCGGCCAAGCTCGGCGCGGATGTCCCGGCCTGCGTGCGCTCGGTTACCTGCTTCGGGCGCGGGACCGGGACTGATCTGACCGAAGTCGAAAGCGACCTGACCGGCACCGCGGTGCTGCTGGTCAACCCGCGCCTACTGCTCAGCACCGGGCCGGTGTTTGGCGGCTGGGACGGCATTGACCGGGGGCCGCTGCCCGAGGGACCGGTAAGCGCAATCGCCCGCGCGGGCCGCAACGACCTTGAACCCAGTGCAATTGCGCTGTGCCCGGCGATCGCCGATGTGCTCGCGGCGTTGTGCCATACCAATCCGATTCTGGCCCGTATGTCAGGCTCTGGCGCAACGTGTTTTGCGCCTTACGAAACGTCCGAACAGCGCGACGCAGGTGCCATGGCGATTAAATCCGCGCACCCCGAATGGTGGCAGCTAGCAGGCAACCTGCGATGAGCGAGCACGAAGCCTGGCGCCTGCTTGGCGCACCGCGCTTTGGCGGAATTCTCGTGGTCTCGGACCACGCTTCGAACCACGTCCCCGTCGACATCGAACTTGGCATCGACCCGGCGCTACTCAGCCAACACATCGCGGTCGATCTCGGCGTGGCCGAAGTTGGCGCGCTGATGGCGCAGCGCCGCGGCATCACCGCATTTCAGGCGGGCGTCAGCCGGTTGGTGTGCGATTGCAACCGCGAGGAACATGCCCCGGCCGTTATTCCGATCGCCAGCGACGGCCATGCGATCCCCGGCAATGCGCTGGATCACGCCGCGCATCAGGCGAGGCTGGAGCGGTTCTTCCACCCCTACCACGCCGCGCTAGCCGATCTGCTCGATGCCAATCCCCCCGCGCTGATCCTGTCGCTCCACAGCTTTACGCCCCAACTCGCGACCAGTGATGAACCGCGCCCGTGGCAAGTCGGCGTGCTCTACAACCACGACGACCGCGCCGCGCGTCTGGCGGTCCCGCTGCTCGAGGCCGAGGGGCTAGTGGTGGGCGACCAGGAACCCTACTCAGGCCAACTGCTCAACGCGACAATGAACCGCCACGCCGAGGCCGACGGGCGACCGTACTTGGGCATCGAAATGCGGCAGGACCAGATCGCTTCCCCGGCGCAGCAATCAAAATGGGCCGAGCGCCTCGCGCGGATTTGCAATGAAGTGGCGTTGAAGCTGGGGGATTAGCGGTGTAGGGCCACTGTAACAGCCTGTTTGACGAAAGATCGTTGCCGATGCCCGCCTACCGTTCACGCACTTCGACCCACGGCCGCAACATGGCCGGTGCGCGCGGGCTGTGGCGCGCTACGGGGATGAAGGACGGCGATTTCGGCAAGCCGATCGTCGCGGTGGTCAACTCGTTCACCCAGTTCGTGCCGGGCCACGTTCACCTCAAAGACCTCGGCCAGATGGTCGCGCGCGAGATTGAGGCGGCGGGCGGGGTCGCCAAGGAATTTAACACCATCGCGGTCGATGACGGGATCGCGATGGGTCACGACGGGATGCTTTATTCGCTGCCCAGCCGCGATCTGATTGCAGACTCGGTCGAGTACATGGTCAACGCGCACTGCGCCGATGCGATGGTCTGCATCTCCAATTGCGACAAGATCACCCCGGGCATGCTGATGGCGGCGCTGCGGATTAACATTCCGGTGGTGTTCGTGTCGGGCGGGCCGATGGAAGCGGGCAAGGTTGTGCTGAACGGCAAGGAAGTCGCGCTCGATCTGGTCGATGCGATGGTTGCCGCCGCCGACGAGCGGATTTCGGACGAAGATGTCGAGGCGATCGAGAAGGCCGCTTGCCCGACCTGCGGATCGTGCTCGGGCATGTTCACCGCCAATTCGATGAACTGCCTGACCGAGGCGTTGGGGCTGTCGCTGCCCGGCAACGGGTCGCAACTCGCTACGCACTCAGACCGCAAGGGTCTGTTCCTCGAAGCCGGGCGCTTGGTGGTCGACCTGTGCCGCCGCTATTACGAGCAGGACGACGAGAGCGCGCTGCCGCGCAATATCGCCTGCTTCGCGGCGTTCGAAAACGCGATGAGCCTCGACATCGCGATGGGCGGATCGACCAACACCGTGCTCCACTTGCTCGCCGCCGCGCACGAAGCGGAGATCGATTTCACCATGCGCGATATCGACCGACTGAGCCGCCAGGTGCCGTGCCTGACCAAGGTCGCCCCGGCCAAGAGCGACGTCCACATGGAAGACGTCCACCGCGCCGGCGGGATCCCGGCAATCCTGGGCGAGCTGGCGCGCGCCGAATTGCTCCACACCGATCTTCCGACCGTCCACAGCCGCTCGATGGGCGAGGCGCTGAGCCGGTGGGATATCAAGCAGACCAATTCGGAGAGCGTGCAGACCTTCTTCAAGGCCGCGCCGGGCGGCGTACCGACCCAGACCGCGTTCAGCCAGAGCCGCCGCTGGGCCGAACTCGATCTCGATCGCGAAGGTGGCGTGATCCGCAACGCGGCTCACGCCTTCAGCCAGGATGGCGGGCTGGCGGTGCTGTATGGCAATATCGCGACGGAAGGCTGCATCGTGAAGACCGCCGGGGTCGATGAAAGCATCCTCAAGTTTGCCGGCCCGGCCAAGGTCTTCGAAAGCCAGGATGACGCGGTCACGGGCGTGCTCACCGGGCAGGTCGTCGCGGGCGATGTAGTGGTGATCCGCTATGAAGGGCCCAAGGGCGGCCCCGGCATGCAGGAAATGCTTTACCCGACCAGCTATCTCAAATCGAAAGGCCTCGGCGCGGCCTGCGCGCTGCTCACCGACGGGCGGTTTTCGGGCGGTACCTCGGGGCTGTCGATCGGTCACGTCTCGCCCGAAGCGGCCGAGGGCGGAGCGATCGGGCTGGTCCAGCCGGGCGACCGGATCGAGATCGATATTCCGGGCCGGACGATCCACCTTGACGTCAGCGACGAGGAATTGGCCCACCGCCGCGCCGCGCAGGAAGCCAAGGGCTGGCTCCCGACCAAGGAGCGCCCGCGCAAGATCTCGGTCGCGCTCAAGGCCTATGCCGCGATGACCACCAGCGCCGCGCGCGGTGCGGTGCGCGATGTGTCGCAGCTGGGGGTGACGTAATGCGCTGGGGTGTGGTTGCCGTGCTGCTGCTCGGCGCGTGCAGCAAGGGCGGCGTCGGGACGAAGGCGGAGGACGGCGAAAGCATCGCTTGCGCGCTCGGCGGATCGCTCCAGTTCAAGCCCGATTGCACCGTTGAACGCAGCGAGGCCGATGGCGCGCAAGTTATTGTGGTGCGCTTGCCCGACGGCGCTTTTCACCGCTTCGAAATGAGCAAGGATGGCCAGCAATTGCTCGCCGCCGATGGCGCGGATCAGACCAAGTCGGCGCTCAAGGGCGACCGGTTCGAAGTGATCTTCGGGCCAGACCGCTTCGTGATCCCGGCGCATGCCAAGCCCTGACTGGATTCTGACCGCCGCGCAGATGCGCGCCGCCGAGCAGGCACTGATCGGCGCTGGCACCACGGTCGATGATCTGATGCAGCGCGCCGGGCACGGCGCGGCCGAGTGGGTCTGGCGCATGGCCGCTGGGCGCAGCGTGACCGTGCTGTGCGGCCCCGGCAACAACGGCGGCGATGGTTATGTGATAGCGCAGGTGCTGTGGACGCGCGGCGTGCCGGTGACGGTTGTGGCTGCCGCCGAGCCGCAAACCGACGCGGCGCGCGCTGCCCGCGGCCTGTATCAGGGGGAGGTGCTGGGGACCTCGGCGACACCGCACGAAGACGTCCTGGTCGATTGCCTGTTCGGCACCGGCCTGACCCGCCCGCTCTCCGATGAACTGTTCGCCTTGCTGACCCGGCTCGCCGCATCGCACCGCCAGTTGATCGCGGTGGACCTGCCCAGCGGGGTGGCAAGCGACAGCGGCGCGGTGCTGAATGCGGGCCTGCCAGGCTATGATCTGACCATTGCACTGGGGGCATGGAAGTGGGCGCACTGGGTGATGCCCGCCGCGCCGCTGATGGGTGCGCGCCGGCTGGTCCAGATCGGCATCGATGCCGCCGCCCAAAGAGACGCCACGACGCCGCGCCTGCTGGCGCGCCCGCGCCTGACCGCTCCGGCGGCCGATGCGCATAAATACACCCGCGGGCTGGTGGTCATCATGGCCGGGGCAATGCCGGGCGCGGCGATCCACGCCGCGCGCGCTGCCGAGCATGGTGGGGCGGGCTATGTCAAAGTGCTGACCGGCGGGCGCGATCTCAAACTGCCCGATGATCTCGTCGTCGATGCGCGGCCACTGGGTGAAGCCTTGGCCGACAAACGAATTTCCGCCATCGTGGTCGGTCCGGGCCTTGGCCGCGACGGCCTGGCGCGTGATTGTCTGCACCAGGTGCTGCACGGCGATTGCCATGCGCCAACCGTGGTCGATGCCGATGCGTTGCATCTGATCGGACCGGACGAATGGCTCGGGCCGGGCAATCGGCAAATGGTGTTGACCCCGCACGCGGGCGAACTGGCGCGGCTCAGCAGCACCTGGCCAGTCGCCGCATACCAGCCGCCGCTGGCTCAAAAGGTGCACGAGGCGATCCAGCTCGATTGGGAGACCGACGCGACCATCGTCGCAAAAGGCCCTGACACGGTCGTGTTCAACCGGGATCTGGGCATGGTGGTTGCGCCATCGGCCAGCAGCTGGCTTTCGGTCGCTGGCAGTGGCGACGTTCTGGCCGGCCTGATCGCGAGCCGGCTGGCCGGCGGTTCGGATGCGGTCACCGCTTGCGCCGAGGCGCTGTGGCTCCACGGTGAGGCAGCGCGGCTGGCCGGGCCGGCCTTTACCGCGAGCGAACTTGCCGGGAGCATCAAGGCCGCCTACGCGGCCACGCTGTGACTGACCAAGCCGAAAAAATCATCCGCATCGCCGCCAAGGGCGACGGCATCACCGCCTCGGGCCGGTTCGCCTGGGGTGCGGCGCCGGGCGACCTGTTGCTGGCCGATGGAACGCTCACACCCGGGCCGCACCATGCCATCCCGCCGTGCCGGCATTTCGGGCGCTGCGGCGGGTGCCAGCTGCAGCAGCTCGACGAGCAGAGCCTGGCGCAATTCGTCTCGGCGCGGGTCAGCAATGCCTCGGCCTCACAGGAACTGGGCGCGGAGCTCATCGCGCCGCCACACTTGTCGCTACCCGGCTCGCGCCGCCGCGCCTCGCTGCGCGCGGAGAGTTCGCAGGGGCGGGTGGTCATCGGCTACCGCGAGGCCAAGTCGCACCGGCTGGTCGAACTGGTCGAATGCCCGGTGATGCTGCCCGAATTTGTCGCGCTGCTGACCCCGCTGCGCAAGCTGCTGATTGCGGCGAGCAGCGGCAAGAAGCAGGGCAAGGGCCGCCATGCGCATGCAAAGCTGGCCGCCGATGTCGACTTGGCGATGACCGAGCAGGGCATCGATGTCTCGATCAAAGGCCTGACCGTGGAGGGTCTGCCGGCGACCGAAGCGCTGCTCGATTTCGCCCGCGATCACGGCCTCGCCCGGCTGGTGCTGGATCAGGGTTATGGCCCCGAAGCGCTGTGGGAGCCCGAGCCAGTAACCGTCTCGCTGTCTGGCGTCTCGGTGCCGTTTCCACCGGGAAGTTTCCTCCAGGCCACGCTCGACGGTGAGCAGGTGCTGGTCGGCACGGTGTGCGAATGGCTGGCGGGCGCGGGCAGCGTGGCTGATCTGTTCGCGGGGCTGGGAACCTTTGCTTTCGCGCTCGCCGGGCAGGGCAGCAAGGTGCTCGCAGTCGAGGCCGCGCGCGATCCCCAGAACGCCTGCAAAAGCGCCGCTGGACGCGCGCAATTGCCGATCCATTCGCTGCACCGCGATCTGTTCCGCAACCCGTTACTGGGCGAGGAACTGGACCGGTTCGATGCCGTGGTGCTCGATCCCCCCCGCGCCGGTGCGCGCGACCAGATCGAACGGCTGGCGGATAGCACGGTGCCCAAGGTGGTCTATATCAGTTGCAACCCCTCAAGCTGGGCGCGTGATGCAAAGATGCTGGTGGAGGCCGGTTATCGCCTCAAGGAATTGCGCCCAGTCGGGCAATTCCGCTGGTCGACGCATGTCGAACTGGCGAGTTTGTTTGTGCGCGGAGACGCGGCTTGAAGTTCTTTGTCGTGACCATGAGCCACCCGGACGGACCCGGCTGGGGCGAGCACGTGATGCCGCATGTCGAATATCTGGGTGGCCTGATCGAAGCGGGCAAGCTGCGCGCCTCGGGTCCGGTGGTTGGTGGTGCGCTGCGGGCAGGCCTGCTCTTGTTCACCGTCGAGACCCGCGCCGAACTCGACGCGCTGATCGCCGCCGATCCGTTCGCGATCGAGGGCCTGATCGAGGAACTGACAGTGACCGAATGGAACCCGCTGTTCGGGGCCTTTGCAGGTGAGGCTGCGCCGTATTCGGCCACTTGATCCTCCCCATTTTGCGACGCCAAATGGGGAGGCGACAGACGCAGCGGGCTGACGGAGGGGTCTCTGGGCGAGCGTAGAGACCCCTCCGTCTCGCCTGCGGCGATCCACCTCCCCATTTGTGCCCTTCGGCAAAAAGGGGGAGGATCAAGGGACCACCACCTCGCGCCATTCTCCCGGCGTCAAGCCCTCAACCGACCAAACCCCAATCCCCCAGCGCACCAGCCGCAGCGTCGGAAACCCCACCGCCGCAGTCATCCGTCGGACCTGGCGGTTCTTGCCCTCGCGCAGGGTAAGCTTGATCCAGCTATCAGGCATCACTTGCCGCACCCGGATCGGCGGCTCACGCGGCCATAGTGGGGGCGGGGGGATCGCTTCCGCTTCGGCCGGGTGGGTCAGACCATCCTTGAGCTGCACCCCGCGCCGCAAGGCGTCCAGCGCCGCCGCATCGGGCACGCCCTCGACCTGCGCCAGATAGGTCTTGGCCAGCTTGAACTTCGGATCGGCAATCCGCGCCTGCAGCTTGCCGTCGTCGGTCAGCAGCAACAGCCCCTCGCTATCGGTATCGAGCCGCCCGGCGGGATAGACCCCCGGCACCTTTACATACTGCGCGAGCGTCGGTTTGCCCGAACCATCATCGCTGAATTGGCACAGCACGCCGTAGGGTTTGTTGAGCAGGATCAGGCGGGGCATGGGGCACTCTTAAGTGCGTTTGCGCGGGTGCGCTATGCCGACAACCCGAATGTAGCTGTGTAGAATGCGCGACCAACTTGCGCTCCCGTTTGCCAGACGGTCTTGAGACCAGTCAGTGGGGTCAAAAGCAGGTCGTCATCTAACTCGTGAATGAGACTGTTGGCAATTTGCGTTGACGACCCCGGGATTGGCCGTTCCGACTTCAGCATGGACGCCCACTGGCGCGCTATTTGCTCGGGGTCGTTTCCTTCGAACTGAGAAACGTAGGTTCCACCGTCGACGTCGCAGACAGCCGTGAAATTGCAGTTCGACATCTCTGGTGCCCCCGAAATGCAAATGGGGCCGACATTGCTGTCAGCCCCAAGCACACCTGCATCGCAGCCGGACGATTTTGGGCGATCGCCTGTCCCGGGGTTGCTTCCGCTAGCGTTGCATTCTCCTTGCGGCTTCTGCGCTGCCTGCCTTGGCTTGTCCGGTGGTTCCGTGAGGAACCGGCTTTCTTCGCCCGGTCACCTTGCCGGTGTCCGGTCCCGTCAGGCGGTGGTTCCGGTCTCCCCGGCAAGCCGGTTTGGCCTTCTCCATCACCTGGCGGTTCCGTGACCGCTTTGATGCTTTATCGTTCCGGTCTTCTTGTCCACTTCGCCGAAGCTCCGCTTTCCGTAAGTCCTTCCCGACCGCTGTCAAAACCGGTCTTACTGACCTCGTGCCACTCACTGCATCTGCGGTTCGCCAGATTCCATCCGAAGACTTCCTGAGGCGTGTTTTCCGACGCTGCTGCGGGCATCGTTGTCAGACCGAGCCTTACGTTTTCCCTTTCCGTTTCAGCCGTTTCCAGCTTCATCTTCAAGTGCGGTGTCACCGTCTCGATGACTTGAAGCTGCGCCCCGGAACCGAGTCGCGCAAGCGGAAAATGATGCACTTATCCACAATGTGACACTTTGACGGTGGATAACCCTTTTTGTGCGGTGGACAGTTGTGGGTTGCGAGTTTCGGCAAGCAGATTCGGGCGCTGGAAAGCTCTAAATTGTGCTCGCGCAGGCGCGGCGGTGCAATGAAAAGCAAGGGAGTTCGCGCAAAGTCCACAAAGCTCGCGAAGAGGTGGCGCTGCGGGGCGGAGCCTTAAAAATTCCCGTGCTGCGTTTGGTGCAAGCTTCAAGCAAGGTAATCTGCCTGCGGCACACACAACACCTTCGCGCCCTTTGCGGTCTTTGCGCGAATCCCGTTCTTACTTTTTCTCCGATCCCCCGCGTGAATCAATTTACCTGTCGCGTTGCGCCAACAACCGCAGCCGCAGCGCGTTGAGCTTGATGAACCCCGCCGCGTCCTTCTGGTCGTAGGCCCCGGCGTCGTCCTCGAAGGTCACATGCCGCTCCGAGTAGAGCGAGCCCGCCGACTTGCGCCCGACCACGCTGGCCATGCCTTTGTAGAGCTTGAGCCGCACCGTACCGAAAACCTTTGCCTGCGAGAGGTCGATCGCGGCCTGGAGCATCTCGCGCTCGGGGGCGAACCAGAAGCCGTT
Organism: Novosphingobium sp.; assembly: GCA_043740455.1. Lineage (GTDB taxonomy): Bacteria > Pseudomonadota > Alphaproteobacteria > Sphingomonadales > Sphingomonadaceae > Novosphingobium. The sequence continues at coordinate 4,871 of JAYUCG010000116.1, read as the reverse complement.
GTAGATGAGCTCGGCATATTTCGGCATCAGCTCGTCCTTGAGGTGCGCCGCGCCGCGATCGAGCGTGATGCTTTCGATCCCGCGGTGCGCGCGGGCGTAGATCTCGCCGCCCGGGGTTTCGTACATACCGCGGCTCTTCATGCCGACGAAGCGGTTCTCGACCAGATCGAGCCGGCCGATCCCGTGGCGTTTGCCCAGCGTGTTGAGCTCGGTCAGCAGCGTCGCGGGTGACATCGGCGTGCCGTTAAGTGCAACCCCATCACCGCGTTCGAAGTCAATCGTGATGTATTCGGGGGTGTCGGGCGCGTCTTCGGGGTTGTCAGTGCGCGAATAGACGTAATCGGGAGTTTCTTCCCACGGATCCTCAAGCACTTTGCCCTCGCTGCTGGTGTGGAGCAGGTTGGCGTCGGTCGAAAACGGGCTTTCGCCGCGCTTGTCCTTGGGCACCGGGATCTGGTGCTGTTCCGCCCAGTTGATCAGCGCGGTGCGGCTGGTCAGTTCCCATACCCGCCACGGGGCGATGACCTTGATGTTGGGATCGAGCGCATAGGCCGAAAGCTCAAAGCGGACCTGATCGTTGCCCTTGCCGGTTGCGCCGTGAGCAATTGCATCGGCGCCGGTCTCATGCGCGATCTCGACCAGCCGCTTGGAAATGAGCGGCCGCGCGATCGAGGTGCCGAGCAGGTAATCGCCTTCATAGCGGGCATTGGCGCGCATCATCGGGAAGACGAAATCGCGCACGAATTCCTCGCGCAGATCGTCGATGTAGATGTTCTCGTCAGGCAAGCCCATCAGCTTGGCCTTAGCCCGCGCGGGTTCCAGTTCCTCGCCCTGGCCGAGGTCGGCTGTGAAGGTCACCACCTCGCAGCCGTAGGTCACCTGCAGCCACTTCAGGATCACCGAGGTATCGAGCCCGCCCGAGTAAGCGAGGACGACCTTCTTGGGGGCGATGTCCGTGATATCCGACATGACTGGAATTCCGCTGCACAGAGTTTACGATTGGCCGCGCCACTAGTGCATGGGAGCAGGGAGGGCAAGCCGATGGCCAAGGCGGAACTGAAGACCAAGGCGACCGAAGTGAGCGTGGCCGGCTACATCGCGGCGATCCCGGAAGAAGCGCGGCGCGCCGATGCGGCTAAGCTCGATGCGCTCTACCGCAAGGTCACCGGCGTTGGGGCGAAGATGTGGGGCCCAAGCATCATCGGCTATGGCAGCCATGATTACAAATACAACAGCGGCCGCGAAGGCACCTTCTGCCGCGCCGGGTTCAGCCCGCGCAAGGGAGCGCACACGCTTTACGTGTTGGGCGGCCTGGCCGAGAGCGCCCCGGTTGCGGCATTGGTAGGCAAGCTGGGCAAACACACCACCGGCAGGCTGCCTGTACATCAAGAAGCTGAGCGATGTGGATGTGGTCGTGCTTGAACAGCTAGTCGCGATGAGCTGGGAGCGGATGAACGCGCAATATCCGGACTGACTACTCCGCCGCCGGCTCTTCCAGATGCCATTCCGGCGCTTCATCGAGCTTCGATAGCCGCTCAAACTCCGGCTGAATCCAGTCCCGCGTCATCGGCAGGGTGCTGCGGTCCTTGGCCGAGAGGATGTGGAAGTTGACATTCTCGCCGGTGCGAAAGCTTTGTTCGGCGCCGGCGAGGTAGAACTGCCACATGCGGAACAGCCGGGCTTCGTAAAGCGCGGTCAGTTCTGCCTCATGCAGGGTGGTGCGGCGGTACCATTCGGCGATGGTCTGGGCGTAGTGATAGCGCAGCAGCTCGACGTCGCCGATTTCCCACTTGGTCTGCTCCATCGCCCGCACCAGTTCGCTGAGCGAGGGGATGTAGCCGCCGGGGAACACGTATTTGCGGGTCCACTTGTCGGTGGTGCCGGGGCCGTCGACCCGGCCGATGGTGTGGGTCAGCATGATCCCGTCAGCGGTGAGTAGATTGTTCGTCTTGGCGAAATATTCGCGGAAATGCGGCGCGCCGATGTGTTCGATCATGCCGACGCTGGTAATCCGGTCGAACTGTCCGGCCACGTCGCGGTAATCCATCAGCTCGAACTTGACCTTGTCCGAGACGCCGGCTTCGGCCGTGCGTTCGTTGGCGAAGCGGATCTGATCGGGCGCCAGGCTGACCCCCAGCACCTCGATCCCGAAATGGCGGTGCATATATAGACCCAGCCCGCCCCAGCCACAGCCGATGTCGAGCAGGCGCATACCCTCGCACTTGCCTGGTTCGAGCCGCAGTTTGGCCGCGATCAGCGCCAGCTTGTCGAGCTGGGCGCGTTCAAGGCTGTTCGCCGGATCGGTGAAGTAGGCCATCGTGTAGAGCCGGTTCTCGTCGAGGAACAACTCGTAGAACTGGCGCGTCAGGTCATAGTGGTGGGTGACGTTGGTGCTGGCCTTGGGGCGGAGGTTGATCTGGTCGGCCTTGGCCATCGCCCAGTCGATCCCGCGGCGCAGCGCGCTTGGCGCTTCGACCGAACCGTGGCCGCGATTGGCGTTGCGCATCACCAGCAGCACCATGTCGCGCACATCGTGCGGCGGCTCGATCACCATGCGGCCGTCCATATAGGCTTCGCCCGCACCGACGCGGGGATCCTTGGCCACGTGCAGGGCCGCGCCTTTGTCGGTGAAGCGGATGGTGATAGGCGCTTCGGCAGGATCGCCGTAGCGGTATTCCTTCCCGTCATAGTCACGGATGAGCAGCTGACCCTCTTTGATCAGCGCGCGGAGCATCTTGTCGAGTAACCACATAATCAGGGAACCTATTCAGGTGCACCGCAGGCGCAAGGGGCAAATGCCGGAATGGAGCGGTTTAATCCCACATGCCGCTGACAGTTTCGGATGAGGCCGGACGAAAGTTGCTGCCGCTCAGCCTAGTGCAACCGCAAGCTGCCACAGGCCGAGGGCGAGGAACAGCAAAGCCGCGACCGCGCGGGTCGCCCGCAGCGAAATCCGCTGAACGATCGCTTCTCCCAGAAACACCGCCGGGCCATTGGCGAGCATCATCCCCATTGTAGTCCCGGCCGCGACCACCAGCACGGAGTGATAATGCGCGGCCAGCGCAATGGTCGCGATCTGCGTATTGTCGCCCATTTCGACCAGGAAGAACGAGACAACGGTGGTCAGGAATGCGCTGCCATGGCTGCGCACGGCGTGATCCACATCGTCGAGCTTGTCGGGGATCAGCGTCTAGGCGGCCATGACGATGAAGCCCAGCGCCACCGCGATCCGGAACCATTGCGCTTCAAGCAGGCCAGCCACTTCGGTCCCGACCAATGCCGCCAGCGCATGATTGGCAATCGTGGCAACAAGGATCCCGGCCAGGATCGCCCACGGCGCACGCAGCCGCGCCGCGAGGACGATTGCGAGCAGCATCGTCTTGTCACCGATCTCGGCCAGTGCGACCACTGCGGTGGAGGTGAGCAGGGCTTCGATCATTGCCGCGCCAGATAGAGCACGTCGCGCGGCTGCGAGAGCAGATGTTGTCCCGAATCGATGAACAGCGTCTCGCCGCTCGCCAGCCAGCCCTGGCTCAGAAACAGCGCGGCCTCGGCCAGTTCTTCGGGATCGGTCAGGCGCTGCAACAGGTTCATCCGCCCGCTTAGCTCATGCTCTGCGTCGCGCTGGTCGTGGCTGGGGAGCATCGCGCCGGGGGCGAGGCCGTAAATGCGCGTCGCCGGATCGGGGGCGGCCATCGCCAGCATCTTCACCGTTGAAGCCAGGGCATGCTTGGCCATGGTGTAGCTGAAGAAGTCGGGGTTGGGATTGGCCAGTTTCTGGTCGAGGAACTGGATCACCCGCTTGCCGCCGCTGCTTTGCGCCGACGACAGGAACGCCTGCGCCATGCGCGCCGGGGTCTCGGCGTTGACGGTCATGGCTTCAGTGAAGATCGCCGGATCGATCGCCGCTGCGGTATCGGGTTTGAACACCGCCGCCGAATTGATCAACACGTGCCAGTCCGGCAATCGTTCGGCCAGATCCGCGATCATTGCCTGCGCCGCCGTGCCGTCGACCAGATCACATTGCACCACTTCGGCCGAGGGGAGAGTGCCGGCCAGTGCCTCAGCCACGCGCGGTGAGTGCCCGGCGTGGATCACCACGTGCCAGCCAGCCTCGCCAAAGCGCCGGGCAAGCACTGCGCCGATCCGCCGTGCGGCACCGGTGATCAGGACTGCAGGACGTGCGGGGAAGGGTCGGGCCATCCCCTGTGGCTTGGCGGAGGATGGCCCGTCAGGTCAACACTTGTTCTCGTTATCGGCAGCGAGTCTGCCCGTGCTCAGCCTCGCGGCCGAGCAGCGCACCGGCCGCAGCGCCGAGGATGGTCCCGGTCGAGCGATCACCGTTACGGTCGACCGAACGGCCGAGCAATGCGCCCAGCGCCGCGCCGACCAGCAAACCGGTCGTGCCGTTGCTGCGGTGGCAATAATAGCGCCCATCATCACCGCGCCAGTAGGCGATGCCGTTGTCGGAACGGTTGTAATGGCGCTGGTGATCGCCGTCGTGCTGTTCGTACGCGCGGCGGCCGTGGGCCGGAGCCCACGGCGGCGGATCACCGAACGCGGGCACTGAAGTGAGTGCGGTGGCGGCGATAACCGCCGAAATGACAGTCTTCTTCATGGCTGCCGGGTCCTTTCATCCTGTTGCAGACGTGTGGCCGTAGAAGAACGGCCCCCGGCACAACAACAGATGAACGCTGCGTTATGTTGCAGTCTGACAAGATGAAATGGGCTGTAAGCGCGATGATGCGTGAGCTGAGGCGCGTCGCTGGTTACTAGTGGATAACGCCTGACACAAGAGTCCTGTTTGGGATTCCCTTTCTGATTGCGCCATGCGATTCAGCACCATGCGCACCGGGATCATATTTCAAGTT
>JAYUCG010000115.1:0-4048 GCA_043740455.1 Novosphingobium sp. | reverse complement strand
GGGGGGGGGCGGCGCGCCCCCGCCCCCACAGCCGGGTTCCGCTGCCGCCGCACAGGATGACAGGATGAATTTGATGGTCAGACATGGGGTTCAAGTGGCCCTTCTTCGCGAGCATTCAACGCCCTAGCCACGCCACGGTTCCAGCTGGCAACCAAATCCGGGCCGGTAAGTGGCAGTCTGGCTTGCGATCAGCGGGAAGCGCGCGGTGACGCTCTTCGCGGCAGGATCCTCGGACAGCATGACCAGTTCCATGCCGGGTTCGAAATCCTTGCGGCAATCGCTGAGCCCGCGCCCGCCGAGATAGCGGCACGAACAGGCAATCCGCGCTCCATAGGAAGCACCGGTCCGGGCATAGGCATGAAGCGGCGCCCAGAACCAGGCGATCAGCAGCGCAATCAACGCAAGGCCGAGCCACAACGCGCGTCGGCGTAGCCGCGCGCTCTTGTCGGTCACCGGGTTTGCAGTTGCCATTGCCATGCCTTTGCGCAAGGGATGCGCGCGATGTCCGCGCGCCGCTCGTCCCTTATCCTGCCGCTGCTTGTGCTGCCAGCCCTGATCGCCTGTTCGGGCCAAAGCTCGGCTCCGCCGCCGCCCGCACCGCTGGCTGAGGCGGCGATGAAGGCGGTGATCGACAAGCCTGGGGTTAACCGCGAGGCGCTGGCCCGCAGCGTGGACGCGTTATTCAGCCAGGAACCAACCGCCGAAACGCGCGCATTGCTGGTCCTGTACCACGGCAAGATCGTCGCCGAACGGTTTGCGCCCGGCTATCACGAGAACACCCGGTTCATCAGCTGGTCGATGGCCAAGACGGTGACCGGCGTGATGATCGGGATGCTGGTTGCCGACGGCCGGTTGCGGCTTGATGAAGGGGTGCCGATTCCCGCCTGGCAGCGCCCCGGCGATCCGCGCGGGGAGATCACTCTGCGCGAACTGCTGCAGATGCATTCAGGCCTCAAGCACGATGAAGAAGCCGATCCGCCGTACGAGGCCGATACGGTGCGGATGCTGTTCCTCGACGGGCGCGACAATATGGCAGCCTATGCCGAAGCGCAGCCGCTTGAGGCCGAGCCTGGTTCGAAGTGGGAATATTCATCCGCCACAGCGGTGATCCTGGCCGATCTTGCCGCGCGGTCGCTCACCACCAGCACCGATCCCGCTGAGCGCGCGCATGTGGTTGGCGACTATTTGCGCACCCGACTGTTCGAACCGCTGGGCATGAAAAGCATGGTCCCCGAATTTGATGCGGCGGGCACGCTGATCGGCGGCAGCCTGATCCACGGCACCGCGCGAGACTGGGCCAGGTTTGGCGAATTCATGCGCGAACGCGGTGCGATTCGGGGCGCACAGCTGGTTCCCGTTGCGTGGATCGATTTCATGTCCACCAGTTCACCGCATATGCTGGGTTACGGCGCGCAGACTTGGCTCAACAAGGCGCCGCCGGACGAGGCGACGATGTGGCCGGGGCTTCCATCAAGCGTGTTTTCCCTGAACGGCCACCTTGGCCAGTTCGTGGTCGTGTCGCGCACAAACGCGGTAACCGTGGTCCGGCTGGGCAAGACCAATGAGGGGCAGCATGAGCCGGTCCGGCGTGCTATCGCCCGGATAATTCAGCTATTTCCGAAAGAACCTACGCAGTGACCAAGACCGCATTGATCACCGGTGTGACCGGGCAGGACGGCGCCTATCTGGCCCGGCTGCTGCTCGAAAAAGGTTACCGGGTGCACGGCATCAAACGCCGCTCCTCCTCGTTCAACACCGGCCGGATCGATGATATCTACGAAGATCCGCACGTCCCCGCCCCGCAGCTTACGCTGCATTACGGCGACCTGACCGACGCCACCAACCTGATCCGCATTGTCCAGGAGGTACAGCCCGACGAGATCTACAACCTCGCCGCGCAGAACCATGTCGCGGTGAGTTTCGAGACCCCCGAATATACCGCCAATTCGGACGGGCTCGGCACACTGCGCCTGCTTGAGGCAATCCGCATCTTCAAGTGCCGGTTCTATCAGGCCTCGACCAACGAGCTCTACGGACTGGTCCAGGAAGTGCCACAGCGCGAAACCACGCCGTTCTATCCGCGCAGTCCCTATGCCGCGGCCAAGCTCTATGCCTACTGGATCACGGTCAATTACCGCGAGGCATATGGCATGCACACCTCGAACGGGATCCTGTTCAATCACGAAAGCCCGCTGCGCGGTGAGACTTTCGTGACCCGCAAGATCACCCGCGCCGCCGCTGCAATCGCGCTGTCGCGGCAGGAGGTGCTGTACCTCGGCAACCTCGATGCCAAGCGCGATTGGGGCCATGCCCGCGAATATGTCGAGGGCATGTGGCGCATGCTCCAGCAGGACCAGGGCGATGACTATGTGCTGGCAACCGGGGTCACCACCACCGTGCGCCAGTTCGTCGAATGGGCCTTCGCCGATGCCGGGATCAGTCTTGAATGGCGCGGCAGCGGAGTGGGAGAGCAGGGCTTCTGCACCACCACCGGCGCGCTGCGAGTGGCGGTCGATCCGCGCTACTTCCGCCCGACCGAGGTTGATCTGCTCATCGGCGATCCCGCCAAGGCGCGCGAGAAGCTGGGCTGGAGCGCCAGCATTGGAGTGCGCGACCTGGTCCGCGAAATGGTCGAGGCTGACCTGCTGACCATGCGCTCTGCCCCGATCGGCCGCGGCAGCTGACCATGGGCGCGGTTCCGTTCGAACTTTCGGGCAAGCGCATCTGGGTTGCGGGGCACCGCGGCATGGTCGGCAGTGCGATCGTGCGCCGCCTGGCATCAGAAGATTGCGAGGTCATCACCGCAAACCGCGACGAGCTTGACCTCACCGACCAACGTGCTGTGCTCGGCTGGATGCACTACCAGCGCCCTCAGGTGGTGGTGCTGGCGGCCGCACGGGTTGGCGGGATCCTTGCCAACGATTCGATGCCGGTCGAATTCCTTCGCGATAACCTGCTGATCGAAACTTCGGTGCTGACCGGGGCTGAATCGGCCGGGGTGGAGAAGCTGCTGTTCCTCGGCTCGTCGTGCATTTACCCCAAGCATGCCGAGCAGCCGATCAAGGAAGAGGCGCTGCTGACCGGGCCATTGGAGCCGACCAACGAATGGTACGCGATCGCCAAGATCGCCGGGATCAAGCTCGCTCAGGCCTATCGCCGCCAGTACGGCTGCGACTTCATCAGTGCGATGCCAACCAATCTTTACGGGCCCGGCGACAACTTCGATTTGAATGCCAGCCACGTCATGCCCGCGCTGATCCGCAAGGTCCACGAAGCCAAGCTAAGCGGCGGTGAAGTGGTGGTCTGGGGCAGCGGCACCCCGCGCCGTGAATTCCTGTACGTCGACGATTGCGCCGATGCCTGCGTCCACCTGCTCAAGCATTATTCGGATGACAGCCACGTCAACGTCGGTTCGGGCAGCGATGTCTCGATCAAGGAGCTGACACGGCTGGTGATGGAAGTGGTTGGCTATGACGGCCCGGCGGTGACCGATCCTTCGAAGCCCGATGGCACCGCGCGCAAGCTGATGGACAATGGTAAACTCGCAGCGCTCGGGTGGCAGCCCAAAACCGAATTGCGCGACGGGATCGCGAAAAGCTACGCTGCATTCCTCAGCGGTGAGGGCCGCGGGCTCTAACTGCCGCGCTCGTGCGGCACCTCGATGTCCGCCAGCAGGTCTTTCGCCGCAAGCCCGGTTTCGTTGACCAACCCTTCGGGATCGGGATGGATCAGGATCTCGATCCCGGGGAATTCGCGCAGCAGCTTGTCCTCGATCTCGTCCATCACGTCGTGTGCCTCGCGCACGGTCATGTCCGGGCTTACCGAGACATGGAACTGCACGAAATCGCGGTTGCCCGATGACCGCGTGCGCAGGTCGTGCAAGCCTTTGAGTTCAGGGTGCATGGCGACGACTTCGAGGAACTGCGCCTTGCGCGCGTCAGGCCATTCGTGATCCATCAGCTGTTCGACCGCTTCCTGCGAGGCGTACCACGCGCCCCAGCCGAGCCACAATGCAATGCCGAGACCGAACACCGCGTCCGCGTTCGGC
>JAYUCG010000114.1:0-18817 GCA_043740455.1 Novosphingobium sp. | reverse complement strand
GCGCAGCGATGGCCTCTGCCTCGCCAAAGCCGGAGAGCACCACCTCCGCCCCTTCGGCGTGCAGCGCGCGGGCGATCGCCAACCCGATCCCTGAAGTCGACCCGGTCACCAGCGCACGTTTTCCGGCAAGGTTCATATCCGACTCCAAGTCCATGATTTAGACGCTATGCAGGTGCCATTGCGGCTGGACCCGCTATTGTCCAGCCCGGGGAGGAATACGCATGCGGCTTGACGAATTCGATCCCAACTCGGTGAATGTCGAGGATCAGCGTGGCAGTGGTGGTGGGGGATTTCCGGCTGGCCTTGGCGGTCAAGTCGGCTGCGGCACTCTGGTTGTCGCACTGGTGCTGTCTTACGTGCTGGGCGTCGATCCCGGGCAACTGCTCGGCGGGCTCCAGCAAGCTGCCCCGCAAGAGCAGACCGGCGCGCCGGCCGCCGGGTCCAACGCCAGCGAAAGCTGCAAGATCGATCAGGCGAGCCTTGAATCGTGCAACGCGCTGTCGTCGCTCAACAAGACCTGGGCGCCGATCTTTGCTGCCTCCAACGTCAAGTTCCAGCCGCCCGGACTGGTGTTCTACAGCAACGTGGGTTCATCTGGCTGTGGTTCGGCGCAGAGCGCGATGGGGCCGTTCTACTGCCCCGAAGACCAGAAGATCTACCTCGACACGACCTTCTATCAGCAGATGGATCAGGAACTGGGCGCCACCGGCCAGTTCGCCCGCGATTATGTGATCGCGCACGAATACGGCCATCACCTCCAGAAGTTGCAGGGCATTTCCGACCAGATCCGCAGCGCGCAGGAACAGAACCCGCGCGCCGCCAACCAGCTGTCGGTACGGCTTGAGCTGCAGGCCGATTGTTACGCCGGGGTCTGGGCAGCGAAGAACAAGGACCGGCTCGACAAGGGTGACATGGAAAGCGGGCTCAACGCCGCGCACCAGATTGGCGACGATACCCTGACGCGCAGCGCTGGGCGCAATCCCAACGAAGCCTCGTTCACCCACGGATCGAGCGCGCAACGGATGGAAGCCCTGCGCCGCGGCATGGACAATCCTGACGACAACACCTGCAACGTCTACATGCAGAAATAGGCGCAGGCGGCGGCGGAACGCTTCGGGTGACGGCTCGTTTCCAAGGCACGTCACGTCACCCTGCCAAGCGAGAACCGCCATGCGTCCGATTTTTTCTGCCCTGCTGGGCATCTGCCTGCTCGCGCCCATGCCCGCCGCCGCGCGAGACCAAGGCCAGCCCGCTCCGCCCCGTTCGATCAAGGACAAGGAGCCCAACGCGGTCGACGTGGTGGCGACCCCGGTCGAGGATCTGGGCCTGCGAGGTGCGAAGATACCGCCGGTGCTTCAAGCGGCGGTATCCGATCCGTACGACCTTGGCGGACTACGCAGCTGCGCGCAGCTTTCCGGTGCGGTGAGTGAGCTCGACGTGGTGCTCGGCCCAGATCGCGATATCCCGCAGGACCGCGCCGAAAAATTGAGCGCAGGCCGCGTTGCGCAAGCTGCCGTCGGCTCATTCATCCCATTCCGCGGAATCATCCGCGAGGTCAGCGGAGCCAACAAGCGCCAGCGCGCGGTGGATGACGCGGTCGAGGCGGGCACCGCACGGCGCTCGTTCCTCAAAGGCTACGGCCAGGCGCGCGGCTGTGCTTACCCGGCGCGCGAAGTGACCCCGGGCGCGCTGACCGCGCTCGAAGCCCGAGCCGCCCGCGACAAGGTCGCGCGTGACCGGGCCGAGGCCGAAAAGAAGAACCGCTGATCTTTCGCCGCACCGCGCGGTGCGCTAACGCCGCACAATGCGGCTCAGCGACTGTCACAATATCGACGATTTCCGCCTCCTGGCAAAGCAGCGCCTGCCGTGGCCGGTGTTCGACTATATCGATGGCGCCGCCGATGACGAGCTGACCAAGGCGCGCAATACCGAGGCTTATGCCCGCGCCGACCTGGTGCCCGACGTGCTGGCCGGGGTGGCCGAGATCGATACCTCTTGCGAGATCCTCGGCCGCAAGTCCGCACTGCCGCTGCTGCTTTCCCCCACCGCACTCCAGCGCGTATTCCACTGGCAGGGCGAACGCGCGGTGGTGCGCGCATCGGAGAAGTTCGGATTGTGGTGCGGCATTTCCAGCCTCGCCACGGTGAGCATCGAGGAAGTCGGCGCGATGAGCAAAGCGCCCAAGCTGTTCCAGTTCTATTACCACAAGGACCGCGGGCTCAACCGCTCGATGATCGAGCGCTGCCAGGCGGCCAAGTTCGATGCGATTGCCCTGACGGTGGACACCATCGTCTCAGGCAAGCGCGAACGCTGCGCGCGCAGTGGGTTCACCTCGCCGCCCAAGTTCACGGCATCGTCGGTGCTGTCCTATGCGGTCAAACCGCGTTGGGCGCTGGACTATATGTTCCGTGAGAAGTTCTCGCTGCCCAACCTCGACACTCACGTGCGCGAGGGGACTGGTGAAGCAGTTTCGATCGCGGGCTACTTCAACACCATGCTCGACCAGACGCTCGACTGGAAAATGGCCGAGCAATTGCGCGACGACTGGGGCGGCAAGTTCGCGCTGAAAGGCGTGATGAGCGTCGCCGATGCACGCCGCGCTGCGGACATGGGCATCGATGCGATCATGATCAGCAACCATGGCGGGCGGCAGCTCGATGGCAGCCGCAGCCCGTTCGATCAGCTCCCCGAGATCGTCGACGCGGTCGGCGGGCGGATCGAGATTATCTGCGATGGCGGCGTGCGGCGCGGCACCCATGCGCTGAAAAGCCTGTGCGCCGGGGCAACCGCGGCATCGGGCGGTCGGCTGTACCTGTATGCGCTGGCCGCTGCCGGGCAGGACGGGGTCGAGCGCGCGCTGGCGATCCTGCAGGACGAGATCCGCCGGGGGATGCAACTGATGGGGGTCAAGTCAGTATCCGAGCTGACCCCCGACAGGTTGCGCTGGCGGAATTGAGGTCCTCTCCATTTTCGCCGAATGGCGCAAATGCGGAGGTGGATGGCCCGTAAGGGCCAGACGGAGGGGTATCGACGCCAGACTTGATACCCCCCCGTCAATGCTTCGCACTGCCACCTCCCCATTTGGCTTCGCAAAATGGAGAGGATCTAAGAAATCAATCCAGCTTGGCGATCTGCTCGTCGAGCTGCTTGAGCGCACTGGCCTTGGCTTCGGCCGGAATATTGGCATCGCCGGCCACCTGATCGCGCGCCGAGCGTAGCGCGGCCAGGGTATGCGTCTTGTCGCCGCCCTTGTTGCACATCACGATCCGGGTGACGCGGTGCTTGCCGTCAACTACTTGGTCCGAATTGACTTTGGTCGCCTGCCCGCCATCGCAGTGCGCCATGGCCATGTCCGACCCGGCCATGCTCATCGCCTCCATCCCCGCGCCATCGTGTTTCATCACGATCGTGCGAACCTGGTGCAGCGCGGCAGGAGCGCTGAGGGCCACGGGCGGCATCGGCGGCACGGCCTGTTCGGCCTCGGCCATACGCTTGTCGACTTCGGCATCGCTCATCGGCTTGGTGCTCTTGAACACATAGGTCCGGCCGTCGCGGGTAACGGTGCGGGCGGTCAGCCCGGCCTCATCGCCCATCATCATCGCATGGTCGCCGTGCTTGCCATCCGTCTTGATCATGATCACGCGGGTCTCCACCTGCGGCGCCTCGGGCGCAGCGGGCGGGGTCGGCGCACCGGGCGCGGCGGGCGGCGCGGGCTGGGTTGGGGCATCCGGCGCAGCGTAAGTGACCGAGGCGGTCAGTGGCAGGGCGATGATCCCCGCGCCGATCAGCAGGCGGCCGATCAGGCGGTTCGATTTGCTGGGTTCACTCATGGTCAGGCTCCTCAAACGATGGATTATGCTTTTCTCGCCAAGCACCGGGCAGGCCATCGGCGCGGCCAGGGCAAGGCCCGGATTTTGGCGGTATCCCTTGGCGAAACTGGTGATCAGCCGCGCGTAATCGGCGCGGGTGGCGGCATCGTGCCCGGCGAGCACGCGGGCATCGCAGGCCGCTTCCTGATCGCGGCGCAGCGCGCGCAAGCCCATCCAGGCAAGCGGGTTGAACCAGTGCAGCGCGAGCAGCGGCTGCATAGCGAAATTGACCGCAAGGTCATGCCCGGCGTGGTGCTGCAGCTCGTGCGCAATGGTGAGATCGCGCGCCGGGATCGGCTGGCGCTTGAATCCGATCGGAAGCGCGACCACTTTGTCAAACACCCCGAAGGCGACCGGCGCGGGGGTAGCGGGGCTTTCGACCAGACGCACCTTGCCCTGACGGCCGATGGCCACGGCACCACGCAGCAGGTTGCGCCGCATGGCGAGGTACGAGCCAGTGCGCCACACCAGGAACAGGACTGCCCCCGCCAGCCATGCCGTCTCAAGCAAAGGGGCATAAATCAGGACGGCAGACCAGGCGGAGGCTTCCACCGCCGCAGGCTGCGCTGGGGAGAGCGCCGCAGCGGTGACCACGATAACGTCGCTGACGGGCTTGGCCGGCAGCACGAGCGGCGGCAGGGCCAGCCGCAGCAAGGGCAGCGCCCACAGCGCATAGGCCAAGCCCGGCCCGAACATGCGGGCGACCGGGCGGCGCAGCACCAGCACGAGTGCGATCAGTAGCCCGGTGTAGAGCTCGGTGTCGGTCAGCCAGCTCATTTGCCCGATTCCTCTTTGCGGATTTCCCGGAGCAGCGCTTCGATCTGGTCGATGTCCGCCGGAGTCAGTGCCTCACTCTCAGCAAGATGCGCGAACAGGCCGGCAGCGCTACCGCCGAACAGGCGGTCAACCATGCGGCGGCTCTCTCCGCCGAGGTAAGCTTCGCGGGCCAGGGCGGGCGAATAGAGGAAGCGCTTGCCGTCAGGCTCAGTCGTCACCGCCTGCTTGGTGACCAGCCGCGAGAGCAGCGTCTTGACCGTGGTGAGGCTCCACGCGCGCGACCCGACCGCTTCAGCGACTTCGTTGGCGGTCAGCGGCGCGCGGTCCCATAGCGCGGTCATCACCGCATGTTCGGCCTCGCTGATGCGTTCGCCGGTATCGGGTTCGTCACTCATCCCGCCGCCCTTCGTTTACAGTCGTAATCGACTACGTCTGTAAACGTGAACGGCGGGTGAATGAGCGGCGAGGTCCAGACTTAGCCTTCGTGCTTGCGGGCCGCGCCCCAATCGACCTGGCGGGTGGCGTACATCACCCCGGCCAGCGCGGCGAAGAGCAGCAGCGCACCGATCAGCAGCGACCATGCCTCAAGGTTGAGCAGGACGAACAGCAGCGCATAAAGCCCGAACAGCAGCGCGCCCATGAACTGCGCACGTCGCCATGATTTGAGCACGGCAGCGCCATAAGCGGTAAGCAGCCCGATGATCGCCGCGCTCGCCGCAAGATAGGCCAGCCTGAAGCCGATCACCTCGGCAAAGGCGAGCAACATGACGAAGAACAGCACCAACCCGGCCCCGGTCAGCAGGTATTCCGCCGCCGCCACTCGCGCGCCTGCAACCACATCGAACAGGAAGTAGGCAAGGAAGGTGAAGCCGATAAACAGGAACCCGTACTTCACCGAGCGATCGACCTTCGAATAGAGGTTGACTGGTTCGACCAAGCCGACAGTGACCGCGCGGGCCGCGCCGCCGACCACTTCTGCTGCGCCGCCGGCTGCCGGGTTGCCGGCCGAGACTGCACCCGCCGCAGCCGCGGCCGCTTCGCCCTTGCTGCCATAGGACGAGACCCGGTTGCCATCGCCGCCATCGTCAATTTCGGGAAAGCCGGGATCCTCCATTGCCACCGGCGCTGCGCCCAGCGCCAATTTGTCGATGGTGTAGCTGGCGGTGAAGCCGCCGTCCTTGATCTCGCGCTGGTCAGGCAGGAAGGCCCCGCCAAAGCTGGGGCTGGTCCACGGCGACTTGACCGCCCATTCGGTTCGCCCGCCACGCGGAACGAGGCTAAGTGAGCGGCTGCCGCGCAGCCCGAAGGCATAATCGATCACAATCGCTCCCTCGCCATTCCAGCTCAGGAAAGCGAAGAAGCCCTCGCCGCCGCTTGCCGCAGGGCCCTTGCCTGGCTGGACTTCCAGCAGCTTGCCGTCAGCGCTCATGCTCGCCCCGGCGGTCAGCCCGCGCGCATCCGATGCGCCCATCCGCAGCTCGGCGCGGTCCCACATCAGCCGCTCGCGAGTGACCCCGAACCGGGTCAGGTCAGACGGCAGGGCAAAGCTCGCCTTGCCCGAGACCTTGGCCTCGAACAGCACCGAATGGTAGATCGACTTCGAGCGTTCCTGCGGCACGATCTCGGTGCCGACCGCGTTCGTGACCGGCGAGATGTAAAGCAGCTTTTCAACGTCGACCACGCGGCTGGTGGTCTTGCCGTTCACCTCTTCGGTTTGGGTCTGGGTGGTGCGGAACGGGACCACGATCACCGGCCCGGCAACCACCTGCGGCCCGCCTCACCCGGCGTTGATCTCGGTCTGCGCGGTCTGCGCCTGGTTCTGCCGGTCGTAGACCAGCGCGTAAACCAGCATCAGCGGCACCACCAGCACCACCCCGATCAGCGCAACAAACAACAACCGGATCCCGGCCGACCATTCGCGCCGCGGTTTGATTTCTTCGCTCATGGTAGTCCCCTTGCAGTCCATCGAACAGGCGCCAAGGCTATCGGTCCGACGCGGATCAGGCGAGTCAGTATTCGGTGCAGGCGCAGTACAGGCCTTCGTTCAGCTCAGCGGCTGGCCCAAATAGAGCATCGTGAAGCCCAGCGTATCGACCAGCCCGTGCGCCACCATGGCCGGCCACAGGTTGCGCCCCCAGGCGATGGTCGCGATCCCGGTGAGAACGGCAACCGCGCCAATCGGAACCAAGCCCACCGGACCTTGATACCAGTGCGCCAGGCCGAACAGCACCGCCTGCGCCAAGATTGCCAGCGCCAGGGCGAGCCGCCCACAGCCAAGCACTTGCGTGAACCGGCCTAGCAGATAGCCGCGATAGAGGAACTCCTCACCGAAGGCCGCGAACAGCCAGACGAAGGGGATGATGCCAAGAAACAGCGGAAGGTCGCCCTTCAGCGCCGCGAAAGTCTGCGCATCGAGATGCGGGTTGGCCCCGGTCCAGGCGACGATCAGCGGCGTGGTGACCGAGCGCACCAGGCTATCCGCCACAAGCGTGGCCAGCGCGAGCGCCAGGCCCCAGCCAAGATCGCCTAGCCGCGGCCGGATCAGCCCGAACCGCGCGAGCGGCTCGCCACGCCAGCGCAGCCACAACATTAGCAGAAGGATCGCCGAAAAAGCGATGTAGGTGTGCCGCAGCAGCGGCATGTCGGGCAGCGTAATCCCCAGCGCCGAAGCCGCCAATCCGGCCAGTTTCGCAGCATAAAAGTTGAGCAGGAAGAACAGCGCCACTTCGAGCGCGAGGTACCTGCGACTGGATCGCGAAATCACCGCGGAACCCTCCCCCAATGCAGCATGACCGAGAGCTAGCGGCAGGGCCGCGCGCGGTCATGCGCGGTTCGACGGGGGACGCCCGCGCTCCGTCCGGCGGCGGGTGTCCTCACAGCACTCCGGGGATGAACCGCTTCACCCGGGCCGAGTAGTCCGCGTAAGCTGCGCCGAACTGCGCGCGCAGCAAGGCTTCCTCGCGGCGGGTACGGATCAGGGTGCCCAGCACGAACACCGGCACCGCCAGCCACAGCGCGCGTTCGTGCCCGGTTGCCGCCGCCACCCCCAGCAGGAACAGCACCATGGCAAGATAGATCGGATGGCGCAGGTAAGCGAACGGGCCGCTCGTCACCAGCTCGTGCCCCTACCGCATCCGCGCCATGATCGACCAGTTGGCCCCCATCGTCCGCGAGGCCCAGAAGAACAGCCCGGCCGCCGCGCCCATCGCCGCTGCGGTGAGCCAGCTGCGCGGCTCCGCGAGTCCATCGAGCCAGCCGCGGCCGATGATGCGGGTCGGCCCGCTCGACAGCGAAATGCCGATGCCCTGCAGCAGCACCCCGCCCAGCGAGGTCCAGTCGCGCCTGGCCTGCGGGCCGCTCGCAGCAGCCTCATTGCGCGCTTGCCCCAATCGCTTGAGCAGCACCGCGCCGATGAACAGCGCCGAACCGATCAGGAAGGCCAGCATGGTTGCAGGTTTGACCTGCGTAAGGTTCCACAATTCCATGACCCCGCGCCTCCCCTGCGTATTCCTCAGTTACCATGGCGCAGGCGGATTTACGATGCCCCGTTCACTCCGACACGCCTGGGTTATCGTTGAACGCTTTACCACAACGTGGTATCACGGGCACATGGCCAAGAAGAACACCTCGATCGCGCTTGGTGAACGCTGGATGGATTGCACCCGCGCCCAGGTTGAGAGCGGCGAGTTCGATTCGACCAGCGAAGTGATCCGCGATGCGCTGCGGCTGCATGAAGAACGCGCGGCGTTCAAATCGAAGCTCCTCGAAGCGATCGATGAAGGGCTGGCGAGCCCGCTGGTCGAGTTCGATATCGACCGATGGTACGAAGAAGAATTCGGCCAGAAGTGATGCGCCTGACTTACCGCGCGGCGGCCAGTGCAGACCTGCGCCACGTCGCCCGCGAAACTCGCGCCGCCTGGGCGAGGCGCAAGCCGCGAAATACACCGCCGAGCTGCGCGACGACATCAAGTCGCTGCGTGAACTACCACTGCGCTTTCCCGAATCCGAAGGCCGCGAAGGCCTGCGCCGGATGAACAGCGGGCGGCACGCAGTGTTTTATCTGGTGGTGGATGATCGGGTTGAGAGCATCCGCGTGCTGCATTCGGCGAGCGATTTTGAGTAGTGGTTTTGAGTATAGTATAGTGTCCTCGGAATTCCGTGAGGGTGACGGATTTATTTAGGCTGTTAATTCTGAATTTCGGGGCTCAAGACCCGCTCGAGTTCACGAATTTCCCAAGACTGGAGCAGTAATTTCCTGATTTGGGCGCTCAGATCCAGCGCCGGACCGTTCAATTTTGAACTTGGTGGGAAAGCCTCTGATCCATTGTCGAGCGCGATAGCGAATCTCATCATGGCCCGTCATGGCCCGCGCAACATCGTCGTCCTCCTCAATCGCGAGAGGACCGAAAAACAGCTCGAAGAATCGCTTCCTTGCGGGCTTCCAGATAACTTCGTCTTCGCACACGGCCAATCGAGCCGCCATTTCGGACGCCTCAAAGCAATATTCTAGCTGCTTGGTTAGAAAAGGTAGCTTTCGGGCCGAATTTGCGTTTCGAAAATTCCAGTACAACCCTGTTGAAGTTGCAATGATGGCCGCGATGAAGGCGATCAAAGCAGCCACCAACTTCTCGTACATTTTTAATAAACCCGTTTCTTCGGTTTGATGTAGCTCACATCGTCGGTGAGCGTATATTCATGCACCGGGCGATAATCGATCCGCACCGCCCCGCCCTTGCCGCCCCAGCCGTCGAACCAGGCGGCGGTGTGCTTCATCCAGGTCTTGTCGTCGCGATCGGGGAAGTCTTCATGGGCGTGAGCGCCGCGGCTTTCCTTGCGGTTGTGAGCGCTGTGGATCGTCACGGTGGCCTGCGCGATCAGGTTGTCGAGCTCCAGCGTTTCGATCAGGTCGGTGTTCCAGATCAGCGACTTGTCGGTCACATTCACGTCCTGCATCCGCTCGTAAGTCTTGGCGAGCGCGGCTTTGCCTTCGGCCATCAGCGCATCGTCGCGGAACACCGCGCAGCCCTTGGTCATGGTGCGCTGCATTTCGAGCCGCACTTCGGCGGTGGGCGATCCGCCCTTGGCGGCGCGGAAGTGGTCGAGCCGGCCGAGCGCAAGGTCGGCGCTGTCCTTGGGCAATTCGGCATGCGCGGTGCCCGGGACGATCAGTTCCTTGAGCCGGTGCCCGGCAGCGCGGCCGAACACAACGAGGTCGATCAGCGAGTTGGAACCAAGGCGGTTGGCGCCGTGGACCGAAACGCAGGCCGCTTCACCCACCGCGAACAGGCCGGGGACTGCGGTTTCCGGATTCCCGTCGGCGCCGATGGTCATGACTTCGCCGTGGTAGTTCGTGGGGATACCACCCATGTTGTAATGCACCGTCGGGCAGACCGGCAGCGGCTGGCGGGTGAGGTCCACGCCCGCAAAGATCTTGCCGCTTTCGGTGATGCCGGGCAGGCGGTCGGCCAGCACCTTGGGGTCGATGTGATCGAGGTGGAGGTTTAGGTAAGCCCCGTGCGGGCCGACCCCCCGCCCTTCGCGCATTTCCAGCGCCATCGAACGCGAGACGACGTCGCGGCTGGCAAGGTCCTTGGCCGATGGGGCATAGCGTTCCATGAACCGCTCGCCTTCGGAGTTGGTCAGATAGCCGCCCTCGCCGCGCGCGCCTTCGGTGATCAGCACGCCCGCGCCGTAGATCCCGGTCGGGTGGAACTGGACGAATTCCATGTCCTGCAGCGGCAGCCCCGCGCGCAGCACCATCCCGCCGCCGTCACCGGTGCAGGTGTGGGCGCTGGTCGCGGTGAAATAGCACCGGCCATAGCCGCCGGTTGCCAAGACCACCGCATGGCTGCGGAAGCGGTGGATCGAGCCATCGTCCATGCACAAGGCAATCACGCCCCGGCACACGCCATCTTCCATGATCAGGTCGATCGCGAAGTATTCGATGAAGAAATCGGCATCGTACTTCAGGCTCTGCTGGTAGAGCGCGTGGAGCATCGCGTGGCCAGTACGGTCAGCGGCGGCGCAGGTGCGCTGGACCGGCGGGCCCTCACCCATGTTCTGCATGTGCCCGCCGAACGGACGCTGGTAGATCGTGCCGTTGTCATTGCGGCTGAACGGGACGCCGGCGTGTTCGAGTTCGTAAACTGCGGCGGGTGCTTCGCGCACCATGTATTCGATCGCGTCCTGATCGCCCAGCCAGTCCGACCCCTTGACGGTATCGAACATGTGCCAGGTCCAGTGGTCCGGGCTGTTGTTCTGGAGGCTCGCGGCGATCCCGCCTTGCGCCGCAACGGTGTGGCTGCGCGTGGGGAAAACCTTGGTGATGCAGGCGGTGCGCAGCCCCGTTTCGGCGCTGCCCATGGTGGCGCGCAGACCCGATCCGCCGGCGCCGACAACCACGGTGTCATAGGTATGGTCGATGATCTTGTAAGCGGCAGTCATGGCAATCAGGCTCCCAGCGCGATGCGCGCCACGCACAGGACCCCGAAGGCAGCCCCGGCAAAGGTCAGAAGGTTAAGCGCGGTGATCACCGCAAACTTGTTGGCATTGTCCTTGACGTAGTCCTCGGCCAGCACCTGCAAGCCGAGCCGCGCGTGCCAGAAGGTCGAGACCGCGAACAGGCCGACGATCGTCGCGGGCAGCGGCGCGTGGAGCCAATCGTGCACCGACTGGAAGCTGTGGTCGCTCATCTTGATCAGCGCGAACAGCAGATACAGCCCGCCGAGCAGGTTGCCGATCGCAGTATAGCGCTGCAGCAGCCAGTGATGCGTGCCCGCATGCGCTGATCCCAGCGCGCGGACCCTGCCGAGTTCGGTTCCGTTACCCATCGTCTTTGTCCTCAGCGCAGCAGCAGGACAGTCCACACCGCCAGCGTCGCGGTAAGCGCGATCAGCGGGGTGAGGATGGCCCAGGTGTTGTTGGTTTTGAGTTCGTAGCCCGCGCCGGTGTCGAGCAAAAGGTGCCGCACGCCCGAGGCCGCATGGCTGAGGAACGACCAAGTCAGCCCGATCAGCACCACCTTGCCGTACCAGGCCCCGGCGTGGCCCGCGAAAGTCTCATAAGCGACCGGCCCGGCGCCCAGCGCATAGAGCCACCACAGCAGCACCGGCAGTCCGACCAGCGCCATGCCGTCCCCGGTGACGCGGTGGAGGATCGAGACGAACATCGCTGGCCCCCAGCGCCAGATCGAAAGGTGCGGCGATAGCGGGCGGTTACCTGGTTGGGCCATGCGGCAAGAAACCCCTGGTCGTTGGACGTTGGTCGTTGGACGGGGGCAGCGCGCCCCGATTGCGCTTTCCCCATAATCAAAACGCCGTGCCGTGCAAGCGGCGGCTTGGCGAGCGGGCGTGCAAGTCCTAGTGCCGTGTTCATGACCTTGCCACCTGCACCTTCGACCAGTTCACTGACCGCGCTGGTGACCGGCTCGTCGCGCGGGATCGGCGCGGCCATCGCCGAAGCGCTGCGGGCGCGCGGCGTGACCGTGATCGGCCACGCCAGCCGCGCGGGTGACGCCCGGACGATTGCCGCCGACCTGGCCGATCCCGCCGCCCCTGCCGCACTGTGGGAGGAAGCCCTCGCCCGCTCGCCGCACGGGCGGATTGACGTGCTGGTCAACAACGCCGGCAAGTTCGCGGCCAATCCGCTCGATAGCTCGGACATCGCCTGGCTCGACCAGTGGGAGGATACGCTGCGGATCAACCTGACCGCCGCGGCCGAACTCTCGCGCTATGCGGTGCGGCACTGGCTGGCGGACGGGAACGGCGGGTGCGCGGTTCACATCGCCAGCCGCGCGGCATACCGCGGCGATTCGCCCGAGCACTGGCACTACGCCGCGGCCAAGGGCGGGATGGTGGCGATGCACAAGACCATCGCCAGGCAATATGCGGCGCAGGGCGTACTGAGCTATGCGATCTGCCCCGGCTTCACCGACACCGCGATGGCGGGCGATTACCTTTCCAGCCGCGGCGGGCCGGGGCTGCTCGTGGATATTCCATTGGGGCGGGTCGCCACACCCGAGGAAATCGCGAGGATGGCGATGTTCTGCGCGCTCGATGCGCCGCCGAGCATGACCGGCGCGGTGCTGGATGCGAATGGGGCGAGTTATGTTCGGTAAAATCGCAATTGCCAGTCTGGGTCTGTTGATGCTGGGCGTCGCCCCTGCGCCAGCCGGACTCCCCGTCGCCAGCCGCAACGTCGCCGCTGCTTGCGGCCCGGATGGAGGAGTGGCCGATTGGGTCAAGCCGGCGCCGCCCGCACACATTCACGGGCGAACCTGGTACGTCGGCACTTGCGGCATCACTTCCGTGCTGATCGAAACCTCCGCCGGTCTGGTCCTGATCGACACCGGCATGGCCGAGGCAGTACCCCATCTGCTGGCCAATGTCCGGGCGCTGGGGTTTGATCCGCGCCAGATCAAATGGCTGCTGATGACGCACGAACATTTCGACCACGTTGGCGGCATGGCCGCGATCCAGCAGGTCACCGGGGCAAAACTCGTGGTCGGACCTTTTGTGGCCAGGGCAATGCGCAGCGGCAAGGCCGATCCGGAAGATCCGCAGGCTGCGCAGCTTGAGAAATATGCCCTGGCACCCGCTCGGGTCGATCGGGTGCTGCGTAGCGGTGCAACCCTGAGTGCGGGGGGGACCCTATTCACGATCCACGCCAATCCTACCCACTCGCCCGGCTCGACCAGCTGGACCTGGCGAAGCTGCGAAGGAGGCAAGTGCCTGACCATTGCCTATGCCGATTCGATCAGCACGATTTCGTCCCCCGATTACCGCTTCAGCGATCATCCCGCACGGATTGATGCAGCGCGTGCCGGGCTGCGGGTCATTGAACGCTTGCCCTGCGACCTGATCATCACACCACACCCCTCCTCCAGCAATCTACTCGATCGTCTGTCCGGCAAGGCTCCACTGGTTGATCCGCGCGGCTGCATTACCCATGCAGCGCAGGGCAGCGCCGGGTTGGCGCAGCGCCTTGCCGAGGAAGCCTCCGGCAAGTGACCAGCGCGTGGAAACTGCTGGCGCTCGCCCCGCGCGCGGTGATCGAGGCGGCGCTGCTGGCGCATGAGGATGCCGAGGATTGGGACCCGGACATCGTCATCGCCGGGAGCGAAGTGGCTGAGGACAAGCCCAACAATTGGCAGCTTGAAGCGTGGCTCCCGCGCAAACCAGCCCGCGCCGACAAAGTTGCAGTCGAACGCCTGTTCGATGGCCAGCCACCCAAGTTCACTTCCGAGCAGCTCCCCGAAACCGATTGGCTGACCACCAGCCAGACCGGGCTCGAACCGATCCGCGCCGGGCGGTTCTACGTCCACACCCCCGATCACCCGCCAACCACCGAACCCGGTGTGCGCGATTACGTCATCCCCGCGAGCCAAGCCTTCGGCACCGGCCAGCACGCCACCACCGCGGGCTGCCTCGCCATGTTCAGCGAAATGAAGGCGCGCGGGGTGGTGGTGAAGAACCTTGCTGACATCGGCACCGGCACCGGCCTGCTCGCCTTTGCGGCGCAGCACCTGTGGCCACGCGCGCTCGCCACCGCGAGCGACATCGACGAAGTGTGCCTCAGCGTGGTCGATGAAAATGCCCGCGCCAATGGGGTGGCGCAAGGCGGGCGTCCGGGCGAGCTGACCATGCTGGTCGCCGACGGAATGGGCCACCCGCTGCTTGAAGCGCGCGGTCCCTATGACCTGATAATCGCCAATATCCTGGCCGGGCCGCTGATCGACCTTGCTCCGCACTTCGCCAAGTCGCTGGTGCCGGGCGGGCATCTGGTGCTGGCCGGATTGCTTACGACGCAAGAAGCGCAAGTCCGTGCGGCTGCGCGCCGCGCCGGGCTGCGGATTGCCGAGCGACTGGTGGGTGGCGACTGGTCGATCCTCTGGCTCCGCCAGCGCGATACTGTCCGCCGATGAAGCCGCGCGATTTCCTTCTGCTGCTGCTCGTCTGCCTGCTGTGGGCTGGCAACAACATCATCAGCAAGCTGGCGGTCAGCTTCTGGCACGTCCCGCCGCTGTTCTATTCGGCGGTGCGCTTTGCGATTGTCACGCTGGTAACCTTGCCGTGGCTGCTGCCGATGCCGCGCCCGGCGTGGCGCATCCTGACCATCGGGCTGACCATGGGCGCGGGCAGCTTCGGGCTGATGTTTGTCGCCCTCTATTGGGCCTCGCCTAGTGAAGCGGCGATCGTGGTGCAATCGAGCGTGCCGATGACTACGCTGCTCTCGGTCTGGCTGCTCGGCGAACGCATTCGCTGGCGGCGCGGGCTGGGCATCACGGTGGCTCTGGTCGGCGTGGTGATCGTGGTCTGGCAACCGGGGTTCAAACTCTCCGCCGGAATGGGCTTCCTGCTTGCCTCGGCGCTCTGCGGTTCACTAGGCGCGGTGCTGATGAAGCAGATGGGCGATATCGCACCGCTGCGGTTCCAGGCCTGGGTCGGGCTGAGCGGGCTTGCCGTGCTCGCCCCGATCTCGGTTATGATAGAACCGCAAGCGTTCGAAGCGGCCCGGCACGCGGGCTGGATCTTCATCGCCGCGGTGCTGTGGTCGGCGCTGGTCACTTCGGTCTTTGCGCATACCGCCTATTACTGGCTGATCGGCCGGTATGAGGCGAACCTGATTTCACCGCTGACGCTGATGACGCCGCTGATCACCATCGCGCTCGGCATTGCGATCACTGGCGACAAGTTCGACGCGCGTATGGCGCTGGGCAGCGCGGTAGCGCTGCTGGGCGTGCTGCTGGTCGCGCTGCGGCGTACGAATGCACCAATTGCCGCCGCGCAGGAGCATTCGTGAAACCGCGCTTACCTTGGCCGAAACGCGCAAATCAGGTTTAGCCCGCTTTGGGCCACGCCCATCAGGTGCGGGACGAATGCCTGCCACCACGGCGCATTCCAAGCCAGGAGGACCAGCGCAGCGATCAACACGTAAGCTATAAACCAGATAACGTAGGCCCGCTGAATTCTCCGCAGCCGGTACATATCCCAGGCGAACACCGGTGCGATCAGCAGCAATGCAAACAGCTCGAGCGAAAGCGGGCTATTTGGCATGGTGGTGGGCAGCCATTCCATTCGTGCAACCGCAGCGATCAACGGCGCGGCCGGGGCCAGGATCATCAACCGCTTGTGCGTTGCGAGGTCGGACTTGCGGAAACGCATCGCCATGAAAACTGAAAAGCCGAACAGCAAGCCGTTGCGTAGCTGGTTAAGGGTGACATTGGCCTGTCCGTCCAGCCGCGCCTGACCCTCCGCATTGAGCCCGCCGGGCACAGCGTGAACGGTGACCCACGTCAGATGATACATGGTCGGCACCAGGATAATCCCGATGATTATCACGGCGGGCGCGAGGACCATTGCAGTCAGCCCCAGCTGCTTGTGCCCGGCAGAGCGGCCCGTTGCCATCAGCGTGGTTTGCGCCAGCAACAGCACGAGCCAACTGCCGGTTGCCACTGCATGGAGGTGGAGAATCAGCGGAAAGGGAGGGCGCTTTCCCGCTGCAACCAAGCCGACCTTCGTGACCGAGTCTGGGACAAAACCGATCAGCACGGCGGTTATAAACAGCACCGCCGTGAACACGTAAATCCAGCGGTCGATCAAAGCTGCCATGGTTGACTGGCCAGCTGGTGCAACATGCAGTTTTGGTTGAGCAGCGGACGCCATAAAAACCCCCCGATTTGGCTGCGACCCGCACGGAGCATAACGGAATGGAGGAATTCGGCAAATAATGCCCGAGCGCGGCTAACCCGCCGCCTTGACGATCTCGGCCCAGCCAGCCTCGTCGATTACCTCGATACCCAGCGCGGCCGCTTGCTTCAACTTGCTCCCTGCGCCGGGGCCAGCGACCACCAGATCGGTCTTGGCGCTGACCGATCCGGCGGACTTGGCGCCTAGCCGCTCAGCTTGCGCCTTGGCCTCGTCGCGGCTCATGGTTTCGAGCTTGCCGGTGAACACCACGGTCTTGCCCGCCACCGCACTGTCGCGGGTTTCGACTATGTAATCGGGCGGGGAGACTTCGTTGAGGAGGTCATCCCAGACGGCGACATTGTGGGGTTCGTGAAAGAAATCGTGGAGCGCTTCGGCCACCGCCGGGCCGATGCCGTCGATGGCGGTGAGCTCGGCCTGTGCCTCTGGATCGATCGCCGCCGCATGCAACGCTGGCAATGTCACAAACCGCTTGAGCAGGTCGCGCGCGGTGACTGCACCGACATGGCGGATGCCGAGGCCAAACAGCAGTCGCGCCGCATCGGGCGCGCGCTTGGCTTCGATTGCGGCGAGGAGCGCGGTGACCGATTTCTCCTGCCAACCCTCGCGGCCGATGAGATCGTCGCGATGCGCATTCAGGCGGAAGATGTAGGGCGGTCCCTTGCCCAGCCACCCAAGGTCGAGGAATTCGGCAATCGTCTTTTCGCCGAGACCCTCGATATCCAACGCAGCGCGGCTGACGAAATGGCGCAGCCGTTCGAACTGCTGCGCCTTGCACACAAGGCCGCCCGTGCAGCGCACATCGACCTCGCCCTCCTCAGCCACCGCCTCGCTGCCGCAGACCGGGCAATGATCGGGGAAGTGATAGGCTGCGCGCGGCACGTCGCGGGTAAGGTTTTCGACCACTTGCGGGATCACATCACCGGCGCGCTGGATCGTCACGCGGTCGCCCGGGCGCACGCCCAACCGCGCGATCTCGTCGCGGTTGTGCAGCGTGACATTGGCGACCACCACCCCGCCCACGGTCACCGGGGTGAGCCGCCCGACCGGGGTTAGCTTGCCGGTGCGGCCGACCTGGATATCGATCGCTTCCAACGAGGTTTGCGCCTGCTCGGCCGGGAACTTGCGCGCGATCGCCCAGCGCGGGGCCTTGGCGACGAAGCCGAGCCGCTCCTGCAAGTCGAGCCGGTCAACTTTGTAGACCACGCCGTCGATGTCATAGGGCAGGTCGGCGCGCAGCCGTTCGATCGCGCGGTAATGCTGCAGCATCGCCGCAGCATTTTCGCAGCGCACGAGGTGCGGCGAGACTGGTACGCCCCAAGCTGCGATTTGCTGCATCACGTCGAACTGCGCTTCACACGGCACTGCCGATTTGTCACCCCAGCCATGCGCGAGGAAACGCAGGGGCCTGCTAGCGGTGACACTCGCATCCTTTTGCCGCAGCGATCCCGCCGCCGCATTTCGGGGGTTGGCAAAGAGCTTGTCACCGCGTTCCGATTGCGCCGCATTCAGCGCGGCAAAATCATGTTTCGCCATGTAAACTTCGCCGCGGATTTCGAAAAGGTCGGGCGCATTTCCGAGCAGAATTTGCGGGATATCGGCCATGTGCGCCACGTTCGGGGTGACGTCCTCACCCACCTGCCCGTCCCCGCGCGTCGCGGCGCGGACCAGCTTGCCGTGCTCGTAGCGCAGCGAGCACGACAGTCCGTCGATCTTGTCCTCGGCGGTCATCGCCACTGCGGCATCGCCGGGCAGGTTGAGGAAGCGCCGCACCTTGCCCACGAACTCGTCGACCTCCTCGTCAGAGAAGGCATTGTCGAGGCTCATCATCCGCAGCGCGTGCGTGACCTTCGACAGCGGCGAGGTGGCAACTTCGTGGCCGACCAGCTTCGACGGACTGTCATCGCGCACCAACAGCGGGAACGCGGCCTCCAGCTCGGCATTGCGCCGGACCAGCGCATCATATTCCGCGTCCGAAACCTCGGGCGCGTCCTGCGCATGATAGAGCTTGTTATGCCGCGCAACCTCGCGCGCGAGCCGCATCAGCTCGTTGGCAGCCTCGGCCTCGGTCATAGTCGCTCCAGCACAGTCACCACCATCTCGCGGCGGGTGACGAAGCCAAGCGTTTCGTAAAGCGCGTTGGCCCCGGTATTCGCCGCATAGGAGTGGAGGAACGGAAAGTCGCCGCGCGCAGTGAACCCGGCCATGACCCGGCGGATCAGCTTGCCCGCAAGGCCCTGCCCGCGATGGTCCGGCCAGGTGCAGACCCCGGACAATTCGGCGAGGCCTGCTGCAGGCCGCATCCGCTCCCCCGCCATCGCTGCCAGCCGCGCGCCGTCGCGAATGCCGTAAAAGTCCCCGTACAGCCGCGTTCGCTCGCCCCACGGACCGGGCTTGGTGGCGAGCGCGATCTCGCTCATCGCCGCCGCGTCGCTTTCATCCAGCAGTTCGGCCACGTCATCGCCG
>JAYUCG010000113.1:0-7761 GCA_043740455.1 Novosphingobium sp. | reverse complement strand
CCGGACCGCAACTGGTAGTGCCGATGCTCAACGCGCGGTTCCTGCTGAACGCCGCCAACGCGCGCTGGGGCAGCCTGTACGATGCGTACTACGGTACCGATGCGCTCGATGCCCCGCCTGCCCGTCCGGGCGGTTATGACGAGGATCGCGGCGCGACGGTGATCGCGGCGGCGCGAGCGTTCCTCAATAGTGCAATTCCCGGCTGGGAAGCGGCACTGAGCGGCGCCACTTGTGAATTCCTCGTGGCGCAGCAACCCGGCAGCTTCCTGTTCCGCCACAATGGACTGCACATCGAAGTGCTGGTCGATCCGGGCAGCCCCGTGGGCCGCACCGATCCACTCGGGATCAAGGACGTGATGCTCGAAAGCGCGTTGACCACGATCTGCGACCTTGAGGATTCGATCGCTGCAGTCGATGCCGAGGACAAGCTCGCGGCCTATCGCAACTGGCTCGGCGTGATCCGCGGCGACCTGACCGAAAGCTTCGAAAAGGGCGGCCGGACGCTAACCCGCACCTTGAACTCTGACCGGACCTGGGGCGATCTGACCTTGCCGGGCCGCAGCCTGCTGTTTGTGCGCAATGTCGGCCACTTGATGACCAACCCGGCAGTCCTGCTCGCCGACGGCAGCGAGATTCCCGAAGGCATCATGGACGCAGTCGTCACCAGCGCGATCGGGGCGCACGACGGAGCGGGCCTCGGCAAGTACCGCAACAGCCGGTCGGGCAGCATCTACATCGTCAAGCCCAAGCAGCACGGGCCGGAAGAGTGCGGCTTCACCAACCAGCTGTTCGACGCGGTGGAAGACCTGCTCGGACTCGACCGCCACACGGTCAAGGTCGGGGTGATGGACGAGGAACGCCGCACCTCGGCCAACCTCGCCGCCTGCATCCATGCGGTTCGGGACCGGATCGTTTTCATCAACACCGGGTTCCTCGATCGGACCGGGGACGAAATCCACACCTCAATGCGGGCCGGGGCGATGATCCGCAAAGGCGCGATGAAGGCCACGCTTTGGATCCAGTCCTATGAGGCACGCAACGTCCAGATCGGGCTCGCCTGCGGGCTTTCAGGCAAGGCCCAGATCGGTAAGGGCATGTGGGCCGCGCCCGACATTATGGCCGACATGATGGTCCAGAAGATCGGCCATCCCAAGGCGGGCGCGAACACCGCTTGGGTCCCGTCGCCCACCGCTGCGACGCTCCACGCGATGCACTACCACCAAGTCGATGTGTTCGCGGTCCAGCGCGAACTGGCGCTGCGACCGACCCCGGGCCTGGACGACCTGCTGACCGTGCCGCTGGCGCGCGGGGTCAACTGGTCCGAGGCCGAAGTCCGCGAGGAACTCGACAACAATGCGCAAGGGCTGCTCGGCTACGTCGTGCGCTGGATCGATGCCGGGGTGGGCTGCTCGAAGGTGCCCGATATCAACGACGTCGGCCTGATGGAAGACCGCGCCACGTTGCGGATTTCATCGCAGCACATGGCCAACTGGCTGCTCCACGGGGTCTGCAGTGAAGCGCAGGTCATGGATGCACTGCACCGCATGGCGGCCAAGGTCGACGCGCAGAATGCGGGCGATCCTGGGTATGAGAAACTGACCCCGGACAGTACGGCGTTTCAGGCGGCCTGCGATCTGGTGTTCAAGGGTGTCGAGCAACCGAGTGGGTATACCGAGCCGCTGTTGCACGCGTGGCGAAGGAAGAAGAAGGCGACTTAAGGTCCTCACCATTTCACGTAGTGCAAATGGGGAGGTGGCAGTCGGCTTGCCGACTGACGGAGGGGTCTTGTGCGCGAGCGTAGTTACCCCTCCGTCTCGGCTTCGCCGATCCACCTCCCCATTTGTGGCCTTCGCCAAAAATGGGGAGGATCAGGAGAGCTTGCGGGCGATCTCGACAAACTCGCCAACACTCAGCGTTTCCGCCCGGCGCTGACTGTCGATTCCAAGGACTTCGAGCGCCCCAAGCGCCCCCAGCAACCCCTTCAAACTCTGCCGCAGCATCTTGCGGCGCTGGCCGAACGCCGCCTCGGTCACCCGTTCCAGCATCCGCGCCGATACCCCTTCGGGCATCTCCCCCGGCACCACGTGTACCACTGCGCTCATCACCTTGGGGGGCGGGGTGAAGGCGCTGCGGTGGACTTTCATCGCGAGCTTGGCGGTGCTGCGCCATTGCGCCAGCACTGCAAGGCGGCCGTAAGCGGAGGAGCCCGGCGCGGCGATGATCCTCATCGCGACTTCCTGCTGGAACATCAAGGTCAGGCTCGACCATTGCGGCGGCCAGGCCTCGCCGCCGAGCCAGCCGACGAACAGCGCGGTGCCGACATTGTAAGGCAGGTTGGCGACCACGTGATACGGGCCTTCGATGCCGTGCGGGACCTTGGTCGCGTCGCCCTCAATCACCGTCAGCTGGCCGGGAAAGGCGACTTCCAGCTCGGCCAGCGCGGGGAGGCAGCGGCGGTCCATTTCGATAGCGGTGACCTGCGCTCCGGCTCGGAGCAGTGCGCGGGTCAGGCCGCCGGGGCCGGGGCCGATTTCGAGCACTTGCTGGCCGTCCAGTTTGCTCGGGATCTTTGCGATCCGTGCGAGCAGTTGCTCATCGAACAGGAAGTTCTGCCCCAGCGCCTTGGTTGCGAGCAAGCCGTGGCGCGCGATAACCTCGCGCAGCGGAGGAAGGTCGTCAGCCAAACCGGCGCACGGCGCATTCACCGGCCATGCGGATTGCGGCGATCATTGCACCGGGATCGGCCTGGCCGGTGCCGGCGATGCTGAAAGCCGTTCCGTGATCGGGGCTGGTGCGGACCACCGGCAGGCCGAGCGTGACGTTGACCCCGGCGTCGAAGTCGAGCGTCTTCAGCGGGATCAGCGCCTGATCGTGGTACATGCACAGAGCCACGTCATAGCTGTCGCGGGCGTGCGCGGTGAATAGCCCGTCGGCGCTGTGCGGGCCGGTGATGGAAATTCCCTCCGCGGCAAGCCGGGCGATAGCTGGACCGACCACCTCGTCATCTTCGCAGCCCATGCGGCCATGTTCGCCAGCGTGCGGGTTAAGCGCGGCGACCGCGATGCGTGGATTGGCAATCCCGAAATCGCGCAGCAGCGCCATCACTACGATCCGCGCCTTGCGCTCGATCAGCGCGGGCGTGATCAGCCCCGGCACCGCGCTCAAGGCGACGTGGACGGTGAGCGGCACGGTGCGCAACTGCGGCCCGGCGAGCATCATCACTGCGTCGCCGGGGGCATAGGAACAGGCTGCGGCAACGAATTCGGTCTGCCCGGGGAAATCGAACCCAACCTCGGCCAGCAGCGCCTTGGCGATGGGCGCGGTCACCAGCGCCGCCGCCTCGCCGCGCTGGGTCAGCTCGGTCGCTTCGGTCAACGAGGCGAGCGCGAGTTCGGCCCCGGCGCGATCGGGCTTGCCGGGGGCATAGTGGCCATCGATCCCGGCCAGTACGGGCAGGGCATAGCCGAAATGCTCGAAGGCCTCGTTTGGGTGAAACAGTTCGGCCACCGGCACCGCCAAGCCGCGCTGCGCCGCGGCGGCGCGCAACACGTCGGCGCCGCCGGTGACGAAGAATGGCGGCAATTCCGCTTCTTCGCGCCGGGCCCAGGCAGCCGCGATCAGCTCGGGGCCGACCCCCGCCGGATCGCCGAGCGACAAGGCGAGGGGCGGAAGGTCCATCGGCGCTTAGTTCCCGTAGTCGATCACCGCGTCGCGGCGCAGATCGCGCAGGTAAGTCTGCGAGCGCTTGTTGATGCGTTCGTCGAGGATCTGGTTTTCCACCTGATCAAAGGTCGGATCACCGCCAGCCCGCGGATCATCACGCCCGCACAGCATGAGCACGCGAACACCGTCCTGGATCGAACCGAACGGCGGCGTGGTTTCACCCGGACTGAGGTTCAGGACCATGCTTTGCAGCGGGCCTGGCAGATCGCGCGCCTTGACCTGTTCGTTGACGACAACATCGGCGCCAAGCCCCTGCGCGATCGGATCGACCGTGGAGCAGCCATGTGCGCCCTTCATTGCATCGGCGAACTGCTTGGCCTTGTCGGTGGCCTGCGGCTGCGAGGTGCCCGGCGGGAAGCTGATCGAAATCTGCTTGAGGCTGAGCACCGCGTCGCGCGGATCGGCGGTCAGTACCTTGCGCTTGTCGAGCAGGACGACAACCGAATAACCGCCGCGCACTTCGATCGGGCCGACCAGCTGGCCGGGTTCGAGCTGCGAGACCGGAGTCTGCATTTCGGCGGGCAGCATGCCAAGCCGGATCCAGCCGAGATCGCCGCCGACCGAGGCGGTCGAAGCTTCGGAATACTGGCGGGCATAGGCAACAAAGCTGCCGCCATGCTTGATCTGCTCGACGATCTTCAGCGCGTTCTGCCCTACCTGATCGTGGTTTTCGCTGTTGGCGTAGAGGAAGATTTCGCCGACGTGAAACTCGTCGGTGCCCTTGGCCCCTTCCTGACGCTTGATCGTTTCGCGCACTTCATCGTCGGAGACGTTGACGAAGGGGGTGACATTGCGGCGCAGCAGGCGCTGCCAAGACATTTCGCCGCGAATCTGCCGCTTCAAGGAGTTGGTCGATGAGCCGATCTTGGCGAGATAGGTGTCCAGCCCCTTGGGGTCCTGGCCGAAGTTCTGGCGGGCGATCCGGTTGTAGCTCTCGTCGACCTCGTCATCGCCGACGATCATGTTCTGCGATTTGGCTTCCTGGATCTGCAGGGTTTCGTCCATCAGGTTGCGCAGCACCTGCAGCCGCAGCCGCTCAAGCTCTTCGGGCGCGATCTTGCCGCCGCTGGCCGCGACCACCAGCGCCACGCGCTGATCAACATCGGTGGCGGTGATGACTTCACCGTTGATGATCACTGCGGCGCTGCGATGATTGGCGTCGATCTTGCCGAAGATCTGCGGATTTTCCGGCAGCGCCAGGTTGCCGGCCGCGGGGGCATTCTGTGCCGGGG
Organism: Novosphingobium sp.; assembly: GCA_043740455.1. GTDB lineage: Bacteria > Pseudomonadota > Alphaproteobacteria > Sphingomonadales > Sphingomonadaceae > Novosphingobium. Next base: position 2,806 of record JAYUCG010000113.1, on the reverse strand, counting down.
CAGCGCTGCCAAAGGCAAAAGCGCCAAGCGCGATGGAAGCCAGAACCAAGCGGGCTGTGGAACGCAAGTGCAAGCGGTTAGTCACTGATCAAAAATTCCCATATGCCGCGCGGAAATACCGCGCCCTAGTTGCCGGGCCATTGCCGCGCGCAGGCTTAACCGTGGCTGAGCAAGCGCCGATAGCGTTTTTGCGACAGACTGCCAACTTTCTGAATTCGGCAATCACCGGAAGCCCAGATTTCTGACCGCGATATGGATCTGGAAGGTGTTGCCCCGGCGTGCGTCCCCCGTCGCCACATAGTCGCGCCGCCAGGTAAGGTCGAATTCGAGACAACCGTCCTGGTAGGCGATGCCCAGCCGGGTGCGGACCGGTTGAAATCCGTCGACATTGGTGAGCGCGGGATCGTCGCTCTTGCCGGTCAGGTCGAACACGCCCGAGCCGAACACCGACCAGTAGCGGGCAAACCCGACCCGGCCGGCCAGGCGCAGTTCCTCGCGGTCTTTTAGGTCTTCGATCCCGCCGCTGATATCGCGGTTGAGGCGCAGGTAGCCGACTTCGAGGTAAGTCCGCTGGGTCCCAACCGCCGCGTCGAATTCGTTGCGGCGCACCGCGAAGTTGTCCTTGTCGAGCCGGAAGCGGTGCGTGAACTTCACCACATCGCGGAACCGTACCTCGGTCCGCCCGACAATGTCCGACGTGCGCTCGGACAGACCGGTGCCGTCGGGCAGCAGGGTGGGGAGGTTGGTCAGCCGATAGCTTTGCCCGATCGTGGTGTTGACCCGCCAGCCGGGCCGCTCGAACTGCCAGTCGAGCCCATAGGTGAAGCGCACCCCGTCCTCGATCCGGTCATACCCGGGGAAACGGTTGAGCGCGAAAAGGTTCGAATCCTCAAGATCGATCGCGCGCGCATCTTCATTGGGCACGACAAGATTGCGCAGCGTCGGGCTGGCGACGATTTGGAAGCGCGGCGTCAGGACCTGAGTCCCGCCCAGGAAACCGCCGACCAGCGGCCACTTAACGTCAAGCGCGAGCGTCGCCATGCCGCGGGTTTCCCAGCCGGGATTGCCGCGATAGCTGACCGTGGTGGTCAGCGCATTCTCGTCCGAATGGTAGATATCGCCGCGGGCCAACGCGGTGAGGGTCACTTCCTGGCCCAAAGGGGTGATGCGCCGAAGATCCCACTGCGCGCTGGCGAAGGCGCGCTGGGTATCCTGTCCGCTGGTCCGGGTAATCGCCAGACTGTTGACCTGAAGCGTGATCCGGCCGCCCAGCCACGGATCGGTCAGACGGCGGCGATAGTCGATTTCCGGAATCGCGAAGGGCACCTGACCCTGGCTGTCGCCCACCCGCAAGGTCTGCGTCGCCCAGCCGGCGAGCGAGAAATAGCTGTCGGGATCGATCCGTTCGAGCGTGACGCTGGAGCGCAGCCGATCGTCGCGACTGATGTCATAGCGGCGCAGGAAGGTGCGGTCGGATGCGGCGCGGATGCTGAAGTTTACGCTCCAGTTGGGGCTGAACTGGAACTTGCCGTTGGCATAGAGATAGCCGCGGAAGTCGGTCTGGTTAGTCGGCGAGCTGCCGCCGATCGGAATGCGCGAACTGCGGGTGGCATAGCCCGTGATCTGGAACGCCCCGTTGGACAGCAACTGGCGGTACTGCGCCGAAACCATCGGCAGCGCCTTGGTGAACAGATATCCGGTGACGGCTAAGTCGCCCGAATTGCCCAGTCGCTGGTACCAGGTATCGGACAGCTGCACCCCGTTCGACGCGTTGAGCTGGATATCGGGGATCAGCAGTCCCGAAATCGGCCGACCATTGGTGGCGATCGTGATTGGCGGCAGCGGTAACAGGCGCACGCCGAACAGTTCGATCTGCGAGCCATAGAATTTGACGGTCTTCTTGTCGGGATCGAAGACCACGCGCTTGGCGGTGATCCGCCAGCTCGGCTGGTGCGGGCAGCCTTGGCTGTCTTCCACCGCGCAGGCCGAGTAAGCGGCGTTGGTCAGCACCACCTGGCCGTTCTCGCCCCGCGTCCCGCGCTGCGCCGCGAGGCGGCCGCCTTCGCGCAGAACGTAGAGCATGTTCTCCATCGCTCCGGCTTTGAACTCGTCGGTCAGTTCGAGCCGTTCGGTGAACAGCTGGTTGCCGTCGGCATCGACGAAGCGGATGTTCCCTTCGGCGACGATTTCGCCGCTGGTGCGGTTCCACACGATTTTGTCGGCGCGGATCGACTGCCCGTCGCGCCGCAGGATAACGTTGCCCGAGACGGTTACGGTGCTGCTGGCATCGTCATAGCTGGCGCCGTCAGCCTCAAAGGTTACCGGGCCTGCGGTGGGCAGCGGACCGTTCGCATCGGCCGGAACGGCTTCCACCGGCGGATCGCCTGCGTGCTGCTGCGCTTCGGCAGCCAGTGGGTATCCGGCGAGCGCAAGCGCCAGCGCGACGCGGCAGGCATTCGCGCGGATGGCAGGCATTACGGCATGCGGCGCAAGGCACCGCGGGATAGGGAGCATGACTTGCCTATCGCACCGCCCGCGCCTAACTGCAATCCACGCTGTCACCGCCGCGCATCGCTTTGGCGCGACTGGACGATTTTCCTTTTGGGAGAAACCATGCAAATCGAATTCGTTACCGCTCCGCTTGCTCCTATGACCAGCCCGCTCGCTCTGCTGGTCCAGCAGGACAAGCTGCCAACTACGCTTGACTCGGTTGTGACCGCAGCGGCCAAGGCCAGCCGCTTTACCGGCAAGGTCGGCCAGCTTCACGAAAGCTTCGTCGCCCAAGGCGGGGCCGTGGTGCGGATGG
>JAYUCG010000112.1:0-11058 GCA_043740455.1 Novosphingobium sp. | reverse complement strand
CATCGGCTTGAAATCATCGTTCATCATCTGGTCGGCCGATCCGGCGACCTGCTGGAAGCTGGCCAGCGCGCCTTGCGCTTCAGCCAGCGTGCCCTGCAGCTGGACCAGCGTCTGGCGCATCTCGGGCGAGGCATCGGCCAGGCCCTTGGTCAGGCGATCCGAATTGGCGAGGATATTCTCGATCGAGGCCTGGTTCTTGTCAGACAGGATCAGCGTAAACCGCTCGGTCAGGGTGGCCAGCCGTTCGAGCAGCACCGGCGCGCTGTTGAGCAGTTCGCCAAGGCCCCCGCGTTTGGTCGGGATCACGGGCTTGCCTTCGGGGCAGCTGCCGCTCGGGTTCTTGTCGTCGCACACGATCAGCGGCGCATCCTTGCTCGCGCCTTCGAGCTGGATGTTAGATAGCCCGGTGAAGCTGCCCTGCATCGTCGCGGTGGTGCCGATCCGGATTTCAACATCCTTGTCGACCGAGATGCGGACCCGCACATAGCTCGGGTCTTTCTTCCACAGCTCGATCTCTTTAACCTGACCGATCGGCACGCCCGAGAAGGTTACGCCCGACCCCTTGGCCAGGCCATCGACCGACTGCTTGAAGAAGATGTCGTATTCGTGCTTGGAGCCTTCGCCAAGCCGCGCCATCCAGATGATCGCGACTGCCAGCAGGGCGAGCATTGCGAGCGACATTGCGCCCACCCAGACATTTTTGGCTCTCGTCTCCATAGCCGCTCTATGCCCCTGCTTTTCTTATCTTGTCCATGCCTTTGGCCTTGGCTCGGCGCTGTGCTGCTTGGGCCGCGCGCCCGCGCGGACCGTTGAAGTATTCCTGGATCCACGGATGATCGAGCGCGAGCAGTTCGGGGATCGTGCCCACTGCGATCACACGCTTGTCGGCGAGCACGGCGACGCGGTCGCAGATCTCGTAAAGCGTATCGAGGTCATGGGTGATCAGGAACACGGTGTGGCCCAGCGTATCCTGCAGCTCGCGGGTCAGCTCGTCGAAGGCGGCGGCGGCGATGGGATCGAGCCCGGCGGTCGGCTCGTCAAGGAATAGCAGCTCCGGATCGAGCGCCAGCGCGCGGGCAAGACCAGCACGCTTGCGCATCCCACCGGAAAGCTCGGACGGGAACTTGTCCGCCGCATCGTCGGGCAGGCCCGCCAGCTTGATCTTGTAGAGCGCAATCTCGCGGCGCAGTTCGTCGCCAATTTCAGGATGGAATTCGCGCAGCGGCACCTCGACGTTTTCCGCCACGGTCAGGGTCGAGAACAGCGCGCCGCCCTGGAACAGCACCCCCCAACGGCTACGCACGTCGACATCGTCGGGATCGCGTTCTTCGGCGACCTGATCGCCGAGCACCTCGATATGCCCCGCTTCAGGCTGTTGCAGTCCGATGATCGAACGCAGCAGCACCGACTTTCCGGTGCCCGAACCGCCGACCACGCCAAGGATTTCCCCGCGCCGCACCACCAGGTCGAGATCCTCGTGCACCACGTGGTTGCCGAAGGCGTTTGTCAGGCCTTCGACCACGATCGCCGGTACTCCGCTCTGTTCGGGCGCGTTCATCCCCACCCCACTTCGGTGAAGAACACCGCAAAGAATGCATCGAGCACGATCACTGCAAAAATCGCCTGGACGACCGCGACGGTCGTGCGCAGACCCACTTCCTCGGAATTCCCTTCGACCTGCATCCCCTGATAGCAGCCCGCCAGTGCGACGATCAGGCCGAACAGCGGCGCCTTGATCAGGCCCACCCAGATATCGTGCATCGGCACCACTTCCTGGATGCGGCTGAGGAAGCTGAAAAAGGGGATGTCGAGCGAGAACATCGAGACGAAGGCCCCGCCGATAATCGACAAAACTGCGGCGTAGAACCCCAGCAGCGGCATGATCAGCAGCGCGGCCAGGACCCGCGGCACCACCAGCGCCTCCATCGGTGAAACCCCGATGGTGCGCATCGCGTCGATTTCTTCGGTCAGCTTCATCGTCCCGATCTGCGCGGCGAAGCTGGAGCCTGACCGGCCGGCGAACATGATCGCCGTCATCAGGATGCCGAGTTCGCGCATCGACAGCCGCCCGGTGAGGTTGACCGTATAGATCTCTGCGCCGAACTGCCGCAGCTGGACCGCGCCTTGCTGGGCGATGACGATCCCGATCAGAAAGCTCATCAGCCCAACAATCGGCAGCGCGTTGACCCCGGAGAGCTCGATCTGCCGGACCAGCGCATTGCGGCGGAAGCGCGAGGGATGCGTGATCAGCGATCCGAACGCGATCAGCAGCGCACCAAGGAAGGCGATCAGACGGACCACGCCATCGGCATAAGCGATGACGAAGGCACCGAACCGTTGGGCGATGTTTGCCAGCGCGCCCGGTTCGCCCGCCGCCTTGTCCGCGCTGGTCGGTACGGTTTCGCTCAGGTCCTCGTCGATATGCTCGCCGCGCACCGCCGCGATCAGGCGCATCGCTTCGGCGCTGCCGCCGGTAATCTTGGCGCCGCGTTCCTCCGCCATGCGGGCGACCACCCACGCGCCGACGGTGTCGAACTCGCCGACCCGAGCGAGGTCGATCGCCTCGACCCGCTCCTCGATCGCGCGCAGCCGCTCGTCGATCCGGCCGACTGACGAAACGCACAGCGGGCCGCTCAGCGCGATGCTGATGCCGCCGTCTGCTCCGGTTTCGGTTGTGAAGTCAGCCCATTCGCGCATAGATCCGCTGTTTGCGGGAAAAATGCCGTGTCGGCAAGGCGGTTGCACCGCCGCCCCGCCGCTGGCAAAGGCCGCTGCGTTATGATTGAAGCCAGCCTGGATAAGACCTTCGACCCCGCCGCAATCGAGGCGAAGTGGTACGCACATTGGGAAACAAACGGCTTGTTTCGTCCCGAGCGGCCGGACGCGCAGCCCTTCACCATCGTCAATCCGCCACCAAACGTGACCGGCAGCCTGCACATCGGCCATGCGCTCGACAATACGCTGCAGGACGTGGTGGTGCGGTACGAGCGGCTGCGCGGCAAGGATGCGCTGTGGGTGGTCGGCACCGATCACGCCGGGATCGCGACCCAGATGGTGGTCGAGCGTCAACTGGAACTCGCCCAAGACAAGCGCACCAACTACAGCCGCGAGGACTTCATCGCCAAGGTGTGGGAGTGGAGGGCGGAAAGCGGCGGCACGATTACCCGCCAGCTGCGCCGCCTCGGCTGCTCGATGGACTGGTCACGAGAACAGTTCACGATGGACCCGCACTTCACCAAGGCGGTGGTCAAGGTATTCGTCGACCTCCACCGCGAGGGGCTGATCTACCGCGACAAGCGCTTGGTCAACTGGGACCCCCGGCTCAAGACCGCGATCTCCGACCTTGAGGTTGAGACCCGCGAAACCAAGGGCAGCTTCTGGCACTTCCGCTATCCGTTCGCCGATGGCAGCGGCGCGGTCGAGGTTGCGACCACCCGGCCCGAAACGATGCTCGCCGATATGTGCGTTGCGGTGAACCCCGAGGATGCGCGCTATCAAGGCGTAATCGGCAAGGACATCCTCCAGCCGATCACCGGACGCACATTCAAGGTGGTGGCCGATGAACATGCCGACCCGGAACTCGGCAGCGGCGTGGTCAAGATCACCCCGGGCCACGATTTCAACGATTTCGAAGTGGGGAAACGCGCCGGAATGAAGCCCAGCGACATGCTCAACATGTTCGATGCCGAAGCGAAGGTGGTGCAGACTTCTGATGGCTTGGTGCCTGCGGAATTCATCGGGCTGGACCGGTTCGTGGCGCGCAAGCTGGTCGTGGAGCGAATGAAGGAACTCGGCTTCCTGGTCCCGCACCTCGACAAGGACGGCGAGGAACACGACGCCGAACCGCGCACGATCCAGACGCCCTTTGGTGACCGCGGCGGGGTCGAGATCGAGCCGTGGCTGACCGACCAATGGTACGTCAACGCAGCCGAGCTCGCCCAAGGCCCGATCGCCGCCGTGCACGACGGGCGAATCGAGATCGTGCCCAAGACCTGGGAAAAGACCTGGTTCAACTGGATGGAGAACATCCAGCCGTGGTGTGTTTCAAGGCAGTTGTGGTGGGGGCATCGTATCCCGGCTTGGTATGGGTTCGGCCTTTCAGAACACTCAGGCGTTTTAGCTGCCGAAGGTGATCTAGTTCCATTTGTTGCGGATGATTTGGAGAGCGCAGCTGAGCAGGCACGGGCGCACTTGCGGAAAATCAAACTTCCATCGTTCCAAGTCCAGACTCGGGAAGTTGTTGTTGTAGCAAGTGCTATTGAAGCCGAACGCGCGTTTCTGCTTGAACCAAACTGCTATCCCATCTGGCAAGACCCGGACGTTCTCGACACCTGGTTCTCGTCCGCGCTGTGGCCGTTCGCCACGCTCGGCTGGCCTGACCAAACAGACTTGCTCGCCAAGCACTACCCCAATGACTTGCTCATCTCGGGCTTCGACATCCTGTTCTTCTGGGATGCGCGGATGGCGATGATGGGGATGAAGCTGAACAAGTGCCAGGCGCCGTGGAAGCGGCTGTACCTGCACGGTCTCGTCCGCGCCGCCGACGGCCAGAAAATGTCCAAAAGCAAGGGCAACGTGGTCGATCCGCTGCTGCTGATCGACCAGTATGGTGCCGACGCGCTGCGGTTCTTCATGGCCTCGATGGAAAGTCAGGGTCGCGACGTCAAAATGGATGAGCGCCGAGTCGAAGGTTACCGCAACTTCGCGACAAAACTGTGGAATGCCGCGCGGTTCTGCCAGTCGAACGGCATATCGGCATCAACCGGTATAACTGCACCTCAAGCCAGCAGCGCAGTGAACAAGTGGATCATCGGCGAGGTGAGCGAGACCTTGGCCGCGCTCGATTCCGCGATGGCCGAACTGCGCTTCGATGCCGCGGCGAATGCGATCTACCACTTCGTCTGGGACCAGTTCTGCGACTGGTACATCGAGCTGATCAAGGGCTCGTTTGATGACGAGACCAAGGTCGTCGCCGGTTGGGCGCTTGACCAGATTTTGGTGATGCTCCACCCGTTCATGCCGTTCGTCACCGAGGAGCTTTGGAGCAAACTGGGGGATCGCGCGCAGTATCCTCTGATCACCGCGAAGTGGCCTGAGCCAGGGGTTGGCATGGATGCCGAGGCAAAGGCGAAGGTCGAGTGGCTGATCAAACTGGTAAGCGCTATTCGAACTGGCAGAACTGAGCTTAATGTCTCTCCGGGTCAGCGGTTGATCGGCTATCTTGAAAGTCCAGATCCCGAAACCTTCGACTTCGTCGCGAACAATCAAGATGCGCTACTAAGGATCGCAAAAGTCTCGTTCGACGCGACTCCGGGACCCCGTGAAGGCCCAACACTGCGAGTTCAGGCCGGAAATTCTGAGCTAGTTATGCTTTTGGCTGGAACGATCGACATCGCCGCCGAAAAGACCCGCCTGACCAAAGCGCTCGAAGCCTCGACCAAGGAAGCCAAATCGCTCGAAGGCCGCCTGTCCAACGCCGCCTTCGTTGAGAAGGCCAAGCCCGAGGCGGTCGACAAAGCGCGCGCCGATCATGCGATGCACGCGGCCGCGGCCGAACGGTTGGCGGCGGCGCTGACGCGGTTGGGTTAAGCGCGGCCAGAGTCTCCCCCCTGGAGGAGGCAGCTCGCGCAGCGAGACGAAGGGGGGCTCAAAATAAAGCGCGCGGTTGCGCGCAACCGCTATCGCGGCTTTCTTTGTCCGCCCCTCCGGCCTCCGATTCGCTCGGGCCACCTCCCCCAAAGGGGAGCCTCTTTGAGGCTGTCCTACTTTGCCCAAATCTGCGAAGGAGCGCCCGCCATGTCCCTCCGCACCGCCCCATCCTGTGTCCTTGCAAAGCCGGCCAAGGACGTCATTGTTTTCTTCGCTAGGTCAGTGGTCCAAGCAGGCCAGCTAGAATGCCCTGCATGGCGCTGACCCTCGCCACAACCACACCGGGCGAACCCGAGATCTTCGCCTCGCTTCAGGGCGAAGGCCGGTCCGCCGGGCTGCCCTGCACCTTTGTGCGGCTGTCACGCTGCAACCTTGCCTGCAGCTGGTGCGACACCGCCTATACCTGGCGCTTCCAGGGCGATAACCGCCCCCACCGCGATGGCGTAACCTTCGAACGCAAGGCCAATCAGGTCACGCTGAGCGAGGACGAGGTCGCCGCGCGGATCATGGCGCTGGGCGGCAATCGGCTGGTGATCACGGGTGGCGAACCATTGCTGCAAAGCGCGCAATTGGCGCGGATGGTGGCGCTGCTCGAAGGCCATTCGGTTGAAATCGAGACCAACGGCACCGTCGCACCGCATCCCGAACTCGCTCCATTGGTCGATCAATACAACGTCAGCCCCAAGCTCAAGCATTCGGGCAATCCCGCTGAAATTGCTCTGCTTTCTGACCGGCTTCAGGCATGGGTGAATGTACCTAAAGCGCACTTTAAGTTCGTCATTTCGGCCCCCGAGGACCTCACCGAAGTGCTCGAACTGCAAGCCGCCTATGCCATCCCTTCTGCGCGCATCCAGCTTATGCCCGAGGGAACCACCAGCGAAGCAATCCGTGTCCGCAGCGGCTGGCTCGCGCCGCTTGCCCTTGACCACCGGCTGGGCTTCAGCGACCGCCTGCACATTCACCTCTATGGGGATACCCGGGGCACATGAACGACGATCTTCCACCCGCAGGTCCGCCTCGGGGTGGCCCGCCGCAGCGCGGTGACCTTACGCCCAATTCTGGTAGTGCGCCGCTACGCGGCGACCTGACGCGGGGCCCGATCTTCAAGACGCTGGCGCTGTTCTCGCTGCCGGTGCTGCTGGGCAACGTGCTCCAAAGCCTCAACGCCTCGGTCAACACCGTGTGGATCGGGCGGCTGCTGGGCGAGGATGCGCTGGCCGCCACGTCAAGTTCGAACATCGTCATGTTCCTGGTCTTCGCCGCGATCTTCGGGATCAGCATGGCGACGACGATCCACGTCGGCATGTATTTCGGCGCGCGCAATCTGAAGCAGATGCGCAAGAGCTTTGGCGCCGGGCTGGGGCTGTGCGTGATGCTGTCGGCAGCGATCGCGCTGATCGGCTGGATCTTTGCACCCGACCTGCTCGACCTGCTTAATCTGCCCGGCACGTCACGCCACTTCGCGCTAGATTACCTCAGGGTGATTTTCCTCGTCCTGCGGGGAATGACGCTGAGCGTGCTCGTCTCCAGCGCAATGCGCGGCTGCGGGGATTCGCGCACGCCGCTCTATTTCCAGATCCTCACGGTGATCCTCGACATCGGCCTCAACCCGCTGTTCATTGCGGGGATCGGGCCGTTCCCCAAGCTCGGCATCGTCGGAGCCGCAGTTGCGACCGCGATTGCGACGCTGACCGGACTCTCTGGTCTGATGGCCTGGATTTATTGGCGCGATCTGCCGATCCGCCTCAAGGGCCGCGAACTCGCCTTCCTCTGGCCGGCGCGCGAGGAGCTGAAATACCTGGTCATGAAGGGCGTGCCGATGGGCCTGCAGATGCTGGTCATTTCGGGCGCGGGGGTGATCATGATCGGGCTGATCAACAAGGAAGGGATCGATTACGCCGCGGGTTATGGCGCGCTGCTGCAGCTGTAGAACTATATCCAGATGCCGGGCCTGGCGATCAGCGCCGCGGTTGGCGCGATGGTCGCGCAGCACATCGGGGCGCGGCGCGAAGCCCGCGTCGACAAGATTAGCTGGTCGGGAGCGGGGGCGAACATTGCCATCACGCTTGCGTTGGTCGCGCTGATGCTGGTGTTCGGGCGGCCGCTGCTGACGCTGTTCCTTGGGTCAGATAGCCCGGCGATCCCGGTCAGCCTGCACATCCAGAACCTGGCGATCTGGACCTACATCCCGTTCGGGGTGACGATCGTGCTGTTCGGCACCCTGCGCAGCTATGGCGCAGTGCTGATCCAGATCGTGATCCTGTTCACCGCGATGTATGGCGTGCGGCTGGGCGCTTATGCGCTGCTTTACCCGCGGCTCGGGCCGGATGCGCTGTGGTGGTCGCTCAACATCAGCTCGCTCGCCACGCTGGCGCTCACCCTGCTCGCCTATTTCTATGGCAACTGGCGCAGCGTGATGCGTGACCGCATCGCGATCGAAATGCAGCCAGCTTAGCGGCCTTGCGCGCGCCAGCGCTGGACGGTGCGGTGGACCATTTCTTCCTCGCCGCCCGAGCTGTTCCACAGTTCGGAGAACGAAGGGTCAGCCGAGGCCGGGCGCTTCATTTCCTCAAGCTCGTCGAAGCTGACGCGGATCGGGATCGAAACGCCCTCGCCGCAGATGATGCATTCGCGGTTGCGCAGCGCCGGGATAGAATCGAGGAAGCCGCGCGCACCTTCAGGCATCGCCGCCTTGACGAAGGCCTGGTCGCGGTCGTTGTTGAGGCGCATCGAGATGATCGTGCCGCACTGTGACAGCACGCCTTCGGCAAGGTCGCTGGGGCGCTGCGTGATCAGGCCCAGGCTGACGCCGTACTTACGGCCTTCCTTGGCGATCCGGCCGAGGATGCGGCCGACCGAGGAACCGTCCGAATTCTTCTCGCTCGGCACATAGCGGTGGGCTTCTTCGCAGACCAGCAGCACCGGCCGGGTCTTTTCGTCGCGGCTCCAGATCGCAAAGTCGAATACCAAGCGGCTCAGTACCGCGACCACTGTGCTTGTAATGTCCGAAGGCACGCCCGAAACATCGATGATCGAGATCGGCTTGCCCTTGCTCGGCATGCGGAAGATCTTGGCGATGAATTCGGCCATCGTATCACCGACCAGCATGCCGGAGAACAGGAACTGATAGCGCGGATCGGCCTTTAGTTCGTCGATCTTGGTCTTGACCCGCATGAACGGCGCCGACGATGTGGCCTTGTCGAGCTTGCCCATCTCGGTCTGGATCATGTTGGTCAGGTCCGAGAGCAGATAGGGGATCGGTGAATCGACGGTGATCTTGCCCATCGATTCCGCCAGCCGGTTCTTCGACCGCGCGGCGAGCAGGCACTTGGACAGAATGTCCATGTCCTCTTGCCGGTCATTCCCGGACGACGTCAGGAACACCTCGCAGTGCTCCTCAAAGTTCAACAGCCAGTACGGCATCTGCAGGTTGGAGACGTCGAAGATCATGCCGGTCTGCTTGAACGCAGCCGAATATTCGCCGTGCGGGTCGATCATCACGATATGCCCTTCGGGGGCATGTTCGCAGATTCGGTGGAGGATCAGCGCGGCGCTGGTCGACTTGCCGGTACCGGTCGAGCCGAGCAGGGCAAAGTGCTTGCCGAGCATCGCGTCAACATAGAGCCCGGCGCGGATGTCGCGGGTGGGGAACACGGTGCCGACCTGGATGCTCGTGCGCCCGTCGCTGGCGTAGATCTGCTTGAGGTCGTTGCTGGTCGCGGGATAGATCAGCGCGCCGGGAATTGGGTAGCGGGTTACGCCGCGGCGGAAGCTGTGGATCCGGCCGGTCAGGCGTTCCTCATCGCCTTCACCCATGAAATCGATGTTGGCCATGATCCCGCCGGGGGTCTTGGAATCCTGCCGCTGGGTCCGCACCGAAGCGAGCAGCCAGCCCTTGCCAACGCGGATCTTGACCTGGCTGCCGACTTGCCCGGCAAGTGCGATCGAGGGATCGGCATCAGCCGTGCATTCCTGCAGCCGCTGCAGGTCGAGCGCGATCGCCGAACCCGAGCCAGCGATTTCGAGCACGATCCCGATCGGATCGCGGGCGTTGTCGACCTCTTGCACCGCCCCGGCCGCTTCGGCGGGGATATCCCCGGCCTGCGCCGCGCGTGCATTCCCGAATCCTTGGCCGCTCATGTCATTCATCACTGCAAATTGCCCCGCACGCTAGCCTTTGCGCTAGCTCTGCAGTGGTAAGCCGGAGCGGTTAAGATTGGCCTAAATTCAAGCTTTCCAGTCGGTTTCGCTCAGACCAGAGCAAACAGGCGGCCCGCAAGGAAGCCCATGCCAACCGACAGCGCCACCGCCAGCAAGCCATAAAAGAACCCGTCATTCTGCGCAAAATCGGCCACCACACGTTCGAAACCCTGCTTCTTCACTACCACCCGGCTGATCGCCGAAGCAACCACGCGGCCGTGGTTTATGGCAAAGGTTTCAGCGGTATAAGTCCCGGTCTGGACCGACGAAGGCAGGGCGATGCGCGCCTGATAGAGGACCTGCTCGTTCACGCTCACCCCGCGCGGGTCTTCCTTGTAAAGCCCTTGCCGGCTGAGCAGGTCGACCAGCCCGGCCGACATCCGCGCCTGCTCCTTGGGATCAAATGACCCGATCGGCGAAAGCTGCAACCAGGGCAGTCCCAGCTCGTAGATCGCCGCGGTTTTGTCATCGACGATGCGCGAAATCGGTTTGGACGATGCAACCGCGAAAAAGGTTGGGGCAGATCGAAATTCGACGCTGTCTGCATTGACCCAGATGCCGGCAAAGCGGCTCTTTTCGCGCAGCACGATGGACCGCGTTGGCCCTTTGAGGACCACGACGATATCATAGTCCTGCCCGGCGCGGCTGCCTTCCGGGGTGAGGATCGCGCCGAACAGCAACAATTCGGTGCCGCGAAAGCCCTGGCGCACCTGCACCTCGTGCTGCGACACATCGGGCACCAGGATCGGATCGCGCGCGGCAGTCAGGAACAGCAACGCCAAGAGAAGGAACGCGTGCCTCACGACGGGGTGATCGAATAGATTTCATCGGGCCGCCAGCCGAGCCCAAGCGCCATGCGCAGCGCCACCACCAGCACAATCGCGGCCAGCACAAAGCGCAGGCGTGCGGCCGGCAGCTTCTGCGCCCACTGTGCGCCGATCTGCGCCCCCGACACCGATCCGATCAGCAACAAAACGGCGAGTACGACATCCACCGCCTTCGTTGTCAGCGAGTGCATCATCGTCGTCGCCATGGTCACGAACAGGATCTGGAACAGCGAAGTGCCGACCACCACGTTGGCGCTCATCCCCAGGATGTAGAGCATTGCCGGGACCAGCACGAAACCGCCGCCGATGCCCATCAGCATGGTGAGAATCCCGGTAAAGATCCCAAGGATCAGCGGGGCCAGCGGCGAAATATACAGGCCCG
>JAYUCG010000111.1:0-3983 GCA_043740455.1 Novosphingobium sp. | reverse complement strand
CCCGACCGGCGCGGAAGCTGGCGTAGAGCGAATCGCTCATGGCCTGCGCTTCGCCGCCCGGCAGCCGCGCGGCGGTGGCGATCAGTGCATCCCACTCCGTGGCGGGCAGTTCGAAGCGGTAATAACCGGTGCCGCCGACGTTCGGGACGATGGCCCCGCGGCCGCGCAGCGTGACCGTGCCCTGGGCATCGGTCAGCAGCTGGCACTGCTTGGTTCCTGCCAGCCGCCGCACGCACAGCGGCACGCCCCAGCGCTCGGCCGGCGGGTGGGCGCCAAGCATGGCATAACGGCTCTGCGTTACGCGGTACGATCCCTTCGGCCCGGGCGCGAAGGTGACCAGCGGCACGCCCTGCTGATCGGTGAAGCTCTGCATCGCGGGCACGATCCGCGGATCCCCGGAGACCTGCGCCATCGCACCGAAGAAGTCAGCGCTGGTGGCGTTGCCATAGCGGTGCGCGGCCATGTAATTGCGCACCCCGGCACGGAACTTCTCATCGCCCATATAGCCCGCGATCATCGCCACGACGTGGCCTCCCTTGCCGTAAGTGATCGAATCGAACGCTTCGTCGATCTGCATGTTGGTCGGGATCGGCTGATGGATGGCCCGGCCCGCAACAAGCGCATCGGTGTGCATCGCCTCGAACCCTTCGGCCAGCGCACCGGCTTTGATGTTGAGATCGGGCCGCCATTCGTTGCCGATGCGGAAGCCCATCCAGTTGGCGAAGCTTTCGTTGAGCCAGATATCGTCCCACCACGCCGGGGTGACGAGATCGCCGAACCACTGGTGTGCCAGTTCATGGCTCACAACCATGCCGAAGGTCCGCTTGTGGCTGGTGCTGGCCTGGTCGTCGAGCATCAGGATCGGATCGGCGTAAAGGTCCGCGCCCGCGTTCTCCATCGCGCCGGGCATGATCGGCGAGGTGATCTGGTCAAGCTTGGGATAAGGGAACGGCTGGTTGAAATAGCTTTCAAGGTGCGTCACCACGCCCTTGGTGCCTTCGAGCGCAAACGCAATTTTGCCCGCGTTCTGCTTGGTGGTGACGATCCGCACCGGCAGCGGCGTGGCGCGCTGCGGGGTGGGCGGAACGGTCCCCTCAACCGCGACGAACGGCCCGACCATCATCGCCACCAGATAAGTCGGCAGCGGCAGGGTCTGGGCGAAGCGGTGCACGGCAAGGCCGCCTTCGGTGGTGTTCGAAAGCTCGGGCGTGTTGGTAACCGCCATCTGCCCGGGAAGGGTGCGCAAGGTGACCGTGAAGGGAACCTTGAAACCCGGTTCATCGAACCCGGGGAAGGCTGCGCGGGCGTCGATCGATTCGAATTGGGTCCAGCTGTACCAGTCATCCCCCACCTTGACGTGGAACATCCCCGCCGGGCCGCTGCCGAATGGTGCCTTGTAGTCGAAGCTGAAGGTCACCGCGCCAGCGGGCAGCGGACGATCGAACACCACGCGGGCCACGCCGCTTTCCTCGATCTGGTGCCATGCGCCGATGAACGTCTGGCCGCCGCCGGCGGCGGTAACATTGCCCATCGCAAGATCACGGCCGTGCAAGTCGACGTAAGTGCTGGGTGTCTTCAGGTTGGCATCGATCTCAACGTGGCCCGAGAAATCCTGACGCGCAGGATCGACCGTCAGATCGAGCCGGTAAGCGAGCGGACGGACGGCGCCCGTAAGCTTGCCCAGCGGGACCGGGGCCAAGGCAGCGACAGCGGCGCTGGCGTTATCGGCAGCTGGGGTGTCCGCCAGCGCGGGGACGGACAGGGCAAGGGACAGGGTGGACGCAGCTAGCAGCAACGAGCGCATGAATTCTCCGATGACGACCTTA
This sequence comes from Novosphingobium sp., assembly GCA_043740455.1. Taxonomy (GTDB): domain Bacteria; phylum Pseudomonadota; class Alphaproteobacteria; order Sphingomonadales; family Sphingomonadaceae; genus Novosphingobium. The sequence continues at coordinate 2,157 of JAYUCG010000111.1, read as the reverse complement.
TTGGTTTTTGCGCGCCACAGACCATCAGCGCCGCCAATGCAACCGCACCGCTCGACCAAGCGCCGACTGCCCCCGACCAGTGTCGATCGCACGGCTTTTTGCAACTCAACGCAAGCGCGGCTAGAGGTGCCGGCGCAATGCAAGCACCCTTCATCCTGCTCGACGATGCCCGCCCCGAAGGCGCGAGCCCCGCGCGGCTCTATGAAGCACCGCGCGAAGTTGTGGTGGCGCGCCGGCCCGAGGAGGTTTTGCCCGCGCTCGAGCGGATCGCGGCGCTTTCGGCCGAAGGCCTGCACCTTGCCGGATATCTGGCCTATGAGGCCGGGCTCGCGCTTGAACCGAAGCTTGCCCCGCTCGCCGCGCCGCGCACCGGGGCCAACGGTCCGCTGGTGTGGTTCGGGGCGTTCGAAAGTTACCGCGAGATTGCGGCTGACGCGGTCCCGGCGTGGCTGGCAGGCCAGGCCAGCGGCCAAGCGCAGGTCGGGCCGCTCGACCCGCAGCTCTCGCCCGGCGGTTACACCGCCGCCTTTGCCGCGCTGCAGGAGAGAATCGCGGCGGGCGATATCTATCAGGCCAACCTGACTTTCCCGCTGGCCGGATCCTATCGCGGCGATCCGCTCGCGCTATACGCTGCGGCACGCCCGGCGGCAGGTGCGGGTTATGGCGGAGTGCTGTTCGATGGTTCGCACTGGCTGCTCAGCTTTACGCCCGAGCTGTTCTTTGCCGAACGCGGCGGCCATGCGATGGTCAAGCCGATGAAGGGCACCCGCCCGCGTGGCCGCGATGCGGCTGAAGACGCGCGGCTGAAGGCAGAGCTTGAGGCATCCGAAAAAGACCGCGCCGAGAACCTGATGATCGTCGACCTGCTGCGCAACGATCTCAGCCGGGTGGCAGAGGCCGGCAGCGTCAAGGTCGAACAGGCCTTTGCGGTCGAAAGCTATCCCACGGTCCACCAGATGGTCACCACCGTGCGCGCGCGGCTCGCAGAAGGCACCGGCGCGGTGGACATGCTGCGCTCGCTGTTCCCCTGCGGCTCGATCACCGGTGCGCCCAAGATCCGCGCAATGGAATTGATCGATCAGGCCGAGCGCGATCCGCGCGGGCCCTATTGCGGAGCCATCGGCCGGATCGATCCCGCCGAGCCTGATGGCTCGTCCGACGCAGCATTCAATGTCGCCATTCGCACGCTGCGGCTGACCCCCGGCGAAAACCAGCGTGGCCGCGCGGTGCTGGGCGTGGGTTCGGCGATCGTCGCAGATAGCGAAGTGCTGACCGAGTGGCGCGAATGCCTGGTCAAAGGCGGGTTCGTGCGGCTGGCGGCAGGCGGCGCGGACCTGATCGAAACCATGCGCTTTACTCCCGACAAGGGCATCCCGCTGCTCGAACTGCACCTTGAGCGGATCAGGGCCTCCGCGGCTGAACTCGGCTTTGCCTTTGATCGCCACGCGGTGCGCAACGCGATCCAGGCGCTGTGCTTTGAGGCCGATGCCCCGGCGCGGCTGCGGTTGCTGGTCTCGCGCAGCGGGGCCTATTGCCTCGAGCTGGGCGCGCTGCCCGCCTCGCCGAGCGAGCCAGTTGCGTGCGCGGTGCTGCCGCTCCCGGTCGACCATGCCGACTGGCGGCTGCGCCACAAGAGCAGCGACCGCCATTTCTACGAGGCAGCGCTGGACGTAGCGCGCGCGGCTGGGGCGCAGGAAGCCCTGCTGATCCGCGACGATGGGCTGCTGACCGAGGGCAGTTTCACCAGCCTGTTCGCCCAGCGGGATGGCAAGCTGCTCACCCCGCCTGCCACGCTTGGCTTGCTGCCGGGCGTGCTGCGCCGCTCGCTGATCGAGAGTGGCCGCGCGACCGAGGCCGAGCTGACCTTGGCCGATCTCGAACAGGGATTCTTCATCGGCAATGCCCTGCGCGGGCTGATGGCGGCGCGGCTCATATGAAGCTCAGCCAGGCCCTCAACCGGATCGCGCCGTCGCGCACCGCCGCGATGATGGACCGGACCTTCGAACTGAAGGCGGCGGGAAGGGACATCATTTCGCTCTCGGTAGGCGAGCCCGACTTTGCCACCCCGGCACATGTCATCGCCGCGACCAAGGCCGCGCTCGATGCGGGCGAGACCAAGTACACCGCGATTTCCGGCACGCTGCGGCTGCGCGAAGC
>JAYUCG010000110.1:0-7342 GCA_043740455.1 Novosphingobium sp. | reverse complement strand
CGGTACCGTAGTACGCATCGTACAGGCTGCCCCAGCGCGCGTTGGCGGCGTTCAGCAGGAACCGCGCGTTGAGCATCGGCACTACCAGTTGCGGTCCGGCCATGGTCGCGATCTCGGGATCGACGTTGGTCGTGCCGAGATCGAAAGGCGCGGGTTCGGGGACGAGGTAACCGATGCTGGTCAGGAAAGCCTGATACTCGGCCTGGTCGATCGGTTCACCGGCGCGCTCGACATGCCAGGCATCGATCTGCGCCTGCAAGTCCTCACGCTTGGCCAGCAGCGCGCGGTTGGTGGGTACGAACTTGTCCAGTAGCGCCGCAAAGCACGCCCAGAACTCGGTGGTATCCTTGCCCAGCGGAGCCAGCACATCTTGTTCGATGAATGCTGCCAGCGCCGCATCGACCTGCAGCCCGCTCTTCTCGACCCGATCACTCATTACAGACCTCATTGTTGGCTTCGGTGTGTCCGGGGAGGAGCGAAGTCGCCTATGCCGCAAGTGCGAAGGGAGTGCAACGGCGACTCGGTACCAAAGACGCGCGACGGCTAGGGGTTCACCTACCCCTTCGCCTCGGCTAGGATCGTCGCATATGCAACAGCTTTCCCCCCAAGAGACGGCGCTGCTGGCGGCGGTCGACCCCGCGCCGATGCTGGCGCAGGTACAGGCCTGGTCAAGCGTCAACACCGGCACCGGCAATCTCGCGGGGCTCAAGGTTCAGGCGGGGATGCTGGCCGATGCGTTCTCGGAACTGCCCGGTGGCGTCGGGCTGACCGACGCGGCGCCGGTCACGGTGGTGAATGCCGAAGGCCAGGAACGCGATCTCGACAACGGCCAGCATCTGTTGGTTCGCGTCCGGCCCGAAGCGACAAGGCGGTTCCTGCTCACCGGACACATGGACACCGTGTTCCCCGTCACGCACCCATTCCAGAACCAGCGATGGCTCGATGCCGAAACGCTCATTGGCCCCGGCGTGGCCGACATGAAAGGCGGGATCGCAGTCATCATCGCCGCGCTGACCGCGTTCGAGAGCAGCGAAGCCGCAGACAGTGTCGGCTATGACGTGCTGATCAATTCGGACGAGGAAACCGGCAGTCTGTCCTCAGCCGCGCTGATTGCCGAACTGGCGCAGGGCAAGGCCGCAGCGCTGACCTACGAACCCAGCGCGCTGCCCGATGGCACGCTGGCGGGCGCACGCGCGGGCAGCGGCAATTGGTCGCTGACCGTCACCGGCAAGTCGGCGCATGCCGGGCGCAATCCGCAGGACGGGCGTAACGCGATTGTCGCCGCCGCAGCTCTGGCCCTGGGTCTCAAGGCGCTGCAACGCGAGGGGCTGTCGGTTAACCCATCGCGGATCGACGGCGGCGGGGCGACCAATGTCGTTCCGGACCTTGCGGTGCTGCGCTTCAACATCCGCCCTCGCGAACTGGCCAAGGCCGAAGCCTTCGAAACCGGGCTGGCCGATCTGGTCGCGCAGGTCGAGGCCGAACACGGCGTCACGGTCCACCGCCACGGCGGGATCAGCCGCCCGCCCAAACCGATTGATGCGCGCGCGGAAATGCTGTTCGGGATTGTCGAGGAATGCTCGGCGCTGCTCGGTTCGCCGACCGGCCGGATCGCGTCGGGCGGGGTCTGCGATGGCAACAACATCGCCGCTTGCGGCATTCCCGTAGTCGACACGATGGGCGTGCGCGGCGGGGCGATTCACAGCAGCGACGAATTCCTGATCGTGCCCAGCCTGGCCGAGCGCGCGAAGCTGTCCGCGCTAGTCCTGCACCGCCTTGCGACTGGAACTCCTTTGTGACTCACGTGATCCGCGCCGCCACCCCGGCGGACCTCCAGCATCTGTATGAAATGGCCAAGCGCACCGGCGGCGGCTTCACCAACTTGCCGCCCGACCGCAAGGCATTGACCACCAAGCTCGAACGCTCGGCGGAAGGCTTTGCCCGCACCGAGGAAACGGTGGCGGACGACCTGTTCGTCTTCGTGCTGGAAAACGTCGCCACCGGCGAGGTCCGCGGGACTTGCCAGGTGTTCAGCTCGGTCGGGCAGAAGTGGCCGTTCTATTCATACCGGATCGGCGCGCTGACCCAGCACAGCGAGGAACTTGGCCGGACCTTCCGGGCCGATATCCTCAACTTGTCGACCGACCTTGAAGGTGCGAGCGAAGTAGGCGGGCTGTTTCTCCACCCGGGCGAGCGCGCCGGGGGCCTTGGCATGCTGATCGCGCGCAGCCGCTACCTGTTCATCTCCGCCCATCGCGCGCGCTTCGCCGACCGCTGCATTGCCGAACTGCGCGGGGTGATCGACGAGGCCGGTGGTTCGCCGTTCTGGGACGGGGTCGCCGGACGATTCTTCGGGATGACTTTCCAGGATGCGGACGAATTCAACGCCAAGTTCGGCAACCAGTTCATCGCCGACCTGATGCCCAAGCACCCCGTTTACATCGCGATGCTGTCCGAAGCTGCGCGCCACGTGATCGGAATGCCGCACCCCTCCGGTCGTGCAGCGATGCGGATGCTTGAGGTCGAAGGCTTCGCCTGGGAGAGCTACATCGACATCTTCGACGGTGGCCCGACGATGACCGTGCGCACTGACCAGATCCGCTCGGTCCGCGACGCGCAGGTCCAGACTGTGACCGGAATCGATGCGGGACTTGGCGAGCATTCGCGCGGCGAAAAACGCCTCGCTTCAGTCGGCCACCTCGCCGGCTTCCGCGCTGCATACGGCTGGACCGAACCGCGCGAAGGCGGCGTCGCGCTCGATCCGACCTGTGCCGCCAACCTTGGGGTCAAAGAAGGCGACAGCGTGACGCATGTCGCGCGGTGGTGAGATGCTAACTGAAATCAATTTCGACGGGATCATCGGGCCGAGCCACAACTATGCCGGGCTCAGCCTTGGCAACCTTGCCTCGGCGGGGCATGCCGGGGAGGTCTCGCACCCTCGCGCGGCGGCGCTGCAGGGGCTCGCCAAGATGCGCCATAACCTGGCACTGGGGCTGGCGCAGGGCTTTTTCGTCCCACTGCCTCGGCCCAACCCGGCGTTCTTGGGTGCCATCGCCGCCGACGGGAGCGAGAACCCGCGACTCACCGCCGCCGCCTGGTCGGCCAGTTCGATGTGGACCGCCAATGCCGCCACGGTCTCGCCCGCCCCCGACTGCGGTGATGGACGCTGCCATCTGACCGCCGCGAACCTCGTCACCATGCCGCACCGCGCGCAGGAATGGCCCGACACCGTGCGGCAACTGCGCCTCGCCTTCGCCGATAGCGCCCATTTCGCGGTTCATGACGCGGTGCTGCCGTGCTTTGGCGATGAAGGCGCGGCGAACCATATGCGGATGAGCGCCGGACACGCTGCGCCGGGGCTGGAGATTTTCGTTTACGGTACCACTGGCGGTGCCTTTCCCGCACGGCAACATGTCGAAGCCAGCCGCGTGGTTGCGCGGCGCCACGGGCTCGATCCGGCGCGTGTGTTGTTCGTCGAACAGAATCCCGAAGCGATCGCGGCGGGAGCGTTCCACAACGATGTGGTCGCGGTCGCCAACGAACGGGTGCTGTTTGCCCACGAGCTGGCCTTCGCCGATCCCGACGGGACTTATGCAGCGATCCGGCGGGCGATGCCCGGGGCAGAGATCGTGGTTGTACTGGCCGATACAGTCAGCCTTGCCGATGCGATCAAGAGCTACCTGTTCAACGCCCAACTCCTTACCCTGCCCTCGGGCGAAATGGCGCTGGTGGTGCCCAGCGATGCCGCCGAGCACCCGCGCGTCGGGTCGTGGCTTGAAGGGATGCTCGCATCGAACGGACCGATCCGCCGGGTTCTGCCGGTCGATGTGCGCCAGTCGATGGCCAACGGCGGCGGCCCCGCCTGTCTGCGGCTGCGCGTGGTCGCCGATCCCGCCACGGTCGATCAGCGCTTCCTGCTTGATGATGCAAAGGCTGAGAGGATCGAGGCGGTAATCTTGCAGCACTGGCCCGAGTCGATTTCTCCGGGCGAAATCGGCTCGTCGGCGCTCGCCGAAGGGGTGATCGGGGCCCGCAATGCGCTCCTTTCCGCACTCGACTTATCCGAATTGGGACAGCCCCTGTCGTAAGTGTTTACACTTGGGACAACGTTAACCTTTGCCGCGCTTGCAAATCAGCCGCTGGCATGATGATTGCTGTTATTCCCGTAAAGGAATTGAAGGGTCGCCATGCTTCAGAAAATCCGCCGCCTATTCATGATCAAAACTCCGTTCGAAGCGTACTTGATCATCTATGCACTGGCGCTGGGCGCGGTCGAACGCGGCACGGTTTACCTGCACCGTTTCCCGGGGTTTGGCGGCAAGCTGCTGTTCCTTGCCTGCACCGGCGCAGTGTTCATGGCAGGGGCCAAAATCCTTGACTGCCTGAAGCACGAAAAGCGTCTTCAGGAGCAGCCTGAGACGGTGTTCTAGGATTGAATGAAAGCGGGGAGCTTTTGTTGCCCGGTGCTCCGACCCTGATGTGGGAGGAGCTGCCGGGCCGGCTCGCACAGCTTGAAAACGGTGAGGGGGTTCTGTTGCCCGGCCCCCCTCGGGCCGCTGGAATCCGTTCTGTTGCCCGGTCGGTCCAACCGCGCTTTAGCTTTATAAATTCAGGGCGTTAGCCCGTCACATTACGCCGCGAGAGCGAGTGCTTCGTTGTCGTTGGCACTTATGGGTTTTGAGCCTTGAACGGGTTACTCAGCCCGGGTGAAAACTGCGCTTTTCAACACACGTCGATCCTAGTTCGGCCCCGTCATTACCCCTGCGACAACAGGAGAGGTGGTGGAGCCGCCGGGTACCGCCCCCGGGTCCGCTGTGCCTATTGCACGCAACAATTTATCACCATAGCCGAGCGAACCCGGCAGGTACCTATATAGGTACTTCCAGCTTAATGTGAAGTGAGCAGCAAAAAGGCCCCTCGTCCGGGTGGACGAGGAGCCTTTGGTGACGTTTGTTTGTGAGTGAACTACTTCTTCAGAGCGTCCCGGATTTCGGTCAGCAGATCGACCTCGCTCGGCCCCGCATCGGCAGCTGCAGGCGGGTTCATGCGGTTGGCGAACTTGACCAGTTGGAAGATCACGAAAGCCAGAATCACGAAGTTGAAGATCACGCTGACGAGGTCACCCCAGGCCAGCACGTTGGCTCCGGCGGCCTTGGCTGCGGCGAGCGGCATGCCCTCGGTCACCTTGTCAGCCCCGCCCAGCACCACGTACTTGGCCGAGAAATCAAGCCCGCCGGAGCCCCCGTCGCTGACCTGTCTGGCATAGGACGCTGCAAGCCTCAACAACCGATTGCGGGAGCATAATTGCATGCACGGTGCTTGAACAGCCTAATACACACGCTACATTCGCTGGCTTAAGGCGGCGTCGCCGCTTGTGTGGAGGGATGAAATCCATGTCCGAACGTCTTTCGAGCATTCTTCCGCGAGTCGCTGCCGTGGCCGTGATCGCTGCCGGCCTGGGCGGCTGCGGGGTCAATTCGGTACCCACCGCCGAAGAACTCGCCAAGAACAAGTGGGCCGATGTGCAGGCTGCGTTCCAGGAACGCGCCAACCTCATCCCCAACCTCGCCGCCGTCGCCAAGGGTGCTGCCGAGCAGGAAAAGGGTATCCTCGTCGGCGTGACCGAAGCCCGCGCCAAGGCAACCAGCATCACACTCTCGGGTGATGATCTCAAGGATCCGGCCAAGATGAAGGCTTTCCAGGACGCGCAGAACCAGCTTTCGGGCACGCTTGGCGGGTTCGGCCGTTTGCTCGCCAACACCGAAGCCTATCCCGAGGTGAAGAGCATCACCAATTACCAGATGTTGCAGAGCCAGCTTGAGGGTCAGGAAAACCGCATCCGTATCGCGCTCAAGGACTACAACGAGGCGGTGCGCGCCTATAACACCACGATCCGCACCTTCCCCGACGCGATCGGCGCCAAGATAATCTACGGCGCCAAGCCGATGGTGCCGTACGAAGCGGCTACCCCGGGCGCGAATGTCGCGCCCAGCCTCGACGGAAAGGTCTAGGACCGGGCAATGACCGACCAGCCTGGCACCGCCGGGCGTCCTGTCCGGCGTTTCGCGGGATGCGCGTTGCCGCTGGCGCTGGCGAGCGTACTGCTGGCGCTGGCGGTGTTCATGCGGCCTACCTTGGCAACTGTTGCGGCGCCGTCAGCGCCGCCGCAGGCACTGGTCCAGTCCAATGCTGCGCCCGCACCGGCCAATTCGGACGGGTTGCAGTTCCCAGCGCTGACCGGCCCAGTGGTCGATGAAGCCGGCGTAATCCCCGATGACGTCGAGGCACGGCTGAGCCAGAAACTGGTCGCGCTCAAGACCCAGTCGCAGCGTCAGCTGCAGGTGGTAACCGTCGCCAGCCTGCAGGATTACGAGATCTCCGATTATGCCAACCGCCTGTTCCGCAGCTGGCAACTTGGCGACAAGAGCCGCAACGACGGGGTCATGTTGCTGATCGCGCCGAATGAGCGGCGCATGCGGATCGAGGTCGGTTACGGCATGGAGCCGATCATCACCGACGGTTTCTCGTTCCTGATCATCAACAAGATCATCACACCCAAGTTCAAGGCGGGCGATCTGCCCGGCGGGATCGAGGCCGGAACTGACGCGCTGATCCAGCAGTTGCAATTGCCGCCCGATCAGGCCGCGCAGATTGCCTCGCAGGCCAATGTGCAGCAGGCGCAGGATCAGAAGGCGGCGCGCAACAAGTTCAATCCCGCTTCGCTCATCTGGCTCGGCTTTTTCTTCCTGTTCTTCATCCTGCCCATGCTGCGGCGGATGCGCGGCGGACGCGGCTATCGCTCCAGCGGGCTGGGCAACGTCATCCTGTGGAGCGTGCTCGACGGCATGGCGCACGGCGGGCGCGGCGGTGGCGGCGGCAGCGACTGGGGTGGTGGCGGCGGCGGCGGTGGCGGTTGGGGTGGCAGCGGCGGTTCGTCCGGCGGCGGCGGCGCATCGGGGAGCTGGTAAGCATGGCCCACAACTTCACCCTGACCGACGCCGAACGCGATGCAGTAAGCAGCGCAGTCGCCGAGGCGGAAAGCCACAGCGCGGGCGAGATCGTGACGATCATGGCCGAACGGTCAGACAGCTATCACGATGTCGCGCTGGTCTGGTCGGCGCTGGCCGCCTTCCTCGCACTTGGGGCGCTCGCTTATGCGCCGCAGTTCTACCTGGGCCTGATCGACCGGGTGACCGGGGCGTGGCAACCTGACTGGCACCCGGGCAAGGTCTTCGCGCTTGCATTGTTCGCGGCCAGCCTCAAATTCCTCGCCATGTGGCTGCTCCAGTTGTGGCAGCCGCTGCGGCTTGCGCTGGTTCCTGGCCCGCTCAAGCACGCCCGC
>JAYUCG010000109.1:0-15094 GCA_043740455.1 Novosphingobium sp. | reverse complement strand
CGGAGTGGGATGCACTGATCGCCACCGCCGCGCGGCTGCCGGGCGGCGAAGCGCAGGCCATGAGCGATTCGCTCTACGCCAGCTTCCGCGCCGGTCGGGCCACCCCGCAGCAGCTGATTGCCGGGGCCGAGCAGCTCGCCCGCAACCCTGATAGCTATGCCAGCGGTTCGGCGATGGATGCGCTCGACACGTTCCACACCGCCGGCATGCTCACCGCAGAAGGCGAGGCCGGCTATCGCCGCCTGGTGACGCGGATCTATGCGCCGAAACTGGCGCAGATGGGCTTCAATCCGGCGGCTGGAGCCTATGCTTCGGAAGACCCGGAAAAGTCGCAGCAGCGCGAGCAGGTGGCCGGGCAGATGGCGCTGGCAGCGCGCGATGTTGCCTTGCGTGGTCAGCTTGCCGCGGCGGGCAAGGCCTATCTCGGCGGCGATACCAAGGCGCTCGACCCGGCGTGGTTTGGCGAGGCATTTTCGGTGCTGCTCGACGAGGGCGGGCTGGATCTGGCGAAGCAGTTGATTGAAAAAGGTCTCGCCTCGCAGGACCCGGAGTTTCGCCCGGCTGCGCTGCGCTCGGTCGGCGGTTCGGGCAATCCGCTGATCGGCACCTGGCTGCTCGGCTTTTCCGATCCGCGGCTGCGGCGCAGTGAACGGCTGAACCTGATCCGCGAGGTCATAGCCGACCGCGGCACCCGCGACATGGGCTTCGACTGGCTCAAGCAGCACTTTGACGAGCTGGCAGGCGGCGGTGGCGGGATTTTCTTCACCGCTGGCCTCCCGCGCACAGTGAGCGGCTTTTGCTCGACAACGCGGGCCGACGAGATTCAGGCGCTTCTCGGGCCCAAGCTCGCCGGCAAGACCGGTGCGCTTGAACTGGCGCGGACGGTAGAGCGGGTGCGCGGCTGCGGCACGCTTAAGGATGCCCGCGCCGCCGAACTCTCGGCAGCGCTCGCCAAGGTTACCTGAGCGCCAAATTACTTGAGAGGGAGCCGCAGTTCTGCGGTTAGGCCCGCAACGCTGCCATCGGCCTTGGTCCGATTGCGCAGCGTCAAGGTGCCGCCGTGCTGGTCGGCAATCGCGCGGGCGAGTGTCAGGCCCAGCCCGGCACCGCCGGTGCCGCTGTTACGCGATGGATCACCGCGGGTGAAGGGCTCCAGCATCGCCTTGAGCCGGCCTGGCGGGATGCCCGGACCGTCATCTTCGATCCGGATGACGGCGGCGGCGCCTTCGCGCTCAAGCGCAATCCGTGCGACTTCGCCATAACGCAGGGCGTTGACGGTCAGGTTGCGGACCGCGCGGCGCAGCCAGGTCGCGCGCAGTGGCAGGACGATCCGCTCACTCGCCAAGGTGAAGGTGACCGGCTCGCCCATGTCTTCGAATTCCTCGGCGACCTGGCCGACCAGCGCGCCGAGTTCTGCGGGTTCGAGCGGATCGCTCGGGCGGCCGACCCGGGCAAGCGAGAGGATGTCGTCGAGGCTGCGGGTGATATCTTCGATCGTGCGAGCCATTTTCGCCCGCTCAGGGTCATCTTCGACCGATTCGATCCTGACCCGCAGCGCTGCGAGCGGGGTCTTGAGATCGTGGCCGATTGCGCCGAGCATCACGTCCTTTTCATCGAGCATCGTCGAAAGCCGGGCTTCCATCGCGTTGTGCGCCGCAATCAGACGGCGAATGTCGCGGGGACCCTGCGGCTCGATCGGGCCGTCGGCATCCTGCTTGGCGGCAAAGGTTTCAAGCCGGGTGGTCAGCGCGGCGAGCGGCTTGGTGATCTGGCCAAGGATCAGTGCGATGGCGCCGAACAGCAAGGCATAAAGCAGCAGGGTCTGACCGATCAGCGTGGCGAGCAGCGCGCGTTCGGTCGGCGGGACCGGCAGCCGCACCACCATCCAGTTATTGGCGGCGCCGAGTTCGACTGCAGCAACCATCATCTCGCGCGACGGCGGCGGGGCGTGCACGCCCAGCACCAGGGCTCGCCGCGCGTTGCGGCGGGCAATGCTGGTGTCGCCATCTGCCGGTCGGCGCAGCACCATGACCTGCGAAGGGTTAACCCCCTGGCCGGTCAGAATTTCGCGCAGTTCCGCCTCAGCCTTGGGGCTGCGCAGGTCGCCCGGTTGGAGCGGTGCTGCCTGCGCATGTTCGACCTTCAGCTCGCGCGCGGCCTCGAACGTTCCTGGCGGATGAGGCCCCAGCATCGCTTCGTCATGATTGGCGGCGAACAGGCGCATCGCCGCGCCGTGGACCAGGGCGGCCTCGCGCCGTTCGGTCTGCGCCCGGTAGAGCAAGACCGCGCTGATCCCCTGGGCGAGCAACAGTGCAGCGGCAACCGCCAGCAGCAGCTGCCCGCGCAGGCTTTTGGGCAGCAACCGGGCCACGGCGCGGCGAATCTGCCCTGCCATCAGTTGGGGCGGACCCGGCGGACGTCGGCGGCGAGCATGTAGCCGCCACCCCACACCGTCTGGATCAGCACCGGATTGCGGTTGTCGACTTCGATCTTGCGGCGCAGGCGGCTGACCTGGTTGTCGACCGCGCGGTCGAACAGGTGCGCCTCGCGGCCCTGGACCATGTCGAGCAAACGATCACGGTCCAGCACCTGGCGCGGGTGTTCGAGGAAGGCCAGCAGCAGGCGGAATTCAGCCGAAGAGATCGAGACCATCGCGCCTTCGGCATCGGTCAGGCGGCGCTTCAGCGGATCGAGCCGCCAGCCTTCGAATTCGAACAGCTCGTCGTCTGCGCTCGGCGCTCCACCCCTGGCGCTGCGGCGCAATACCGAGCGGATCCGGGCGACCAGTTCGCGCGGTTCGAAGGGTTTCACGACATAGTCATCGGCGCCGATTTCAAGCCCGACAATCCGGTCGGTCGCCTCGCCGCGCGCGGTCAGGAAAATGGTGGGAAGCGCGTGCGCCTCAGCCAGGTGGCGGCACAGCGACAGGCCGTCTTCACCAGGCATCATGATATCGAGCAGGACCAGTTCGGGCTGCTCGGTTTTAAGAATGGTGCGGGCTTGTGCCGCACTGTCGGCCTGGACAACGCTGAACCCCTGGCGCGAGAGATACTCGGCCAGGGGTTCGCGCAGCGCTGCTTCGTCATCGACCAGCAGCAACCGGGTCGGGGCAACCTGATCCATGCGGGATGCGCCCGGCAGGTCAGTTGGCCGGAGGTGGTGGCGGCATATCGCCCATCGGCATGTCACCCATCGGCTGATTGCCTTGCTTCCCGCCGTGGCGCATTCCGCCGCCCATTCCGTCCATGCCCTTCATCTTGTCACGCGCAGCCTTGCGTTCGGTCTGCGTCAGCTGGCCGTCATGGTTGGCATCCATCATGTCGAAATGCTTTGCCTGTGCGGCCGCGAATTCGTCGCGGGTGACCGCGCCGTCGTGGTTGGTATCGGCCATGCGCATCATCATCATGCCCATGTGCCCGCCGCCATGTTCGCCGCGGCGCTGGTCGGCGCCCGGCTCGCCGTCGGGGCCGCCCTGGGCATGGGCAGCGGTAAATTCACCGCGCGACACCGAACCATCATGGTTGGTATCAAGGTGGTCGAACATTTCGCTTTCGTGTGCGCCGCGGTCAGCCTGGTCGAGCTTGCCGTCGTGGTTGACGTCCATCTTGTCGAACATCGCCGTACCCTTGGCGAGGAATTCGGCCTTGGTCACGGTCTTGTCGCCGAGCGGATCGCCGCCGGGCATTTCATCGGCAGCATAGGCAGCTCCGGCGAGGCCAAGGGCCAATGCCGAAATGCCGATCAAATACTTCTTCATGCGAACTTCTCCTGCGTTCGGATATGGTGAAGCCGCGCAGGCTGGGGGGAGCGGGACACCAGCGCCGCGCGGCTTCCATGTCCGGTTCTAAGACCACGGTGTCGCACGCTTATGCCGCAATCGGGCAGATTTGTCGTCAATTGTCGCAGAATCGCAGGGCTGTTCACCCGCGCGATATCATCGCGGCCGATTCTGGGTCCCTTCACCGGCGCTGATGAACACCGCCGTCGCGCTCTTGGCGATGTCGGCGGTATGCCAGACACCGGGAGGGTTGATTGCGTATTCGCCCGCCCCGATCATCACTTGCTCTGTACTGCCGTCGGGAAAGAGCTGGTGCAGCGTCATTTCACCCGCCACGCAGAGCACCACCTCATCGCCAGTGGGATGCATTTCCCAGCTGTCCCAGCTTTCGGTGAATGTGTGCATGCCAACCAGCCGGCCCTCGGCACCATCAGCCGCAACCCGCTCCGAATAGGCCATGTACCAGTCCATTGCGCCGGTGAACTCGGGCTGCGGCAGCGCCTTCGCGCCCAGCCCAAGATGCAGCGGAAAGCGTTCGATCGAGGTGCCGGCCATGCCGCTCAGCCCATCATGTAAGCGTTGAGTTTGTTGCCATCCGGATCGCGGAAATAGGCGGCATAGAACCCGTCGCCGCGCGGACCCGGCGCGCCTTCGTCGGCGCCGCCATTGGCCAGCGCGATATCGTAAAGCCGCTGCACCTGTGCTTCATCGGCCGCCTCGAACGCGGCCATTACCCCGTTGCCAACCGTGGCTGCATTGCCGTCATAAGGCTTGGTCAGCCCGATTCCGCAGCCGCCGCCAGGCGTGCCCCAGGCGATGAAGGTGTCGAATTCCATCATCCGCCCAACACCCAGTTCAGCGGTCAGCGCGTCATAGAACTTTGCCGCACGCGGCAGGTCATTGGTGCCGAGGGTTACGTAGCCGATCATCTTTCTCTCCCTTCGAGTCGCCGACAGAACATTAGGTGAACATTACCCGGCCGACAAGGGTGCACAGGCCGCCTTGAGCCAATCCAGCGCAGCCCCATCCAGCTGCGGTGCCAGGATCACCTGAACCTGCGCATGATAGGCGTTCCACCAATCGATTTCGTCCTGCGTCAACAGCGGCAGATCGACCAGCGCGATATCGATTGGCGCAAAGGTCAGCGTCTCGAACCCGAAGTAATCGCCTTCCGCCCCGGCGATCTCGCGCGGTTCGACCAGCACCAGGTTTTCGATCCGGATGCCGTATTCGCCGGTCTTGTAGTAACCCGGCTCGTTCGAGAGGATCATCCCCGCGAGCAGTGCCTGCCCGGTTCCGGCCTGTCCGCCCGAAGCCTTGGCGATGCGCTGCGGGCCTTCGTGAACCGAGAGGAAGCTGCCCACCCCGTGACCGGTGCCGTGGGCATAGTCGACCCCGCCCTGCCACAAGTGCATGCGGGCAAAACTGTCGAGTTGCGCGCCGACCGTGCCTTTCGGAAAGGTGGCGCGGGCCAGCGTGATATGGCCCTTGAGCACGCGGGTGAAGCGGTCCTTGTGTTCGGCACTGGGCTGCCCCGGCCCGGTCCAGACGGTGCGGGTGATGTCGGTCGTCCCATCGAGGTACTGCCCGCCCGAATCGACCAGGTAGATCGAATTGGGGGTGATCGGAATGTTGGACGCCTCGTCCACCTTGTAGTGCGGACTAGCCGCATGCGGCCCGGCAGCAGAGATCGTGTCGAACGACAGATCCTTGAGCAGCCCGGTCTTGTCGCGAAACGCGCGGAGCCGTGCGGCGGCGCTGAGTTCGTCAAGCTCACCCTTGTGGGCTTCGAGGCTCAGCCAGTGGAGGAACCGCGCAATGGCCGCCCCGTCACGCGCCTGTGCGGCGCGCTGCCCGGCCTGCTCGACCGGATTCTTGATCGCCTTGGCCAGCACGGTTGGGTCGGTCATCGCCATAACGATCGCGCCAGCACCTTCGAGTGCGGAGAACACAGCGGCGACCGAGCGTTCGGGATCGACCGCCACCTTCTTGCCCGCCAGCGCCTGCAATTGCGGCACGAACTCGCTGCGTTCGCGGATCGTCACCGCGTTGCCGAGGTGCGCTTGCAGTTCGGGCGTGACCTTTTCGCCCGCAATGAACAGTTCGGCTGTGCCATCGGCATGCGCGAGCACGAATGACAGCGCGACCGGGGTGCGCTCGACGTCTTCCCCGCGCAGGTTGAGCAGCCACGCGACCCCGTCGAGCGCCGATACGACCGCGGCATCCAGCCCGCGCGCGGTCAGCCATTCGGCAACCTGGCTGCGCTTCGCCTCGCTCGACTGTCCAGCATATTCGTTGCTGTGAACCATGGCCGGGGCGAGCGACGGGGCGGGCTGGTCGTTCCATACCGCGTCGATCGGGTTGCTATCGGTTGGAACCATCTTTGCGCCCTTGGCGGCGAGCGCGGAATTGCAGGCATCGACCCACGGTTTGCCGTGCAGCCACGGATCGAACCCGATCTCGGCGCCTTCAGGGGCATGGACGGCAAGCCAGGCGGCCGTACTGGTTTGCAGCGTCGACTGGTAATCGAACAGCCGTCCGTCAACCTGTTCGCGCACCTGCAAGGTGTAGCGCCCGTCGACGAACACCGCCGCCGTATCGGCCAGCACCACCGCCGATCCCGCCGAACCCCCGAACCCTGTCAGCCAGGCGAGCCGCTGGGCATAGGCGCCGACATATTCGCTCATGTGCTCGTCCGAGATCGGCACGACGAAACCATCGAGATTGCGGCGCTTCAGTTCCTTACGCAGGGCATCGAGGCGGGCTTCATGGGTGTTCATCAGCATGGTAATGTTCCGGGTCTCACTTGCGGGGAGAATGGCGGCACCATAGAGCGCCTGCATGACGCATTCTACTCCTTTGGCCACACCCCCCGTCGCAGCGCAAAAGCCGCACGTCGAAACGCATCATGGGATCGCATTGAGCGATGACTATGCCTGGCTGCGCGATCCGAACTATCCCGAAGTCGGCGATCTGGAGATCCTTGCTCATCTGCAGGCGGAGAATGCCTGGTTCGAAGCACGCATGGCCCCGCACCAGCCGCGGATCGACGCGCTGTTCAAGGAAATGCGCGGGCGGATCAAGGAGGCCGACAGATCGGTGCCGCAGAAGGACGGCAACTGGCTTTACTGGATCGAGTTCGAGGACGGTGCGGAGTACAAGAAGTGGTGGCGCCGGCCCGTGGCAGGCGGCCCCGACGAGCTGATCCTCGATGAGGTCGCGCTGGCGGCGGGCAAGGATTACTTCCGGCTGGGCGCCATTGCGGTGTCGAACGACGGGTCGATGCTCGCCTGGTCGGTCGACGACAACGGCTCGGAACGCTTCACCGCGCGGGTCAAAGTGATCGCTACGGGCGAAGTGCTGCCTGACGAAATCCCGGGAACGCTGAGCTCGCTGGTCTGGGTCGGCCACGACAAGGGTCTCGTCTACAGCCTCGCCAACGAACAATGGCGCACCGACAACGCGCGGCTGCACTGGCTCGGCACGAAGTTGCAAGACGATGTCGAACTCTATCACGAAGCGGACGACGGCTTCAGAGTGGGCGCATCGCTCTCGGCCAACGAGCAGTGGCTGATCATCGGCACTTCGGACCATGAAACCAGCGAAGTGCGGGTCGTGCCGGCGGCCGATCCGCTGGCCCGCCCGATCCTGATCTGGCCGCGCCAGACCGGGGTCGAATACGATGTCGAACTGATCGAGGACATCGTCTTCATCCATTCCAACGCGACTCACGAAAACTTCAGCGTCGTCTTTGCCCCGCTGGCCCGACCGACAGTCACCGCCCCGCTCGCCACCGGAACCGACGATGTCTATCTCACCGGGTTCGACCTGTTCCGCGATTTCTGGGTACTCGAAAGCAGGGTTCGCGGGCTCGACCAGATCGAGCTGCGTTACTACGGCGATCCTGACCGCATTGAACCAATTGTGTTCCCCGAAGCAAGCTACAGCGCCGGGCTGGGCGATAACCCCGAATGGGCGGTGACCAAGCTGCGGTTGAGCTATGAGAGCATGGTCAGTCCGGCCACGGTTTATGATTACCACCTCGCCGATAAGAGCCTCGAAGTGCTCAAGGTGCAGGAACTGCCTTCGGGCTACGACGCTTCGCTTTACGTCACCGAACGCCTCGAGATTGCCGCGCGGGATGGCGCAAAAGTTCCGGTCAGCGTGGTCATGCGCAAGGACCGCCAAGGCGTCGGACCGCTCCACCTTTACGGCTATGGCGCTTACGGCATCGCGATCGACCCGGGCTTCTCGACCACGCGGCTGTCGCTTGTCGACCGCGGCTTTGCCTATGCAATCGCCCATATCCGCGGCGGCGATGATCTGGGCCGGGCTTGGTACAAGGCGGGCAAGCTCGAACGCCGGACCAACGCCTTCACCGACTTTGTCGACGTCGCCAAAGGCCTGATCGAACGCGGGCTCACTAAAGCGAGCAAAATAAGCATCTCGGGCGGCTCGGCCGGGGGCGAACTGATGGGCGCGGTGATCAATTCGGACCCCGCGCTGTGGGGCGCAGTGGTCGCGCATGTGCCGTTCGTCGATGTGCTCAATACCATGCTCGATGCCAGCCTGCCGCTGACCCCCGGCGAGTGGCCCGAATGGGGCAACCCGATCGAGGACCAGGCGGCGTTCGAGCTGATCCGCTCCTACTCGCCCTACGATCAAGTCACTGCGCAGGCCTATCCCCCGCTGCTGGTCACCGCCGGGCTCAACGACCCCCGGGTGACTTACTGGGAACCCGCGAAATGGGTCGCTAAGCTGCGCGAACTCAAGACCGACAGCAACGAACTGCTGCTCAAGACCAACATGGGCGCAGGCCACGGCGGCAAGTCGGGGCGGTTCGAAAGCCTGAAGGAGACGGCCGAGGAATTTGCGTTTATCCTGTGGCAGTTAGGGGTGGGGGAATGAAACTAGAAGACCCAAGCCTCGCTACGTTTTTTTTGCGGCTGGGGGAATTTTTTTCAGCTTGTTCTTGGACATGCTAGGTTTCCCATTCGGGACAATGGGGTATGCCGCCTTTGCGCTAGTCTCGGTTGGATTATGTCTCGGTCTTGCGCGCTTGGCCCGAATTCGCGCTGCGGTTTGGCCCTTGGCACTAATTCCGGTGGGGGTGATTGCTTTGGCCATGGTTTCATTCGACCTCGCGTGCAACTACTTACCCAGTCGGGCGTGCTTCTTTTGACCAATCGCCACTCTCTCACCTTCCCCGCCCTCCCCGAACACATCGACGAGCTCGGCCACGTCAACAACGCCGTGTGGGTCGACTGGATCCAGCAGATCGCCACTGCGCACTGGGCGGCGGTGGCCAGCGCCGAACACCAGGCCCAGTACATCTGGGTCGTGACCCGGCACGAGATCGACTATCGCGGCAATATCGGCCTGGGTGAAAGCGTGACCGCCGAAACCTTCATTCCTGCCGAGCCTAAGGGCGCGCAGTTTGATCGTTGCGTCACCTTCACCAACGCCGCCGGTAAGGTCCTCGTCGCCGCGCGCAGCACCTGGGCCTTGCTTGACAAGGCCAGCGGGCGCCTGCTCCGGGTCCGCGAGGAGATCGCGGCGCCGTTCCGCCCGTTTGCGGACGAGGCCTAGCCCAGCACCTCCGCCACCGGCGTATATTCATACCCCAGATCGCGCGCGACCGCCTCGTACGTGATCTTGCCCTCGTGCACATTGAGCCCCGCGGCGAGGTGCGGGTTGGCCGCCAGCGCCGCCTTCCACCCGAGGTCCGCGATCCGTAAAGCATGCGGCAGCGTCACATTATTCAAAGCATAGGTCGAAGTCCGCGCCACCGCGCCGGGCATGTTGGCGACGCAATAATGCACCACGCCATCAACCACGTAAGTCGGGTCGGCATGCGTCGTCGCATGGCTGGTTTCAAAGCACCCGCCCTGATCGATCGCCACGTCGACCAAGACCGCACCGGCCCGCATGCAGCCGAGCATTTCGCGCGTCACCAGCTTGGGTGCGGCCGCGCCGGGGACCAGCACCGCGCCGATCACCAGATCGGCCTCGCACAGCATCTGCTGGATATTGGCACGGCTGGAAAACAGCGTCTTGGCGCGGCTTTCGAAATGAATGCCAAGCTTCTCGAGCACTTCGGGATCGCGGTCGAGGATGGTCACGTCGGCGCCCAGGCCCACCGCCATCTGCGCCGCGTTGAAGCCGACCACGCCGCCGCCGATCACCATCACCTTGCCCGGCAGCACGCCCGGAACGCCGCCCAGCAGCACCCCGCGCCCGCCATGCGCCTTCTCCAGCGCGGTTGCCCCGGCCTGGATCGACATGCGGCCCGCCACCTGGCTCATCGGCTTCAGCAGCGGGAGCGAATTGCCCAGGCCGGTCACCGTCTCATAGGCAATCGCGGTGACGCCTGACTTGACCAGATCGGCGGTCTGCTCAGGGTCCGGCGCGAGGTGGAGGTAAGTGTACAGCACCTGCCCCTGCCGCAGCATCGCGCGTTCGGCGGGTTGCGGTTCCTTGACCTTCACCACCATTTCGCAATTGGCAAAAATCGTCGCTGCGTCGGGCTTGATCATGGCCCCGGCTGCCTCGTAATCGCGGTCGGAAGCCCCGATCCCGCTGCCCGCTCTGGTTTCCACCCACACCTCGTGGCCGTGGACCACCAGTTCCTTGGCGCTCTCAGGCGTCAGCCCGACGCGGTATTCGTGGTTCTTGATTTCCTTGACGGTGCCGACGCGCATCATGGCTCTCCTGAATATGGTCCGCCGAAGATACGCCTGTTACCTGCGAAAGTTTCACCAATCTTTGCCTTTACCGCGGGCGCGTGCGGCGATATTTCCCGCATCTGGAGAAACAGACGGAAAATTGTCCCATGGACCGCAACGACGTGCTGATTCTCGAAGCGCTCCAGAAGGACTCATCGCGCTCGGTCGCCGATCTGGCTGAGCTTGCCGGGGTCTCGCCGTCCGCCTGCCACCGCCGGATCAAGGCGCTGGAGGCGGCGGGGATCGTCACCGGCTATGCCGCGCAGATCGATCCGCACAAATTGGGGCTGAAACTCCAGGCCTTCGTCGAGATCACGCTGACTAGCCAGAGCCGCGAGGCGATGGACCGGTTCGAGGCGGCGGTGCAGGACATGGCCGATATCCTCGATTGCCACCTGATGAGCGGCTCGGCCGACTACCTGCTGCGCGTCGCCGCGCACGATCTTGAACAATACGACCGCATCCACCGCGATTGCCTCGCCCGCCTGCCCGGCGTCTCGGCGATGCGCTCGGCCTTCGCGATCCGCCGGATCAAGCGCTGGAGCGGCTACCCGGTGCGGTAGGAGCGGGGGAGTTAGTTGATAAAGTACATGCGCGGCGTCCTGACAAAGATACCCGCGCGCGCGGCCCCAATGCTACAAAGCCGCGCTGGCGGCGCGGCTTTGGGACGCGGACGGACGGTGCGGGCGAGGGGGAGACTCGCCGGGGCTGGGGTGCGTCAAGGGCGAGAGCTTGGCAGAGCGGGGGCATGTAGGAAAATGGATTTCCGATCGCGTCCTCGGCAGGTCTAGGCAAGTCCAAGCAACCGCCCGCGCAGTCGGGGCGCGGCGAAGTCCTTGAAGGCCCTGAGCTTGAGCGGCACCATCGCAGCCGCTGCATGGACAAGGTGAACCGGGATCGGGTCCGGCTGGAAATCACGCAGGATCAGGGACAGGTGTCCCTCCGCGATTGCCTGGGCAACCTGATAGGACAAGACCCGGGCAATTCCGGCTCCGGCCACTGCCGCGTCGATCGCTCCCAGCGCGGTGTTTACCGCAAAGCGCGGCGCGATAGGCACTGTCGCGGCAGATTTGCCGCCGCCGAAGGTCCAGTGGTTCGACGCATAGCGGCCTTCGAAGGCGATGCAATCGTGCAGGATAAGATCTTGGGGCGCGGCGGGTGCTCCGCGCCGCTCCAGATAGGCCGGGCTGGCGCAGGTGACCCAGTACACGGAGCCTAGCTGGGCCGCGATCAGGCTGCTGTCGGGCAGTTCGCCGATCCGCAGCGCAAGGTCGACCTGGTTCTCGGCCAGATCGATGAAATAGTCGGCGAGGACCAGGCGAACGTTTATGTCCAGATAGGTCTGGAGGAAATCGAGCACCACCGGCTCGACGTGCAGCCGCCCGAACATCACCGGCGCGGTGATCAGCAGGTCCCCGCGCGGCACGCGGTATTCGCCCGTCGCGGCGCGTTCCGCCTCATCAAGCTCGTCGAGGACGCGGCGGCAGGTGGCGACGAAGGCCCGTCCGGTGTCGGTCAGCAGCAGCTTGCGGCTGGTGCGCACCACCAGCTGCGCGCGCAAATAAGCCTCAAGATCGGAAACCCTGCGGCTGACAGTGGGCAGCGGCACGCCGAGCGCGCGCGACGCAGCCGACAGGCTGCCTCCGTCAACCGCGGCAACGAGCGTGCGCATGGCTTCGAATCGGTCCATATCTACGTTCCATATTTCGGAAGGGTGAATTGCCGAAACAATGGATACTGCAATTTTACGGAAGATACTAGTTGGGTGGCAGCGGCCGATCATGGCCAGATCAGAAGAGGAAATGTCCAATGCCCCGTATCCCGCAGCCAGCCACCATCGCCGATGCGCCCGAAAAGTCGCAGCCGCTGCTTGAAGCCGTTGCCAAGCAGCTTGGTTCGGCCCCGAACCTCTTCCGGCTCGTCGCCACCAGCCCGCAGGCGCTCGAAGGTTATCTTGGCCTGTCCGGCGCGCTGGGCAAAGGCGCGTTGCCTGCCGCCACCCGCGAAAGGATCGCCTTGGCCGTCGCCGAAGTGAACGGCTGCGCCTATTGCCTCTCCGCGCATACCTTCCTCGGCAAGAACCTGGCGAAGCTGGACGATGCTGAAATCACCGCCAATCGCAGCGGCGCCTCGAACGACCCCAAGGCCGATGCGGCGGTGCGCTTCGCCGCCAAAGTAGCGGGTGAGCGCGGCCATATCAGCGATGCCGATTTCGCTGCGGTCCGCCTCGCTGGTTATAGCGATGCGCAGATCATCGAGATCGTGCAGCACGTCGCGCTCAACACCTGGACCAATTACTTCAATGAAGTGTTTCAGACCGAAATCGACTTTCCCGTGGTCGAGGCTCGCAAGGCTGCCTGAGCCGAAGGGGCGCGGGAGCACATCGCTTCCGCGCCCGTCTACTTCGCCCCATCTGCAAGGAGCCTGCCATGAACCCCTCCAGCGACATCGCTTTCACGCCCACGGTCAAGACGCTGCAAACCGCGCGTGGTTCGCGCGATGCCTATGCCCGAATAGAAGAGCGCGGTGGCTTCCGGACCGAAGTCGATGAAGGCCTCGAAGAGTTCCTCGCCGGGATCGACACCGCCTACCTCGCCACCGCTAACGCTCAGGGACAGCCCTATGCCCAGCACCGTGGCGGACCCAAGGGGTTCATCTGCGCGGTCGATGCGCACACGCTGGCCTTTGCCGATTACACCGGCAACAAGCAGTACATCACCACCGGGAACCTCGCTGAAAATGCCAAGGCCTTCCTGTTCCTGATGGACTATGCGCACAAGCGCCGGATCAAGCTGTGGGGCGATGCTCGCGTCTCGGACGACCCGGCGCTGATCGCGCAGCTGATGCCCGATAACTACCGCGCCCGCCCCGAACAGGCGATTGTGTTCACCGTCGCGGCGTGGGACGTGAACTGCCCGCAGCACATCCCGCAGAAACTTGACGCTGCCGACGTCGCCGGGGCGATCGATCACCTCAAGGCTCGGGTTGCCGAGCTTGAAGCCACCAACGCAGCGCTTGCCGCGCAGCTTGCCGGAGAAACCCGATGACCAGGCCACCCTTGCCGCCATTCACCGATGATACTGCTGCGCAGAAGGTTCGCGCTGCCGAGGATGCTTGGAACAGCCGCAATCCGGCCCGCATCGCGCTGGCCTATACCCCTGACAGCGCGTGGCGCAATCGCGCCGAATTCGTCACCGGACGCGCCGGGATCGAGGCCTTGCTAACCCGCAAGTGGGCGCGCGAGCATGATTACCGGCTGGTCAAGGAGCTGTGGGCGCACGCCGGGAACCGCATCGCGGTGCGGTTCGCCTATGAATACCGGGATGACAGCGGCAACTGGTTCCGCGCCTATGGCAACGAGAACTGGCAATTCGCCCCCGACGGCTTGATGGAGCGCCGGATCGCCAGCATCAATGAGCTCCATATCGCCGAGGCCGATCGCAAGCTGCGTTGGCCACTCGGGCCGCGGCCGGACGATCACCCGAGCCTGACCGAGCTTGGCCTTTGATCGCTACCCCGCCACCCGCAGCGTCAGCACAAAACACGCGCCGCCCGCTCCGTCGCCCAGTTCCAAACTCCCGCCCCGGCTCTCCGCCAGCGCCCTCGCGATGGGCAGGCCCAGCCCGGTCCCGCCGGTCTCGCGGCGGCTGGTGAAGAAAGGGTCGAACACGCGGATGCGGTCGGCTTCGGGGACGCCGGGGCCATTGTCGATGAGCGCGAGGCTGGCGAAGCGGCCGCGGTGGCCGGTGGTCACGGCGAGCGCGCTGGCGCCGGCCTGGCGGGCGTTTTCGATCAGCGTGGCGAGGACGGTTTCGAGCGCCTCTTCAGCGATGGCCAGCGCGGGGTAATCGGGCCGAATCGTCCAGGTTAGCGCGAAGCCGGGCGCGGCGTGCGCGTCCGCCAACCGCGCGAGTACGCTGGCCGCATCGGCGCTTGCGTCGTCGGCACCGCGCGCGGTGGCCATGTCGGCCTGGGCGAGTTCCATCAGGCGGCTGACCAGCTTTGACAGCCGCTGCGCATCGCCTTCCATGTTGGCGAGGAACTTGGCCCGTTCCGCCTTGCTCATCCCCGCGCCGTGGTCCTGCAGCAGCTCGATCCCGCCGCGGATGCCTGCCAAGGGCGTCTTGAATTCGTGGCTGAGGCTGGCGGCGAAATCGCGCAGGTAGCGGCTGCGGCGATTGATCGCCTCGGCCATCGCGGTGAAATCGGCGTTGAGGCTGCGGATCTCGCGCACTTCGAGTGTGGGGGCGCGCAAGCGCGCGGTGCGGCCCTGGGCGAGCGCACGGGTCGCTGCCGAGAGCCGCTCGACCGGGACCACGATGGCGCGCGCGAGCACCCCGGCGATCAGCAGCAGAGCCACGAAAATTACGCCTGCGCCGACCGAAATCTTGCCCCAATCCTCCCACATTCCCCTGAACAGCGCGCTGGGCGAGCGTGAGACGAGGATTACGCCGACGACCTGGCCGTTGACGATAATCGCGCGGGCGTGGTGGAGGCGGATGTCGGTGGCCGGGCTGAGCCAGCGGAGCAGCCAGCCGCGCTGGTAGCTCGAGTTGAGCCGCATCACCGTTTGCGATCCGCCCGCGAGCGC